>NZ_BAAGXU010000057.1:0-1977 GCF_054779675.1 Emticicia fontis
TAAGGTAACTGCACCAACTGCACCAATCATTAGTGCTGACAAACAAAAACTGTGTGGTAACGAAACCGCTACTCTGGTAGCCGCAGGTTGTACCGGTACAGTGAAATGGAACACAGGCGCAAGTGGCAGCAGTATCACAGTAAATGCACCAGGTACCTATACAGCAACTTGTATAAATGCATGTGGAACGAGTGGAGCATCAAATATCCTTACGATATTCCCGGGTGGTACGCCAGAAGCACCAGTAATCTCTAGCAATAAGCCAAGTCTATGTAACAATGAGACCGCAACATTGACAGCTACTGGTTGTAATGGTACAGTAACCTGGAATAATGGCTCTACAGGTTCAAGCATCAGCGTAACAACAGCAGGCACATATAATGCAATTTGTGTGAATAATTGTGGTACGAGTGGAGCATCGAATACAGTAACGATTACCTCGGGTGCTAAACCAGCAGCGCCAACAATTACTACTAATAAAGATGTTTTATGTAGCAATGGAACCGCTACTTTAGTAGCTACAGGATGTAATGGTGGTGTTATTGTCTGGTCTACGAGTCAGTCAAGTACTTCAATCATTGTAAGCACAGGAGGCACTTATACTGTGAAATGTGTGACAAGTTGTGGAACAAGTGATGCAAGTAATTCAATTATTATCAAGACATTGCCTGCACCAACTGTTCCTGAAGTACAAACAACTACAAATAGTATTTGTGGAACTGAAACAGCCACCTTAACAGCTACAGGTTGCAATGGAAATATCACCTGGAGTACTGGCGCGACAACAACCAGCATCACAGTAAGTGCAGGCGGAACCTACACTGCCGTATGTAAAAATGCATGTGGTGAAAGTGAGCCAAGTCAAAATATAGTTATCAGAAAGAATGTTATGCCGTCGCCACCAGTTGTAACAGCTAATAAAACGAGCTTGTGTGGTAACGAGACTGCTATCTTAACTGCGACAGGTTGTGGTGGAACAGTTAAATGGAACACTAATGCAACAGGTAGTACCCTTACAGTAGGTACAGCAGGAACATATAGTGCGATTTGCGTAAGTAGTTGTGGTACAAGTGGAGCTTCAAACGTAATTACAATTACTTCAGGTGGAAATCCATCGGCACCAACCATTGCAAGTACGAAAACAATGCTTTGTGGTAATGAAACAGCTACCTTAACAGCAACAGGTTGTGGTGGAACTGTGAAATGGAGCACCAATGCAACAGGAAACAGCATCAGCGTAAGCACAGCAGGTACTTATACGGCAACTTGTACAAATAGTTGTGGCACAAGTAGTGTATCAAATGCTATCATAATAACAACTGGTAGCGCACCAACTACGCCAACAATTGCAAGCAATAAAACAAGTAGCTGTGGTAATGAAACGGCAACGTTAACAGCGACTGGTTGCAACGGTACTTTGAAATGGAGTACTAACGCAACTACTACAAGTATCACAGTTAGTACAGCAGGTACTTATACAGCAGTTTGTATGAATGCTTGCGGAACAAGCCCAACTTCGAATGTAGTAGTAATTACCCCAGGAACTACGCCAGGCGCACCGACGATTGTAAGCAACAAAACAAGCTTGTGTGGCAATGAAACTGCTACCTTAACAGCTACAGGTTGTAGTGCAACAGTGGCATGGAGCAACGGCTCAACTGGTACAAGTATAACAGTAGGTACAGCAGGAACTTATACAGCAACTTGTATAACAGTATGTGGAACCAGTGGTGCATCTAATGCAGTAATCATCACAACAGGTGGTAATCCAAATGCACCAACGATTGCAAGCAACAAAACAAGCTTGTGTGGTAATGAAACAGCAACATTAACAGCGACAGGTTGTAGTGGAACTGTCACTTGGATGACTGGCGCAACAACAACTAGTATCACTGTAAGTATAGCAGGAACCTACACAGCAACTTGTACAACGGCTTGTGGAACAAGCGGTGCATCTAATGCAGTAATCATCACAAC
>NZ_BAAGXU010000057.1:1987-60186 GCF_054779675.1 Emticicia fontis
GACAGCGACAGGTTGTGGCGGAACTGTGAAATGGAGCAATAATGCGACAGGAAGCAGCATCACGGTAAGCACAGCAGGTACGTACATAGCAACTTGTACAACGGCTTGTGGAACAAGCGGTGCATCTAATGCAGTAATCATCACAACAGGTGGTAATCCAAATGCACCAACGATTGCAAGTAATAAAACAAGCTTGTGTGGTAATGAAACAGCAACATTGACAGCGACAGGTTGTGGTGGCACTGTGAAATGGAGCAACAATGCGACAGGAAGCAGCATCACGGTAAGTACAGCAGGTACGTACACAGCAACTTGTACAACGGCCTGTGGAACCAGTGGTGCATCGAATGCGGTAATCATCACAACAGGTGGTAATCCAACTGCACCGGTAATTGCGACGAACAAACCAAGTCTATGTGGTAACGAAACAACCGAAATCACAGCGACAGGTTGTAACGGAACAATAACCTGGAGCAATGGTTCAACTGGAACAAGCATCACGGTAAGCATAGCAGGTACCTATACAGCAACATGTACAACGACCTGTGGAACAAGTGGCGCATCGAATGCAGTAATTATCACAATAGGTGGTAATCCGGCACCTCCAACATTGGCATCTGATAAGACAAGCCTATGTGGTGATGAGACAGCGCTTCTGACAGCAACAGGATGTAGCGGAACAGTAACCTGGACAGGTGGCCACACTGGAACAAGTCTTACTGTAAACATAGCAGGAACTTATACAGCAACTTGTACTAACCTTTGCGGTGTGAGTGGCGCTTCAACTCCAGTAACAATTACCACAGGCGGAACACCAAGCGCACCAGTAGTGGTAAGTAACAAGACAAGTATCTGTGGTGCTGAAACAGCAACGTTAACAGCAACAGGTTGTGGTGGCACGGTGAAATGGAGTAATGGTGCAACTGGAACAAGTATCAGTGTAGGTACAGCAGGTACTTATAGTGCAATATGTACAACTGCATGCGGAACCAGCGGTTCATCTACAGTAATAACCATTACACAAGGTAACACCCCAACGGCACCGATTATTGCAGCTAATAAAACAAGCATTTGCGCAAACGAAACAGCAATTCTGACTGCAAGCGGTTGTACTGGAACAATAGTTTGGACAGGTGGTAGCACAGGAACAACATTGACTGTAAGTACAGCGGGAACATACTCGGCTACTTGTATGAATGGTTGCGGAACCAGCGGCGCTTCGAATAGCATTGTCATCACATCTAAAACAGATTGTGGTACATGTAATACCGTAGCTCCGGTAATTTCGGCTAACAAAACAAGTATCTGTAAACCTGAGAACGTAACACTTTCGGCTACTGGTTGTAGCACAGGCGTAATCATCTGGTCGACAGGTCAGACAGGTAGCTCGATAACTGTGAAACCAACAGCAACGTCTGTTTACACAGCGGTTTGTAAAGAATCTAACTTGTGTAGCAGTGCGTTATCGAATCAGGTACAGGTGAAAGTAACCAACGTAACCTTGCCAAGTCTTGTTTGTTTGACTGACTTCGTTTGTAACGGTGAATCGGTAACAATTAAGGCTAGTGGTTGCGAAGGTATCGTAGTTTGGTCGACAGGTGCGACAGGCGAAACATTGACATTGATTCCAGATAGCACAGTTAAGTATACAGCTAAATGTAAAGTAGGTGAATGTGAAAGCGGAGTAACTGAGCCGGTAATGATACCTTACGGAAGCCCTAACAAACCATTCATCCACTGCAAAAAACAGATATGTCCTGGTGAAAGCACAATAATCACAGCTACAGGATGTACTGGTTTAGTAGTTTGGTCTACAGGTGCAACGGGAGCGGTATTGACTGTAACGCCACAGCAAGAGTTCACTACATACTGGGCTAAGTGTCAATCATTGAGTGGTAAGTGTGAAAGTCCACGTTCGAATGAGGTAACTGTAACAGTAGGTAAAGCAGCAACTGCTCCGACTGTAATTGCCGAAATCAAGAATGTGTGTCCGTTCAACACGGCTGACTTGAACACTGCGATTCTGACTGACATCACTACAGTGGGAGGTCAATTCGAATTCCATACGGCTAATTCAACATCATCACCATTGATTACGAACCCGGGAGCAGTTGGAGCAGGAACATACTATGTGTTTGAACGTACATCAGCAGGTTGTTACTCAGCAGGTTCAATTATTAAAGTAACGATTACTAATTGTGACGGCGGTGTAACTCCAGGAACACCAATCGTAGATCTGGCAGTGAAGAAAACAGCATCAGCCGATAAGGTAGATATGAATCAGGAAGTTGAGTACAAGGTATCTGTAAGAAACGTAGGTACTTTGAAAGCAACAGGTATTGAAGTAAGAGACGTATTGCCATATAAACTAAGCTTTATCTCAGCCAGCGCGAATGCAACTTATATCAATGGTGTGGTTAATCTGAAACTGGATAGTCTGAAAGCAGGTGATAGTGTATCATTCACTTATAAAACAAGAGTAGTAGCAGGTGGTAAAATTGTGAATAAAGCCGAATTAACGAAAGTAAATGAGGTGGATAACACGACTGCCAACAATGTGAGCGAATTCACAATCAACGATCCTGCCAAGGAAGAAACATTGTTAGGTATGAGCAAGGTATCTGGCGTGCCTCTATTAGTAAGCGGAAAAACTTACACCATACCATTTACAATCTATGTGAAAAACATGGGTAATGCAGATGTGACAGGTGTACAAGTAGTTGACGACTTAGAGAAAGCCTTCGGTAATGGGGCGAAGATTCTGAATGATACTGTGAAGATAGTAGCTGATTCAGGTCTGGTGGTTAATCCGAATTTCACGGGCCGTGGTGCACACAAAAATATGTTGGTTGATTCGATGAGTAGCATTAAGAAAGGTAAAACATCTGCGCTACGCTTCAACGTAAAAGTCGACTTTACTGATGCTACTGCAGATAAGTTCTATAACAAAGCAGAACTGAATGTAAATGGTCAGAAGAAAGAAGAGTCAACAGATGGTGTAAATCCTGACCCTGACAATGATGGTGATCCAACCAATAATAATGATCCGACACCGATTGAAGTAGAAGTTGATATTAATCCGACTGAACCAGCCATTGGCGTATCGTTAGCTATTGTAAATTCTGAGGAATTTGATAAGGTAAGTTATGATGTAACGTATGTGGCTTTAGTGAAGAATGTAGGAAGCACTAAATTGACTAATGTACAAGTATCGGATAGCTTGAGCAAGACATTTGCTGACAGTGTAAGCTACCAGCTAGTAGGTAAACCAACAGTTGGATTGAATTCGGCCTTGAAACTGAATCCTCTTTACGATGGTAAGGCTGATGCGAATCTGTTGATAGCCGATACCACAAGCCAATTGCCTCTGAACAAAGTAGACTCAGTATTCTATACTGTAAGAGTGTATCACAATGGTCATGCAGGCCCTTACGAAAGCTATGCTTACGCAAAAGCCATAGGTAGCGGACAGTTAGTATCAGATAAGTCAAATTCAGGTCTGGAAGTGAAGGCCAATCAAACTTCACCAACTATACTGAAACTACCATTAGTAACAGATGGAAATGTGGTTATACCTGAAGCGTTCTCACCAAACGAAGACGGTAAAAACGACTTCTTCAAGATTACAATTCCTAAAGAAGCTAAGTTTATATCAGGTGATATATTTAACCGCTGGGGTCATTTAGTCTTCAAAGACAAAAACAATGTGCTGACAGGAGATGGATGGGATGGAACTTCGAACCAAGGTATCAGATTTGGTAGTGAAGGCTTACCTGACGGAACATACTTCTACGCAATTGATTATGAACTTGGAGGTAACAAAGTACACAAAGTAGGTTATATTACATTGGCAAGATAATAAACGCTAACCCCCGATTCGAGTAAACTGTGCCATCTTTCAAGACGATTCAATTCTAATGAGAGGTGGCACTTTCTTTATCAGGTTAAAGAAGAAAATACTTTAATCTGACACATCACCCACAATAACAGTGCGAGAAGTGTAAACAACGTAAGCGCTATTGAGAACCTATAACAATTGACTATGAAAAAAATCTACTCCCTTAAAAAGGTATTGCACCTTTTTATCTTACTTTTTCTATCCGAGTCCATTTATGGGCAATTACCTTCCGGTTTCAACGACCAGCTTTTTTTAGGTGGATGGAATCAGGTAACAGGATTCACCTTCGATGCTAACGGCCGTATGTTTGTATGGGAAAAAGGTGGTAAAGTATGGATCGTTGAAAACGGTGTGAAGAAAAGCCAGCCGTTTATTGATATTTCAGAAGAAGTAGGAGACTGGAGGGATTTTGGATTAATTGGGTTTGCTTTAGATCCCAATTTCATCTCAAACGGGAATGTGTATTTATTGTATGTGGTCGATCGTCATCATCTGTTGAAATTCGGCACATCTCAGTATATTTCCACAACAAATGAATATTATAACGCAACCATCGGGCGTATCACACGATATACAGCTACAAGCAATTCAAACTTCTCTCAGATTGATTATAATTCAAGAAGAGTTCTCCTAGGTGAAACCAAATCGACAGGAATGCCTATTCTGCATGAGTCGCATGGAGTAGGGCAGATTGCCTTTGGTACAGATGGTACCTTATTGGCAAGTCTGGGAGATGGGGCAAGCTATGCTTCAGCCGATCAAGGCTCAGCGGTTGAAACCTATTGGCAAACAGCTATCAATGATAGGATTATCACCGCTCAGGAAAACGTTGGGGCATACAGATGTCAGATGCTTAATTCTTTAAGCGGAAAAATCATCAGAATAGACCCAAATACAGGAGATGGACTGGCTTCAAATCCCTATTGGGACATTAATAATCCTCGTTCGGCGCAATCAAGAGTATGGGCAAGAGGGCTAAGAAATCCTTATCGGTTTGCTATTAAAACGGGTACAGGTAGCCCTGATAGAAACGATGGGAATCCGGGAATATTTTTTGTGGGCGATGTAGGCTGGAATACGAAAGAAGAATTAAACGTATTGACAACCAAAGGGCAAAACTTTGGCTGGCCCGCATATGAAGGAATGGATGTACAAGCAGCTTATAATAATAATGCATATAAACCGACTACATTCGACAGACCTAAATTAGACTGGCGTTCGGGCAGTACTGCCAGAGGCTTTATCAATGGCGTAGTAAATAATGTAGGTACAGCCTTACTAACAGGAACTTCTTTTGGAGGAAATGCTTCTACCGGAGGTTTCTGGTACACAGGTTCGAGCTTTCCTGCTGAATATAAAAATACCTACTTTCATGCTGATTATGGTGCAGGCTGGATTAGAAACATCAGCTTTGATGATAATCTTAATCCAAAGCAGGTCAAAAGCTTTGTCCCTGATGGAAGCGGGCCAATTGTGTTTTTAGGTCAGCAGCCATTTCAGGATGCTTTACTCTATGTTAAATATCCAGGTGAGATTAGACGGATTAGTTATACGCAATCTGGCAATAAATTCCCGACAGCAATTGCTTCCTCAGATAAAACTTTCGGTGCCTCGCCTTTAACTGTACAATTTACCGGAGACCAGTCATACGACCCGGAAAATGGTAATTTAACTTATCTATGGGAGTTTGGTGACGGTAGTACCAGTACCTTAGCTAATCCGCAGAAAACATTCAATTCGTCAGGTAATACTGCTAATAACGTAAAGTTGACGGTTACTGATAATGGAGGAGCCAAAAGTTCAACCTATGTTTTGATTTCGCCTAATAATACACCTCCAGTCATTAATTCAAGCACTTTAAGCGAAATAAATTCTTTTCAGGTAAGTGGTAAAACTTATCTGACTTTAGACTGTTCAGCTTCGGATAATGAAACACCTGCTACACAATTGAATTATAGCTGGCAAGTAGCTTTATATCATAATGACCATAACCACCCAGAACCACCCATCAACCTAAAAACAGCCTCAACCGTTATTTCTCCGGTCGGCTGTGATGGGGCTACCTATTGGTATCGAATCACCTTAACCGTGCAGGATGCACAAGGATTGGCAACGGTATCGAGAAAGGATATTTATCCTAATTGCGGAGCAGCTCAACAAACCATTACTTTCAATGGTCTTGGTAATAAACTCAATACAGATGCACCTTTCAGTATCAAAGCAGTTTCTACCTCAAACTTGCCAATCTCTTATTATGTATTGAGCGGGCCTGCGACGCTTGTCGGCAATGTTGTTACGCTAAGTGGCTTGCCGGGTATTGTAACTATTGCAGCCACTCAACCGGGCAATAATAGTTTTGCCCCTGCGCGTCCGATGTTTCAGTCGTTTACGGTTAGCAAAAAAGTAGATACATCGACCCCTCCAGTAGAAAATGGCAACGGTAACGGTTTGGCAGCTACCTATTATGATAATATGGATTTGACAAATCCTAAAGTAGCCCGGATTGATAATAAAATTGACTTTAACTGGGGGACAGGGTCTCCTGCCATAGATATTGCTGCGGATACTTATTCGGCAAGATGGATTGGGGAATTATTGCCTAAATATACTGAAATTTACACGCTCAGCGCTTCGGCTGATGATGGCATAAGAGTGTGGATCAATAACCAGTTAGTATTGGATAAGTGGGTTGACCAGCCACTCACTACTTATAATTTTAATGTAAATCTGGTAGCCGGCCAAAAAGTGCCTATTAAGATTGAGTATTATGAGAATGGAGGAGATGCAGCAGTTAAATTAGAGTGGACAAGTGCCAGTCAGGTAAAAGAAGTGATTCCACAAAGTCAGTTATTTGGCACGGTGGTGCCTATTACTCCTACCACCCCAACTGATGGCAGTGGCAACGGATTAGCTGCGACTTATTATGACAATGCTAACCTGACTACACCTAAATTAACCAGAATAGACAGCAAAATCGATTTCAGCTGGGGTAATGGTTCGCCTGATGTGTTGATTGGCAACGATACTTATTCTGTACGCTGGCAAGGACAGATTCTGCCAAAATACTCTGAAAAATATACGTTCAGCATCACCTCTGATGATGGTGTGAAAGTCTGGATTAATAACCAGTTGAAAGTAAATAAATGGGTGACCCAATCGTCGGTGACAAATACCTTTACAATGGATTTGATCGCTGGACAAAAGGCATCAATCGTCATAGAATATTATGAAAATACGGGTAATGCCATGATAAAGCTGGAATGGGCTAGTGCCAGCCAGAAAAAAGAAGTAATACCGCAAAGCCAGTTGTTTGGTGTAGAACCAGAACCGATTGCAGGTACAGGTTTAACAGCCAGTTATTATAATAACAAAGATCTGACAAGCCTGAAACTTACAAGAATAGATAAAACCATTAACTTTGATTGGGGAAATGGCTCGCCTGCCTCAAGCATTGCAAACGATACTTATTCTGCACGTTGGGAAGGCTTCTTGTTGCCTCGTACTACGCAGGTATATAATATCATGATGACAGGAGACGATGGCATAAGGGTCTGGATTGATAATCGCTTGATTATTAATAAATGGATTGACCAATCACCTACTACACACTCGTACTCACTTCTGTTATCTGGTGGGGTGAAAGTGCCTATTAAGGTTGAATATTACGAGAATACAGGCGGGGCAGTTGCGAAATTAGAATGGTCAGGGCCAAGCCAGACGAGGGAGGTAATTCCGCAAAGCCAGTTGTTCCCTAAAACGAGTACTACAGTAATAATGAATGAGTCACAAATACCGGAAATATTGGGCAATTTTATCGTAGAAGAATCAGCAGGCAGTGATGTATTGCTTTTTCCGAATCCTGCAGATGAAACGGTTACGCTTCAATTAAACAAACTGGCAAATAGCGCTGTAAGGTTACAGATGGTTAATGAAAAAGGAAATGTGGTGCATCAGGAATCATTCAAGGAGAAGGCAGAGTACCGTTTATTTCTTAAAACGTATATGAGTGGTGTTTACTTTATTGTACTGGAAGACGAAACCAAAGAAGTGGTTAAATCGGTTAAAAAACTGATAATAATGCACTAACATAGAAAAAAAGCGATTGAATTATCGAATTGTTTCTAAATTTAGGTGCTAAATTAGGTAAAGTGTTGATAAAATGCCTTGAGTAAAGGCATGATTTTTGCACTTAATTACGTTTATTAGAAAGCAGTAATACTTGGCAATGCTATTGAGAAGACTGATAATTTTTATCTTTTTTGCTACTTCTGCTTTTGTCGTTCATGCTCAAAGTACATCTAAGGCGCTCCAGAAAGCTGATGCGCAATATGATGCTTTGGCATACGCAAAAGCAATAGAGTTGTATGAGTCTGCTTTGAAGAAACCGAAAGGATTTACCGATGAAGAAATTCAGAAATCAAAAATCCGGTTGGCTTTATCCTATCGTCAGGTAAAAGATTTTGCCAATGCAGAAAGGGTTTTCAGAGAAGTTTTAAGTGGCAATCCTATCTTAAAAGGGGAGGATGTGAAAGCTTATCGACATTTTGCCCAGGTATTGACCAGCAACGGAAAATACGACGAAGCCAATCAATACTGGCAGAAATTCAACGAACTACAGGAACAGGACAAGCGTGGAGAAGAGTTTATCAAACTCAATAGTAATCGTGGTGCCTTAGAGCGGAACGCGGGTAGCTATCGGGTAGAATACGTAGGTATTAACTCAAGTAGTGCTGATTTTAGCCCTATTTATTATAAAAAAGGTCTGGTATTTGTCTCAGGCCGCACGGGCAATGCTACTATCAAAAGAGTCTTCAACTGGGATGCTTCTTCTTTTCTTGATTTGTTTTATCTGGAAGACCTGAAAGTGCTGAACACTGAATCGGGGGCATCAGCTATTGGTACAAGTTCTTCATCTTCTACAAAAATACCTACTTCTTCAAATAGATTAGGGAATGATTATTATACTCCTCCAACCTCAAATGATAGTAAGACCGTAGGCCGCAAAGGCAGTGATTATGTGACTGGCAGTAAAGACCTGGATTATGAAGAAGAACCAAGTATTCCTACCCAGAAATTCAGTAAGACACTGAACTCAAAATACCACGAAGGACCGTGCACGTTTTTTCATGATGGTTCAAAAATTATCTTTACCCGTAACAGTCAGAGCGCAAGCGGGGGGATTTTCGGGCAGAAGAAAAATACAGGTATTACCCGCTTAAAACTTTATATGGCTTTTTATGAAGATAATGAGTGGAAAAAAGTAAAAGAACTACCTTTCAATAGTAATGATTTTTCTTGCGGTCATCCGACTATTACTATTGATGATAAAATTCTGTACTTTGTTTCAGATATGCCCGGTGGTTATGGCGGTACTGATATCTGGATGACCAGATATACTAATGGTGAATGGACAAAACCTGAAAACTTAGGAGCAAGTGTCAATACCCGTGGCAATGAAATGTTTCCTTTTGTAGATGAAAGAGGAAATCTGTATTTTTCATCAGATGGACATCCGGGTTTAGGTGATTTGGATATTTTTTTCATGTCTATGAATACTGCTACAGGAATGCCTTCCGGCAAACCAAGAAATCTAGGTGCACCACTCAATTCTAATAAAGACGATTTCGGTATAATTACTGATAGCGAACGCCAGTTTGGGTTTATTAGTAGCAATCGCAAGAGAGGAGGTAATGATGATGATATTTATAAATTTACTCGCCAGGGAGCTGTGTATGGCTGTAGAGAAGTAGTGGTTAACATTTTTGATGCCGAAAGCAAAAAACCTTTTGACCGTATCAGGTTTGAATATGAAACCAAAGGACAGTCCGTAACAAAAGAAAGTGCTATTACTAATAATTTGGGTACTATTAAACTATGTCTTGAAGCTGATAATGAGTTTAATTTCATTGTGAAGCAAAATGGTTATCAACAAACAGTGGTAGGGTTTTCAAATAAAGATGCCTCTGACTATGAGCCTTCAAAGTTGGATATTTATCTGAAGCGTGAAGTAGTAATAGTTGATAATAAGAAAAAGCCAAATGAAACTAAAACGGCTCCAGATGAAATTTTACTGTCGAAAGGAAATAAAAACAGCGTATCAACCATATTCAGAGGGGTTGTAACCGCCGGACGGGATAGCACGCCTATTGCGGGTGTGTTGATTCGTTTCATTAATCAATGTACCAATCAGGTGCAGGAAATGGTAACAGGGGCGGATGGTTCTTATGAGTTTAAACGCGATTTGAATTGTGATTATCTTCTGGAAGCTATTAAAGAAAACTTCGGAAGAAGTTCTGAACTGGTAGAAAAAGTCGCTGAGCGGAAAAGCATTGCCAATATCTTTAAGAAGAAAACACCAAAGGCTAATGTTGGTTCTTTGTTTGATACCAAACTCTACAAAGTGGGTGATATAGTGCAATTGGATAATATTTACTACGATTCTGAAAGTTATAAAATCAGGGGAGAGGCCGTGAGAGAATTGGAGAAACTGGTAAATACCATGCAGAAAAACCCCAATATGATTATTGAAATCCGTTCGCATACAGATACCAGAGGCAATGCACAGGATAACCTAGCACTTTCGCAATTAAGAGCCAACGAAGTGGTAAACTTTTTAGCAAAAAAAGGCGTAGCCAAAGCCCGGATGCGTGGGGTAGGGATGGGTGAAAAAGAACCTGTAAATGGCTGTGGTGATGGGGTACAATGCACAGAAGCCGAACACCAAAGAAATCGTCGTACTGAATTTAAAATTCTTTCTATTGAGCGTAAATAATCGTTTCTGCATTCGGTTAGTTTTTCGGCTTATTCATTAAAATTTGGATATATATCCTTCGAAGACCCCATTAATCTCTTATCTTTGTTCAATTAAAGTGTACCGAATGCACTTTTGAGAATGAATAGATATGCGGAATTTCAAGAAAGATACTCATACACAAAAGCACACCAATAAACCAGCAGAAACCAAATTTGAAGTAAAGGAAGAGTCAGAACTATTGGTTTTTCTGCTTAAAAACATCAATAAAAGCCGGAACGATGTAAAAGTATTGCTTCGTGATAAACATATCTTTATTGATGACCGTGCAGTTACCCAGTTTAATCATATTCTCAAAGCCGGACAACTTGTAGAGGTTAAATGGAATAAAGGCCCAGAAGAGCAGAGACAACGAGGGTTATCGGTTGTTTTTGAAGATCAGTATCTGATTGTTATTGAAAAGCAAGAAGGTGTTTTATCAATAGCTACTGAGAAACAAAAAGATAACAATGCTTATAGCACTCTAAGTGCCTATGTGAAAAAGCAAAGCCCGAGCAATCGTATATTCATTGTACATAGGCTTGACCGTGAAACTTCGGGTTTAATGATATTTGCCAAGAGTGAGAAAATACAGAAACTTTTGCAGGAGTCCTGGAATGAAACGATTGAAGAACGCACTTATCTGGCAATAACCGAGGGAGCTGTTGAAAAAGATGAAGGTACCATTATTTCATATCTTGTTGAAAGCAAGGCTTTGATAGTTTATTCAACTCAGAATCCGGATACAGGGCAAAAAGCCATTACCCATTACGAAGTCTTAAGGCGAAGCAAAAAGTATTCTTTGGTAAAATTCAATCTGGAAACGGGGCGCAAAAATCAGATACGTGTACATGCAAAAGACATGAAACACCCGATTGTTGGAGATGCCAAATATGGTGCAACCAGCAATCCGATCAACCGATTAGGGCTACACGCATGGGTACTCTCATTCAAGCACCCAATTACTAAAGAAGACCTGCGTTTTGAGACAGAAGTGCCCTCTAAGTTTATGAAATTGTTCGATTAAGCGTATGGTAAAGATATTATTCAATCTCTTGTAAAAGCGAACTGAATTGAACAAATTTTCCTCTGAAAAGCATATTATGTCTGTCTAGAATTTGCTCTTTATGATTTAATTCAAAATTCAGAAAATCCTCCATAGTTTTAAAATGGAACTGAAAAGAATAGGTGCTTCCTGCATTTTCAATCTCAGTTAATAATTTTAAGATTGATGATTTATAAGGTAATTTGGTTTGCATCACCGCTGGTATAAAATTGGCTTTCATCCATTTGAGCCATTGTTGATGAATTGGAGTTTCGATATTAAAAGTGATATTAAAAAGGAACATTGCGCCTGATTTTTAAATAAAAGATTTGCAAATTTCGGAAAGAAATTTGGTCTTATTCTTACCGAGTTTGATTTTTCTTTGCGTTCTTTGTACTGAGAACCTTCATTGAAGATTTTATTTCCATCATATTCTTTTAAAAAATGTTTAAAAAGTTTATTCCTACCATTCTTGCAATTGTTGGCTTTGTTGTGATTAGTTTTTTATACGCTTCTCCGCTTTTGCAAGGAAAACGCCTCGGACTACATGATATTCAGATGGCCTCGGCCGCCGCTAAAGAATTAAACGATTTTCATAAACAAACAGGTGATTGGGGCTGGTGGACAAATTCCATGTTTAGTGGGATGCCCAGTTATATGATTGTTGGTGGTTATCCGAATAGCTGGTCGAGTTGGTTAGGTGCTACTTTCTTAGATCTTTTTCCAGTTCCGGCTAACGTATTAATCGCCTTGATGATAGGCTTTTATGTATTAATGCGTGTTTTGAACGTAAACAGATGGTTAAGCTTTTTTGGCTCGGTTGCCTATGCTTTTGGTACAAGTGCCTTTCTGTTTCTGGAAGCGGGGCATATTTCAAAAATTATTGCATTAGCTTTTGCGCCGGGTTTATTAGCAGGTTTTATTGCTGTTTTCAGAGGAAGATATTGGTTGGGGATTGCGATCACAACCCTATTTATGGGTTTGGAGATTTATGCTAATCACCCGCAGATAACGTATTATTTATTCTTCCTTTTAGGCTTTTACGTCATTTTTGAAAGTTATTTGCATGTCAAAAAAGGAAACTTCTCAAGTCTGTTAAAGGCTTATGCCATTGTTTTGGTGTGTCTGACTATTGGCGTTGGGACTCGTGGCATGTATTTGTGGAATACGCTCGTTTATACCAAAGAAACTACTCGTGGAAAATCAGAATTAACTTTAGGTAATATCAATCGTTCGTCTGATGGTTTAGACAGAGATTATGCATTCGGGCAGAATTATGCTTTCAGTAAACTGGAAACATTTACTTTTTTAGCACCCAATTTTGTAGGAGGTTCTTCTAACGGTAATCTGGGCACTAACTCAGAAACCTATAAAATGATGGTTGGTAAAGGAGTAGATGCTGGTACAGCACTTAATTTTAGCTCTAATTTACCACTATATTTTGGCCCGCAAGGTTATACATCAGGAGCTTTTTATTCCGGAATCCTTGTTTTGTTTTTCTTCCTGTTATCGATGTTCATAGTAAAAGATGGACTTAAATATGTCTTACTGGCTACTTCTGTTATTTACTTGTTTATCGCATGGGGAAGTTATTTTAGTGGATTCAACTACTTTATGTTCGACTACTTCCCTTATTTTAATAAGTTCAGAGATAGTAAAATGATTCTGACATTATTGCACCTTTGTCTGGTTTTAGGGGCAATGTTGGGTATCAAGCAGATTGTAGACAATAACTTGAGTTTCAAAGATTTGAAAAAGCCTTTGATATATGCTTTGGGAGGTATACTGGGATTGATCGCTATCGGATATTTTATTATTGATTACCGTTCGCCAAATGATGAGGGTTTTGTAAAAAGTATAGCCCAGGCTAATGGACAAGAATTCGCTAACTCATTATTAGCGTCTATCATTTCTGACCGTCAGTCAACCGTAATGGGTGATATTTTCCGCTCGTTATTTTTATTAGCTGCTGCGGCCGGATTAATCTGGGCATTTTCTACGCAAAAAATTAAAACCAATATATTTATAATTGCAGTAGGAGCACTAACCATTCTGGATTTGATTCTGGTTGATAAACGCTATGTAAATAATTCTGATTTCAAGCCTAAGTCGGCGATTGTAAGCCAGTCATATACACCATCAGCCGCTGACGAGCAGATTTTACAAGATAAAGACCCTGATTTCAGAGTGATTGATTTAGCAACAGATCAGAGTTTCTGGTCGGATGCAAAAATCTCTTATTTTCATAAATCGGTCGGTGGGTATCATGGAGCAAAACTGAAACGTATGCAGGAGTTGTATGAAAACGCCATGATAAAAGATGGCAAATTGAATATGCCAATCCTGAATATGTTGAATACGAAATATTTCATTACTCCAAGCCAAAACGGCGAACCAATGGCACAAAGGAATCCTGAAGCTTTAGGCAATGCATGGTTTGTGAATGAAATAAAAGTGGTGAAAAATGCAGATGAAGAAATTAAATCAGTCAATAACTTTAATCCACGCACAGTGGCTTTTGTTGACCAGAGATATAATAGTTATCTGAATGGAAAATCTTTAAAACAGGATACGACGGCTACAATTAAACTGACTGAGTACAAGCCTAATGCCTTGACTTACGAGTCAAACTCGGCTTCAAATCAGGTGGCAGTTTTCTCAGAAGTATATTATAGAGGCAATGAAGACTGGAAATCTTATGTAGATGGTCAGGAAACTCCTCATTTCAGAGCCAATTATGTATTGCGTGCTATGGTGGTTCCGGCAGGGAAACATAAGATTGAGTTTAAATTTGAACCAAAATCGGTAATAGTAGGAACAAAAATTGACCTTTTCTCATCTATTGCTTTTGTGTTGTTGATTGTAGGAGGTTTAGTGATGGAATTTAGAAAAAAGAATACAGAAGAAAAGGTAAAGGGTTAGTTTGTTGTTGAGATTGAAATGAGTAAAGTAGAGAAAGGATTGTTTGATTTAACCATTGAGATATGCCTCTTGTTTCAGTTTTAATGCCTGTCTATAATGCAGAGAGGTATGTCAAAGAAGCGATTAATAGTATTTTAAATCAGACTTTTAAAGATTTTGAGTTAGTTGTTTTAAATGATGCTTCCAATGATTCAAGCAAAGAAATTATTCTTTCTTTGTCAGATTCGCGGATAAGGTACATAGAAAACGAGCAGAATAGTGGGCTTTCTTTTTCAAGAAACCGCTTGCTAAGCGAGGTTAAGGGAGAGTATATTGCCTGGCTTGATGCTGACGATATTGCTTACCCGACTAGGCTTGAAGAAGAATACAAATTTCTTGTAGAGCATCCTGATCATGCTATGATAGCAAGTTGGGCGAGGTTAATTAATTCGGATGGAGAACCGACAGGTAATTTTATCAAGTCGTATATTCCTAATGAATATTTATCAGCTTTGTTGCTCTTTGTTAATTACTTTGTGCAATCAAGTGTGATGTTGAGAAAAAGCCATTTGCCTGAAATACACTATCGACCGGAATTTCCTCCGACAGAAGATTATGAACTTTGGGTAAGAATAGCAGCAAAGCATCCGGTAGCAATACTACCCAAAACCTTGGTAGATTATCGGATTCATTCAACTAATATCAGTTCGGTACAGCAGCAGAAGTCAGAAAAGGCTGTAAAGCTTAATCACAGGATTCAATTAGAGAATTTAGGAATTCTGCCAAGTGAGGAGGATGTAAATTTACATTATAGTATTGCTTTCAAAAAAGCAGAAAGTCTTGAGTTTTTACAACAAACTGCTGATTGGCTTCAACACATTGACAATCAGAATAAAATTAATAAAAGATTCGACCCCAAAGCCTTATATTATATTTTGGCCCATCGCTGGATAAAAGTATGTACAAGTAATAAAACATTGGGTCTGAAAACTTTGAGTATATATTTTAAAAGCAAGCTTGCAGAGCTGAACTTGCGAAATACGTTTTTGATAATTAAATATCTGGCAAATAGATGAATATTTTTTTTGAATTGTGGAGAGCGATATTAAAGACATTGCAATTACCTTTATCAGCCTCTCAAAAATTACACCTTATTTTTGTACTTACTAAGTTAACCTTTTTAAAAATAGTTGCTAAGAAGCAGACTCCAGCTAAAGTAAAAGTATTTGGCTTTGAAATTGTCAATTATAACTATCGACTTTTAGATTATTTAATTAAAGAGGTTTTCGTTGGGTTTGAATATAAATTTACGGCTAAAACGCAAAAGCCGATAATTTTTGATTGTGGGGCTAATATTGGAATGGCTACTATTTTCTTTAAATGGCTTTACCCTGAAGCTACTATTTATGCTTTTGAGCCGCAAACTAAAACATTTGAATTTCTACAGCAGAATGTTAAGAATAATAATTTATCGAATGTATACTGCTATAATCTGGCTTTATCTGATGAAGAGGGAACAATTTCTTTTTATGAGAGCGATAGCCAGAATTTAATGGGAAGTATTTTGGAAGATAGAGTAGTGGGAACAAAAATAGAAGTGCAAACCAAGAGATTGTCGGATTTTATTACGCAGAAAGTAGATTTGATGAAAATTGATGTTGAAGGGGCAGAAAACCTAATTATTAAAGATTTAGTAGAGAAGAATCTATTAAATAAGGGGAAAGTCGACCAGATTATTATGGAATATCATCATAAAATACCTAAACAGAAATCTTCTATAGGGACTTTTTTAAAACCTTTTGAAGACAATAATTTTGAATATCAGGTTAGAACAGATTTTGATAAACTGGATTCATTTCAGGATATGCTTATACATTTTTTTTAGTGACTATTTTTAACTTATAATTAATTTTTTATGAAAAACATTTTCTCATTATTAACGCTGTTGTTTATTTCTTCCCTGAGTTTTGCTCAGATACCTTATACAATTAGCCCTTTACCTTCAGGAGGGACTCATATTGCTACAAAGAAGATAAGTCTCAATACTGACAAAGTTCTTAATAAAATATACATTGAGGATAATACAACTGGTGGCGACACACCAGATTCACGTATTTATGCAGAATTTAAAAATACCAATTCAGCCGGAACGGTGAGCCAGAGATTCAGTCTTGCGAATGATGGATATTTAGAAATAGGATATTTAGGAGCTCAATATGGACAAGGAACTCCTTTACAAGAAATGTATGCAAATTTTAGTACTGTACAGGCGAGAGGAGGTAGTAATGGATTAATTTTAAGAGCTGATTCTCCTAATGAAGGTTCTACTAAAGGGATAATCAAGTTTACAACTGGATATGGTTTTTATGGTGCTAACGAGAGAATGCGTATCGACCATAATGGAAATGTCGGGGTAGCTACACTAACACCTGAGGCAAAATTGAATATCGGAGAGGGAAATGTTCAATTAGATAATGGAGATGTGTATGTTAAAGATTTCACAAAAGGGATTATACTTAAATCGCCAAATAATTATTGTTGGAGAATGACAGTTGATAACGATGGGAATTTTGTGAAAACACGAGTAGCTTGTCCGAACTGCACGGTCGATTGTCCAGGAATATTGACTTTACAACCTAATTCAAGCTCAAGTAAAGAATCCACAATAAGCTCGATTATACCTAACGAAAATAGAAGTGCGAATATATTAGATATTGGAGGTGTAACTCAAATAAATTATAATACAACCCGAACTTTATTGGATTTCGACTTGTCTTCTATTCCCCAAGGAACGATCATAGATAATGCAACATTATACTTATTTGGAAATCCAAATACTACAATAGGGCCAAATATTGCACCTAATGATTTAGGTATTTATAGAATTACAAGTAATTGGCAACAGAATACAGTTACTTGGAACACCCAGCCATCTTTTGATTATACAGCATTTGCCACTCTTCCGTCATCGGCTGGAGGTGATTATTCGAACTATGTAGTTGATGTTACTAACCTGATTCAGAATTATGTAAATGATAAAAGTAATAGTTTCGGATTGATGCTAAAACTATTCAGTGAGTCTCCAAACAAAATGTTAATTTTTGCATCTTCTAAAGTTTCTAATGCACAGCTAAGACCAAAATTAGTGGTTAATTATAGACCCTAAATCAACGATGCTATCACATAGATTTCGTGAAAAATATTTTTATTCTCTTAAAAGGCATCTATTAACAGATGCCTTTTTCTTTTATTATAAGTGAAAAACGATTGCAATGTAAAATTTATTTATAGGGTTGGTTGTGAAATTTTAGTAATTGGCGCAGTTTTTGAAAATCAGAATTAAGTAAGAGATATTTTCTTATTAGATATTATTTGCGGAGTGATTTATATAAAGTAATACAATGAAAACTTTAAATCTTCTTCTATTCAAAAAAAACAGCTATTGTTTATCTTTAGCTATCGTGCTTCTCAGTTATAGTCGTGTTCTAGCTTTTGACTTGCCAACTAACGGTCAGAAATTAACTCTGGATAAAGCCTTAAAACCAGAGCTAATGACTAGAACAAATCTTTGGATTGACTCAGTTTGTAAGGCACCAATGTGCGTGCCTTATGCGATAGCCAAAACAGTATCAAACTCCATTTGTGTCAATTGCTTACAATTACAACCCAATAAGACCTTTAGCAAAGAGGCTACTATCAGTTCATATATACCCAATGAAAATAGAAGTAGTAGTATTCTAGACATTGGCGGAGTTGCACAAACCAATAATGGGTCGCCAAATATTACTCGTACTTTACTAGACTTCGATCTAACCGCAACACCGCAAGGTACGCAGATAAAACGAGCCGAATTATATCTATATGGTCACCCAAGCACGCCTATTGGAGCTAACCAACCACCTAACGAACTGGAGATTTATAGAATTACGGGTAATTGGAATCAGAATACAGTTACATGGAATACACAGCCAGCATTTGATTCTGGAGTTAAAGTAGCGCTTTCTTCTTCAACAGAAGATTATGCCACTTATAAAATTGATATCACTCCTTTAGTGCAAAACTATTTCAACAATAAAAGCAATAGTTTTGGTTTTATATTAAAACTTTCGAACGAAACTCCTTACAGAAGATTAATTTTTGCTTCCTCTAAAAGCGAAGACCCGCAGTTATATCCTAAGTTGGTAATTTATTATAAGTAGGAAGATCAATTAGGTATACCTCAAAAGGACAAGAGCTTAATTGTTTTGCAATAAAATAGTGCCAGTATATTCTGATATTTTATTGGTTATAATATTCTGATACTTGAGGATATATACATATAATCCGGTAGGGCATTTTTCGCCAATATATTTCCCGTTCCATTGTGGGTCTGTACTTGTGTCAGAGTAAATGATATTACCCCAACGGTTATAAATATCTAAACTTAATAGTTTAGCATTAGTGATAAATACTTTAAATGTGTCATTAATATTATCGTTATTAGGTGTGAAAATATCCGGTGCAAAGATTTCTTCATTGCACGCCTCAAGCACTGTAATTGTTCTGGAAGCAGAACAGCCTTCCACAGAAGTAGCAGTTATTTTATAGGTACCTGTCTGATTAACTGTTAATGTTGAATTATCCGAATTATTCGGAGTCCAATGATATTTTAAGCCGCTATCAACTGTTCCTGATTGTAAAACCAGTGATGAACTATTTAAGCAAACAATTTCGTCAGGCTTTATAGCAGGAGGTTTTATACTTACAACCGTAATAGAAGTACTAGTCGAGCACGTACCATTCTCTATAATTAACTTATAATTCCCAGGTTTTTGTACTGAAATATTAGGAGTGAATTCTCCGGTGGACCATTTATAGTTAACCGAAACGTTGTTTGGTGTTAATTGAGAATAAATATCAACCGGCTCCTGTAGGCACATTTGTTTATTTGTGGTTAACTTAACTTGAGGTAGTTGTGTAACAGTTAGATTTACCACTCTTATACTGTCACAACCTTCGGGCGTTTTCCATGTATCGGTGTATTTGCCAGTTGTCTGATGACCCTGATAAGACTCACCTTTACAAATGGTTTTATCTTCAGACATTGTTGTTTTATACCCTATTTTAATACTTTTGAGCGCTATTGATTTACAACCATTTCTATCAGTTGCTGTAACGGTGTAGGCTCCGCTTTTTTCAAAAGTATTTGTAGCACTGGTTGGATTTTTTCCTCCATTCCAATCATATTTAACCCCTCCTGAAGCAGTTAACGTCACTTGCTCACAGCCTTTTGTGTCACCTGAAATCGTTACGGGAAAAATAGGCGGTTGGAGCCCCCAATTAATATTGGTATACTCTTCCGGGGTATTAGAATAGATAGTTAAACAGGTGAAAGTGCCAGGAAATAGCAATATAGCATAGCCTTCATATCCCGAAATGGATGTGTTACTTAAATATGTCATCCCTCCACCATCATAGAGGGTGGAATAAGGGTCAGAAAAACTAAGAATAACTTTTGTATTATTTAAAATTCCTCCGAGTGATGATATTAGAAGCACTGGGTTTGTAACAGGTTCTGAAAAACACATCGTTGTTTTTCCGCCGGTTCCGGCAGCCCAATTGGTTCTTGGAGTAGTAGAATTAGGAATGAAACTGTATCCTGCAAAACGACTAAATTCAGTAAAACCATAGATAACACTTGTGAAAGTAAAAGTATAATTTGCCGACATGGTAACTTTCACTGTTTTGCCATCAACCAGAATAGTGCCGGTAGCACTGTTGCCACTAAAATTACTCCAAGAAGCCCAAGAGTATTTTTGTGTGCATTGTGAAAAGGCATGATAAGTTTTTAGACAAAGCATAGAAATAATTGTAAAGTATTTCAAGAGTTTATTTAGAACTAGCATATCTATAATATTTCAAAAATTAGTTTGACCGAGTGGCTGAGGTAGTTCTCCAAGGCTTATTACACAGCAAGCGCCTTAGATTATTCAAATTTAAGAAACTAAGAGTAAATTAAATAAATAACTTATTTATTGGTTGGATTTTTATCGTTTTTTCTAGAAAGCTAAACTTTTAAAACATTAACTCGAATAAAAACCAAAAAAAGCCAGACTTTGGTCTGGCTTTTTTTAGGATATGTAGGTTTTTAAAAGGGTAAAGCTTTATATACCTAACACAAATATATCTGATGTTGGAGTGGCACTTCCGCCTTTCTTCTCGAGCGTTACGGCAAAGGCTTTTGGCAGAGGTACTTTTTTCAATTGCTGAGTATTATTGATAATATCAAATACGCCAGCATCCAGAGGTTTATCATCTACAATGGCCCATAGCTGATACTGCATTCCTGCAGGAGGAGCAGGCAGATTCGGACGAACAAGATACACTGTATTGGTTTTTGTATCTAACGCAAGCATAACTGTTGAGTTCGGCGATACTTTTTGTCCCATCAGTTTGAATGTCTTCACTGCTGGACTCATTAAAAAATTCACCTCACTTGGTTTCATCATACCTTCATTATTCTTAACTTGTTTCTGCAACTGAATATTTTCGTTGATGGCTGCTGTTAAATTCTCTTTACTTGAATTCCAGCGTGTCAATACGTAAATATTCGCTAAAACACTACCTAACAACGCTAAGGAGGCCGCAATTCTGATATAGCTACTAAAAAATCCGCTTGGTTTTACAAGCATTGGTTCTACCTCTTGCCCATTATTGAAATCTATGAATTTTGTTTCTTTTACCGCAGTGTCTGTGTTAATTGTGTCAGCAACAAGTGTATTCCAGATTTGATTTTTTAAATGAACCGGAGGTTCTTCAGCATGATCAAAGGCATAGCTTTCAAGGGCGTCTTCGATGGCTCGAAGTTCCGCCTTTACTTCAGGATATTTTACAGCCATTTGCTCTACGTCGACTGTCTCCTGCGGAGTAGCCGAGCCAAGCACGTAGCTTTCTAAAATACCGGACGCTATGTATGAATGAATATCCATTTTAATTTACCGCTTGAATAATTGATTAATGTTTAAGGTCAAAGTATCAAGCATATATTTTTTAGTTTTCTGGGTTTATCTAAAAAAAGTTCATCAACAACAGTAATAATGTCTGAAGCAAAGTGCGCAAGGTGCTTACCGCCGCTTTGATTCTTGTTTTAACTGTACCAAGAGGTATTCCATATTCTTCGGCAACCTCCGCCTGGGTGTAGCCCTTGTAATAAACTAAATTTATTAATTGTTTGTATTCTGGTTTTAGTTTATCAACTACTTTCTGTAGCCCTATCCCATCCACTTCCTGTTCTGTCTGGTATTCGTTATCAATCTGATAGACTATCTTGTCTTCCATAGACACATTTTGAGAAGTATCTCTGAAATCTACTGACCGGACTTTGTCTATTGCCAGATTACGGGCAATATTCATCATCCATGTAAAAATGCTTCCTTTGGAAGAATCATAATTACCTATATTCTTCCAGATTTTTAAAAATGTGTCTTGAAGTAAATCATTAGCATCATCCTGCGACTGCACAATCTTATTCAATACGCCATATAAGGCGCTAGAATAATTATTATACAGAATAGTGTAGCCTCGCTCGTCTTTGTTTCTCAACAAAGCCACTAATTCTTCTTCTGATATGCTAATGCGACGTGCCAAACGATCTGTGTTTTCGGGCCTAAATTAGTAAGTTTTTCCAAAGATGTTATTTATCTCACATTTTTCCAAAAAAAACTTAAAAAACAATGCATTTTAATCAGATTTCCCGGAGGTTAATTTAAGCTCAAACTTTTTATCTTTTGCACTTCTGATTGTATTTACGGAATATCCTGAATTTTGGATTTATTTTATTAAATAATAGCCTTACCTTTGCCATTATTTAGATTTTTCTAATAAAACAGACCGATTAAAAACCAAAATAAATTTATTAGTGGCTACAACACCCAAACAACAAGGCTTTTTCTTCCCTGCTGAATGGCATCCACATCGTGCGACATGGTTAAGTTTTCCGCAGAGTTCTGATTCGTGGGATTATGGAGATCGTCTGGAACGTATCTATCCATCTTATATGGCTTTTATTAAAGCTATTGCTGAAAGCGAAAAAGTTTGTATTAATGCAACAGATGAGCAACAAAAAGCGCTTATTATACAATTACTTGAAAAATACGATATAGACCAGAATCAGATAGAGATACCCATCCATGCTACCAACGATTCGTGGTGCAGAGACCATGGTCCGGCATTTTTGATAAATCCTGAAACCAAAGAGCGAATGATTGTGGAATGGGGCTATAACGCCTGGGGAGGAAAATATCCGCCTTATGGAGATGATGATCAGATACCTGTAAAAATTGCCAATTATTTAGGCTTGCTTTATGTAGTTCCGGGTATTATTATGGAAGGTGGCTCGGTAGAATTTAATGGCAAAGGTACGGTGATGACCAGCAAATCATGTTTGTTAAACCCAAACAGAAACCCACATCTGAACCAATCGCAAATTGAACAATATCTGCATGATTATTATGGTGTTGATCAGGTATTATGGGTAACAGATGGAATAGTAGGAGATGATACAGACGGACATATTGATGATACTACCCGTTTTGTAAATGAGGATACAGTATTGACTGTAATAGAGCATGATAAAACGGATGATAACTATCATCCGTTGAAGCAGAATCTGGAAGATTTAACCAAAATGCGTTTACTCAATGGCAAGCAATTAACTATTAAAGAATTGCCTATGCCTAAGGCAGTATACGATAGTGATATTCGCCTGCCGGCTTCTTATGCCAATTTCCTGATTACAAACGGAGCAGTGATAGTGCCGACGTATCGTTGTGATAAAGATGACACAGCGCTGAATATTATTCAGGGATGCTTCCCGGACAGGAAAATTATCGGCATTGATGCGACTGAAATTATCTGGGGACTTGGAAGTTTTCATTGTTTATCGCAACAAGAACCCCTTGTTTGAGGTTATTAAAAATGTTAAATTATCATAAAAAAATATTTGGGTCGCTTAGCAACACAGTCAATGGCGAAGTAGGGGACGAGACCATGTTTCACTATTCACAAGCAGGCGATATTGTCTGGGCAGAATATGCCGGTGGAGCCATTGTAAAAGGCTTTCTAATTGCTAAAATAGTGGAAAACAACGCTTTGGATATGCGATATGAGCATATTAACAAAGCAGGAGAGTTAATGACAGGGAAGTGCTATTCTACTCCGGAAGTATTGCCTGACGGGCGTATACGTCTGTATGAAAAATGGCAATGGACGAGCGGAGATATGTCTGAAGGGGAGTCAATTGTGGAAGAAATAATCAGCAAAACTTCGTAAAAAGCAGATTTTTCTGTTATTTTTGATTCTTCGTTTTTTTGATGCCCGAAAAACAACGGTTTTCGGCACATTGATAACCCAAACAAAATTAATATTCATCACAATAATTTTTAAACGCATAGAGTTTAATTATTGTATAAAAATGGTATTACCATTCCGATGATTGAAATGTTATGAAGCGATTTTACAAGGTATATCCATATATATTATTACTCTTTTCACAGTTATCTTGCCAGGTTTTAAAGAAACCTTCTGCCTCTGATAAAGGAACAACGGTAAGCGCTGTACCAACTGCTGCACCTGCTGTGAATCAGGCAGCTCCTATAAGTGCCGAACCGATTGGCCTGACAATAGGAACAACTGAAGTGAAGGTGGCGGATCTGAAGCAAGAGGTAGAGAAACTGATGAATGATACGCTATCGGCTGAGAAAGCCCTGGAGCAGGTGATTCAGGATCAGAGAATAGTGGCTGATGCTAAAAAGAGAGGATACGATAATTCGGAAGAGTATAAAGAAGAACTGCAAACCTACCAGAGTATTTTAGCAGAGGCTTACCTGACAGATAGTACTACTATCAAATATTTGCTGAAAGAAACCTACGATTGGATGCTGCAAGAAGTGAGGGCTTCGCACATCATGTATCAGATCTCTGAATTTGCCAACCCTGCTGATACTGCCGCTATTTATAATAAGTTAATTGATATTCGTAGAAGAGCGATAGAGGGAGAAGATTTCGGGGTATTGGCGCAGCAATTTTCACAGGATAAAAAGACTAGTAGTAAAGGAGGAGAATTGGGCTGGTTTAGTGCTTTACAGTTAGTTTATCCTCTGGAGAAAGCTGCTTTCAATGTAGCAGTCGGTCAGGTTTCTATGCCTGTCAGAACAAAGGCAGGTTACCATTTGGTAAAAGTATTGGAACGCCGCCCGAATAGTGGCAAAGTTTGGGTACAACATATTTTGAAAGCAGTTCCACCAGGTACGAATGACTCATTAAGCAGGGCAAAATCTCAGATAGATTCTCTTTACACAGCCTTAACCAAAGGAACTAAGTTTGAAACTTTATGTGAAAAGTATTCCGACGATTATAAAACCAGAAATAATCAGGGCTATCTGCCAGTATTTGGTATAGGTACACGAGAAGAAACAGCATTTGAACAAGCTGCTTTTGCTTTAAAAGTGGGTGATTTTTCTAAACCTGTTCGTACTTCGGCTGGTTGGCACATTATCAGATTAGCCAAGAAAATCCCATTGGAGTCTTATGAGAAGCTACTGCCTAAATTAAAGGAAAAAGTAGTAACCGATTCAAGAGGCGATTTAGTGAGAGAAAATGCGCTTAGCCGCATGAAAAAGGATATGCAGTTTGTAGAGTATCCTGATATTGTGAAAAGAGCGGTAGAATCTGCTGATACGAATTTAACCAAGAAGAAATGGGGATATGCCTTAAATGGCCCGATTACCAATAGCACGATATTTTCGGTTGGTAAAAACGAAGTTAAAGTTAAAGCCTTTTTTGACTACGTCATGGAAAGGCAGTTGGTTGAAAGAGTGCCTACAGGATATTCGGCCTTAATCTGGATGCGTAGTTTCTATAAGCGATTTGTTGATAAAAATGTAAAAGAATATGCTGAGGCTCATCTGACAGAAATAAATCCGGATTTTAGATTGTTGATGAATGAATATTCGACCAGTTTTTTGAAACTGCAATTAATGAATGATCTGGTTTATGAAAAGTCGGTAGGGGACACTTTAGGACAAAGAGCGTACTATGAAAAAAATAAAGGCAATTATCGGATGCCCGAAAGAGTTTTTGGAAGTCTGGTAGTAGCGAAGGATGCTAAAACTCTAGCACAGGTAAGAGATATTTTCAAGAAAGGAGCACCGTATCCGCTTAATAGTACGATGCGTACGCCTTTGTATTATGATAAGTTTGCAAGCGATTTAACATCCGACCATAAAAAGATTCTGGCAACCTTGCTGGAAATTATGCGTAATAATAAAGGATACATTGTAGAGATTGGAGGTCATGCCGATCAGAGCGAAAATAATACGAACTCAGCAGAAAGAATTGAAAAAGTAAAGGGTTTTTTAATGGCAAATGGTTTACCTATTGAACGAATCATTGAAAACGATTATGCGAAAACCAAACGTGCTGATCGTTTTGACTGGACTAAAAACCAGAGAGTAACCTTTGTATTTTATAGTAATTCGAAGAAAGATGTTGAAAAACGTTTTAACCGTAAAGAGTCTAATAGCGTAACGATTGAAGACGGTTATTTCAAGAAAGGTGATAATAAATACGTAGATGCTTTTAAATGGGAGACAGGTAGCCAGTCGATAAACAAAGACGGGAAAAATATTGAGTTGACGATTGAAAGGGTTGAACCAGCCCGTTATAAAACTTTACGTGAAGCCCGTGGACAGGTATTAGTAGATTACCAGAAACAACTGGAAAAACAATTATTGGATGAACTGGAAGCCAAATATCCGGTTAAAGTCAACAAAGAAGAATTAGATAAAGCATTAGGGGCTAGAAAACAATAAATTTGCAAAAGAACCAAGCACGAACCAATTATATGTTAAAGAAGTTAATTTTATTCATTTGTCTGCCAATATTAGCATTCTCTCAAGATGCTCCTAAACCTATCAATATTGACAGAATCATCGCCAAAGTAGATAACTATATTGTGCTTCGTTCTGAAGTAGAACAGTGGCATCTGCGTTCTGCACAGCAGCAACAACCTGTTAGTAAATGTCAGGCATTAGAGAGTTTAGTAGTGAATAAATTATTGGTAGCCAAAGCTGAAATAGACTCAGTGCTTGTAGAAGATAAAACGGTAGATGAACAATTGACAGCCCGTATGCAGCAGATGGTGCAACTCTATGGAAATGAAAAGAATATCATAGACCAGTTTGGTAAGTCTCTGGAAACACTGAAAAGCGAGGTGCGTTCGCAGGTAAAAGAGCAGCTAACTGCGCAGAAAATGCAGGGTGAGATTACCAAAAACCTGAAAGTGACTCCAAATGAGGTAAAGAAATTTTTCAATCAGATTCCTAAAGATAGTATACCTGAAATTCCTACCGAAGTACAGATTGGTCATATTGTGCGTTATGCCAAAGTTACAAAGGCCCAGAAAGATGAATTATCAGAGCGTTTGCTTGATTATAAAAAACGCATTTTGGCTGGAGAGAAATTTGAAGATTTAGCCAAAGAATATTCAGAAGACCCGGGTTCTCGTCAATATGGTGGAGATTTAGGCTGGTCGAAAAGAGGGCAGATGGTGCCACAATTCGAAGCGGCTGCCATGAAACTGAAACCTAATGAAATGACCGATGTAGTAGAATCTGATTTCGGGCTTCACCTGATTCAGACATTGGAGATTCGTGGACAGGAGTATCATGCAAGGCATATTCTTTTACGTCCTGATTATAACCGTTTGGATTTGGCTGAACCTACGAGATTTTTAGATAGTTTGCGTAAAGAAATTGTAAAAGACAGTATTAAATTTGAAAAAGCTGCCAAGGATTTTTCGGATGATAAACAAACTCAGGATGCCGGTGGAATGATTTCTGACCCTCAGACTGGTGCTTCTAAATTGCCATTAGACCAATCAATGGACCCTACGCTTTACTTCACTATTGATAGTATGAAAGTTGGCACGATTACTGTACCCATGGCTTATAGAAGCGAAGACGGTAAAACAGGCGCCAGAATCATCTATTACAAGACTAAATATGCGCCGCACATAGCCAATCTGAAAGATGATTATGAGAAGATAAAAGACTTTGCGATGATGGAAAAAAGAAGCAAAGAGATAGAAAAATGGTTTAAAAAAGCAGTAGCGGATGTTTATATAAAAATTGACCCTGAGTTTGAATCCTGTAATATTTTCGGGCAGATACGAACCGATAATTAGCCGTGATTCGACTATAAATAATTCACCCATACCATACATTAATGAGCAAAGTTCAATTTAATTCAGACGTAGAAGCAGCAGATGCCCTTAAAGTTGCCTATAACAATTTAAGAAATGAAATCGGACAAGTAATCGTTGGGCAAGATGATACGGTTCGTTTATTATTAACAGCTATTTTTACCCAAGGTCACTGTCTTTTAGTAGGGGTACCTGGTTTGGCAAAAACGCTCTTGATTCAAACAATTGCTTCGGCGCTGGATTTGGACTTTAATCGTATTCAGTTTACACCTGACTTGATGCCTTCTGATATTCTGGGTTCTGAAACGCTGGATAATGAGCGTAATTTTAGATTTATCAAGGGCCCTGTATTTGCTAATATCATTCTTGCCGATGAGATTAACCGTACGCCTCCTAAAACACAATCAGCGCTTTTAGAGGCCATGCAGGAATACGCGGTAACAGTAGCAGGGCAAAAACATAACATCGGTCGCCCATTCTTTGTATTGGCAACGCAAAACCCAATAGAACAGGAAGGTACCTATCCATTACCAGAAGCCCAGCTTGACCGCTTTATGTTTATGGTGAATCTGGATTATCCTTCTTATAAACAAGAGTTGGATATTGTAAAAAATACAACGTCTGATGCTAAAAAGACTGTAAACAAGGTATTGACAGGTGAGGAGATTCTGTATTTTCAGCATTTAGTGCGCCGTGTTCCGGTAGCTGATAATGTGGTAGAGTATGCTGTAAGTCTGGTCCATAAAACTCGCCCAAATACAGAAATGGCTTCGGTAGATACCAATAAATATTTAGAGTGGGGGGCAGGTCCTCGTGCTTCTCAGAACCTCATTTTAGGCGCTAAATGTAATGCCTTAATTAATGGTAAATACTCACCAGATATTGAAGATGTAAAAGCAGTAGCCGTGCCTGTATTACGCCACCGTGTAGTAAGAAACTTTAAAGCAGAAGCTGAACACGTTTCGGTAGAAGAGATTATCAAGCGAATGCTCTAAGATATATTAGATTATCAATGCTAAGGAGATGTTGTTTATAGCATCTCCTTTTTTGTTTTATACGTGTCACCATATAGGCATCTAAACATATGAATATGCCCATTGCTTACTATTTACTAAACAATTGGTTGCAGAAATATGAATATCATACCACTATTTCCTTATGGATTTTTTTGTCGGCAGGTACAGGGGCATTAATAGTGACTTTATTGACAGTCAGTTTCCAGAGTATAAAATCAGCCTTAGTGAACCCGGTTCGTTCACTTCGTTCTGAATAATAATTGTTAGGGGCTAAGAGGGTTTTGCGTGTAAAAATTAAAGCCTGCTGAATACAAAGATTTATATTCAACAGGCTTTGCTATAGTAGGATTAATTTTCGCTCTTGTGAGTTTTAGTGCTTCTATTGCTTGATGTATCATCCTGTGTGCTGGTTGCATCAGTCGATTGATAGTTATCTCCCAGACTTGTGATATTTTCTTGCGCTTCATGGGTATCGCCCTGGCGTTGTCCTTTGTTCCAGTGCTCTTGTCCCTGCTGAGTTGGACTGCCGCTGCTTTGTTGGCCTTGTTGAGGGATATTTCTATTCCCACCTTGTTGTGTCGAAGAATTTTTATCTTCGCCTTCTCTTTGTGTGTCTTTTTGATTTTGCATGATCTTAATGAGTTTAAATTTTTACTCTTTAATCAAAAAAGACAAAAAATTATGCCAGCAAAATTTAGTATAGTTTTTTGCTAAGCTGAAAAAAATACCTGTGCCACTTTATAAGCATAGCACAGGTATAGTTATTGATAAATCAAGATTTCTAATACCTGATTGCCCAATAAGGATTCCGATAAGATTTTATACTGTCTTTAATGTGTTTCACAATCAGTTGATCATAGTCGGCATCTTTAATTTTCTTGCCTTTTAGCTTTGGAAGAGCCAGTTCCTTATTTTCAAGCTTTTTGAACTCAACTTTTGTGGCTGTAATTATTACGTCACCATCATTGATTTCTAGTTCCAGAATCATACCCGGAAGGCCATAATATCTTTCAGGACCTGCTGGAACCGGAATGTCTCCCGTAAACCAAGCAGTTATTTTCTGATGTTTAACTGTATCTTCCGTAACGGCTTTCATACATATATATCCAGCCACATCTTTAATCTGATTCAATACTTTCCAACTTGGCGCGCGCAAAGAATCATCTATGATATAGGTTTTGCCCAACATCTCAATTATCTCTGTTTTCTTTTCTTTTTCAAAGTTTCGGTAAATGAAATAGTCTTCTGTCCGTGAAGACCACCCATATTCACTGGCTTCTTCCAGATGAGTCAGAAGGCTCTCGTTAGCATTGAAATACATCTTTGTCTTACTTTTCCATCCCTCATCGTTTTTACCCCAGGTTTGTTTTACACGGTCTTTTTCTTCGTTGGATAAATAGGTTAATTGACCAATAATTTTCGACCAGACCTCTTGGCGTTCATAAATTACCATACCTTCAGTTTTTTGTGCAAAACCGAGTCGGGGAGTAAAGAACGTCAATAGGAGCAATCCTAATACGTATTTTGATATAGCTTTCATTTGTATGTGTTTTTACAGTTTAAATATGTTCTTAGTACCAGCCCTGACGACGCATTTTAGCACTTACGCCTCTCATGTTGTAAGTAAAGCTTAACATAAAGTATCTCGAAAGTGTTTGGGTCTGTTCTGTTGAAACGAAGTTCTGATACGCATATTGGTTAATACCGATGTTTTTCTTCAATAAATCGTAAGCAGATAAACGAAGCTCGGCTTTTTTAGCTTTACCCAATATTTTATAAACCGAAGCATATAAAATCGGGATATGTTGGTTGAAGCCAAAACGCTCGTTTTTAGAGATTCTATAATTAAGATTTGAACTGAAATAGATACCTGCTGGCATAGCAATGTTCATTTCGGCGCCTAAATTATGATTCAATATCTGCTGATTTTGTGTAGTATTGATCGAGTATTTGGTATTAGTAAAACCAAAGTTACCATTGGCATAGAATGTGAATTTATCGCTTGGTGTCAAATCAAGGCGGAAACCAAAGTTATAGTTATAATTATTGGTAGTGTTCAATACATTATTAATGTAAATCAGGTTTTTAGAGATATTCGCTCCTCCGTTCAGGTTTAAAGTACTTTTGGTCTTCTTAAGCGGGAAACCAAAACCTAAGTAAGAACCCATATTTTGTCCACCTGAAATATTGGTAGGTTTCGCAGTGGTCACTAATGTGATAGGGTCAACGGTCTGATTATAAATTACCTGATTAAGATTATAACTATAATTTAAATTGAAGAACATATTGGTAAAGCTACCTGGGTTAAACATATTATAACCAACATAGGCTCTATGAGTACTCATGGGTAACAAATTCGGGTTACCTACACGAATATATAATGTATTGCTATTGTCAATAATCGGTTGTAAATCTTTGATAGCAGGCTCGCCAACTTCTTTTGAGTAATCAGCCCAGATGTATCTGTTGTTTTTCAGGTCAATATTGATTGAAGAAGCCGGAATCAAAGCAAATATGTCTCTATTGATTTGTTGCGCATCAGTTGCGTTTTTACTACGGGCAAAATCGGCATTGAAATGGAAATGTTGAGCGGCTAATCCAAATGAGACATTCACTCCTTTATGGTTATAGCGGATATTGGTTCCAAAACGATTATACATGAAATCATTGTTGTAATAATTACTCAATGAGTCAATACGGCTACCGTCTGTGGTCTGTACATTTCTATCTACGGCATCGCGGCGCAAGCTGAAATTATAGAATGTTTCAGAGAAGAATTTTTTAGACAGTGGCTCTACAAAAAGCAAGCTTGATTTAACCAGATTACGAGGGCTATTTGTAAAGTTTATCTGATTGATATTCGCTGGAATTGAGCCAACAGGTGCATCAAATAGTTCGTTAACAGAGTTCTGGCGTGCTTCACCATCTGAAACGTTATAATTATAGGTTAAACTTGCTGCAAAGTTTCTCCCTTTTTTCTTGAATTTATGACGATACAAACCAATCAGGGCAATGGCAGTTGAGTTATACTCATTGAAGTTATTAATAGTAGTCTGATTCGATTTATTGGCACTACCATTTCTGAAAATCTCTTGCAAACTATTAAATTTGGTTGTTCCATCACCTGTTCTACCGTTTCCAATCAAAACAAAAGTATTCAAGGAATCAATTTGTTTTTCGAAACGTAAGCTTACACGGTGGTTACGGCTGATACGGTTCTGATAACTATCTTCAAGTGTTTTAAACGAACTACTGTTAGAAAGGAAACTCTCTCTGGCCGATTTTTTGGAAACTAACTGTTGTGTCTGGCTGAAATAATAGTTTGAGCTAAATTTGGTCTTTTTGGTATCGTAATTATAGTTGGCACCACCGGCATAGTTTTCAGAGAATCCCTGGAAATTACGGCCTCCAACCGGAATACTGATACTTTCTTCTGAATCGTTATCAAAGAAATATCGGACACCACTACTGAAACCAAAATCAGCCTCATCTCCCCAGTTATTAGCCTGGCTGCCTCTGAAATCCTGGAAATCATCGCGTGAGATACCTGTCTGGTTAATATTATTGCCTAAACCTAAAACAGAGAATTGTTGCTTGGAATCAAATCTGTTATAGTTCCCTTTCAGTTCGGCTCTTTCGTTTGTGCCAAGTGCAGCGGTAACTTTACCAAATCCGCCTTTTTTGAAATCATCTTTCAATTCAAGGTTTACCGTTTTCTCTTTTTTTCCATCATCTACACCAGTAGCTTTGGCTTGTTCTGATTTATCATTGAAAATCTGAATTTTCGTGATGGCGTCAGCAGGTAAGTTTTTAGTAGCGGCTTTTGGGTCATTGCCAAAAAAGCTTTTGCCATCAACCGTTACTTTTTTCACATCTTGTCCCTGGGCTTTGATATTCCCATCCTGGTCAATCTGTACACCGGGGAGTTTTCGTAAGAGGTCTTCGACCGAAGAGCCGGGTGGTACTTTAAAAGAGGCCGCATTATACTCAATTGTATCACCTTTGATATTCAAAGGCGCGCGGGCAGTTTTTACTACCACTTCCATTAATTCCCGGGCAATGGGTTTTAATTTCAACTGGCCTAAGTCATTCACCGCTCCATCGACAGGTTTCACATCAGTCTGGAACGGAATGTAACCTACAAATGAGATTTTCAGAATGTAGTTAGCCTTTTTTACATTTTTGAATTCGAATGCACCATTTTCGTCAGTTCTGCCAAAGTTTACTAGAGTAGAATCTTTAGGTTGTAATAGCATCACAGTAGCGAAGGGCATTACTGCATTACCCGAATCGATAGCAATTCCCTTAATGGTAAATTTAGTAGGACTTTGGGCAAATAAAAGGGCAGCTGTATGCATAAGCACAGCTAGTAGAAGTAAGCGCTTTTTCATAAGATGGTTTAGTAATATAAAATCGTTGCGTTATTAACTAATTACTTAGTTAACTATGGTGCGAAGATAAAACTATTTTTATTCTAGAATGTAAATTTTAAGTTTTTTTAACTAAGATTTTTTTTTACGGACTTTTTTACAAAAATTTACATATATTTGATACATCGTATTTCCGCACATTATCTTGAAAATCCTCCGGCTGAGCCCCGCTTTCCTTCTTAATTTTTAAAGAAAATTGTACTTTTTTGTGATTCGTTAACAATAAATTGCCTATTTGCGCCGTTTTTTTGGACTTAGGCATTGTATTTGTCTAATTTTGTAACAGAACCAAATCAATATATAATGTTAAAAAAATATGTATTGGGTTCGTTGTTAGTCGTTTCATCGGTGGTTTCAAAGGCCACTGACCATCCAAAATCCCCTACAACTTCACCGAACGAGGTAACTGATAAAAAGAGTAATTCAAAATTAACCGACGACCTACAACGATTCGCCCGAAAGCTTATTGGCATCCGCTACTCATGGAGCGGTAAAACACTCAAAGGATTTGATTGTTCAGGTTTAGTAAACTACGTATTTGCCAAATTCGGCATGAAGCTGAGTCATCGTAGTACTGACCTTTTCAAAATGGGTCACCAGACTGCGCCCGAAGATGCACTACCCGGAGATTTAATTTTCTTCAAAATTAATTCCAGCAGAAAAGACGAGGTGTCTCATGTAGGCATCGTGTTGGAATCTGATAAGAACGGTCTGAAATTCATTCATTCGGCCTGTAAAACAGGGGTTAGCATCAGTTATTTAAAAGAGCAATATTATGCTTCGCGTTTTGCAGGTATACGTCGCGTAATAGATAGTCTGAAATAAGGTAAATAAGAATTTTACCAAATATCTGTTCTGAAAGTATTTACTTTTCCAAATAAAGAGTTGCTTTGTATCATAGAAAGCAACTCTTTATTTTTTTTAGGACGATTTTATCGCTAATTGCGTAAAGGTAAAAATATCGCTTATATCGATATTTTCAAGATAAATTGTCCAATCTGAAATTTGTTTAGAGATAATTTTAAGTGACATTTTAATTATTTTAGATATATTTTCATTCGAAATTTTGTTTTTGTTTTTCTAAATGTCTTACTTTGTAGAAGTATCAAGAAATTCCCGTTTGCGGAAACCCAACCGAGTAGAAACACTACGGTGGTAAAGAGATGCGGACAACAGGCGTTCAGGTTCTTGTTTGTCAAAAAAGTTTCTTTTTTCCCTTCTGCATAGAGTTTTTTAGCATACACTTTTTGCAAATCATTAAAAACTAAACAAGATTTATGGCGTACCTATTTACTTCCGAATCAGTATCGGAAGGTCACCCAGACAAAGTTGCTGACCAAATCTCTGACGCCCTTATTGATAACTTTCTGGCGTTTGACCCAACTTCTAAAGTTGCTTGCGAAACCCTCGTAACAACAGGTCAGGTGGTTTTGGCAGGTGAAGTAAAAACTAAAACCTACCTTGATGTTCAATCAATTGCCCGCGATGTAATCTCGAAGATTGGTTATACCAAATCTGAGTATATGTTCGAAGCAAACTCTTGCGGTATTTTATCAGCTATTCATGAGCAATCAGACGATATTAACCGTGGTGTTGATCGCACAGCAGATGAGAAAAATTTTGAAGAAAAAGCCGATGCACAAGGTGCTGGCGACCAGGGAATGATGTTTGGTTACGCTACCCGCGAAACCGATAATTATATGCCTTTGGCTTTGGATCTGGCTCATAAAATCTTACAAGAACTTTCAACTATTCGTCGTGAAAACAAACGTATCAAATACCTTCGTCCTGATGCCAAATCACAAGTGACGATTGAATATACAGATGCCAATAAACCTGTTAGAATTGATACAATTGTTGTTTCAACACAACATGATGATTTCGGTTCTGATGAAGAGATGTTGGCTACTATCCGTAGAGATATTATCAACTACGTGATTCCTCGTGTAAAAGCGAAGTTGAAACCATCATTACGCAAATTATTCAACGACCAGATCACTTATTATATTAACCCAACCGGAAAATTCGTAATCGGTGGTCCACACGGTGATACTGGTTTAACAGGACGTAAGATTATCGTTGATACTTATGGTGGTAAAGGTGCACATGGTGGTGGTGCTTTCTCTGGTAAAGATCCATCGAAAGTTGACCGTTCAGCTGCTTATGCTACACGCCATATTGCTAAAAACTTAGTGGCTGCGGGTGTATGTGATGAGGTATTGGTACAAGTATCTTATGCTATTGGCGTAGCAAAACCTTGTGGTATTTTCGTAAACACTTATGGTACTGCTAAAGTAAAAGGTGAAAACGGTAAAAAATTATCAGACGGGGAAATTGCGAAAATCGTAGAACAAGTATTTGATATGCGTCCGTATGCAATTGAGCAACGTTTGAAATTACGTAATCCGATGTACTCTGAAACAGCTGCTTATGGACACATGGGTCGTGAGTCAGAGTGGGTAAGAAAAGTTTTCAAAGGCCCTGAAGGTGAGAAAACAGTTGATGTTGAATTATTTACTTGGGAGAAATTAGATTATCTGGATAAAGTAAAAGAAGGATTCGGAATCTAATTCATTCGTACAATATAGATGAAATAAGGAGAGCCAACGCTTTCCTTATTTTTTTGTTTTATTTTGTATGTATAGAATTTTCAATACATTCTGAAATATATAAAATTTTTCTTATGATATATAAAACGAAAGAGGTGCACAACGGCACCTCTTTCGTTTTATTATTATCTTATCTGTCTTTTATCTGGCTACTTCAATAAACTTACCATCCTGATACTTGATAATAGGTACAATCTGATTTTCGTTTGAGCGATTCGTATAGTCAAAACCATCCAGTGTATAGCCTTGGGTGTGTTCAATAGAATCTAAATTACCCCGAAGTTTGTTTCTGCCTGATTTCAGCATTCTGCCGTAGAACAATAGCATATCATAACCCCAATAACTATAATATGAAGGTGCAATATTCTGGCTACTTATATAGGCACTTCTAAAATTCTTCACTTCTTCTTTATCTCTGTCCATATAATCTAACTGAATCAGGTATAAATCTCTGTTAAAAATATTGAGAGAAGAACCCTCAAAATCAAAGGCAGAAGAGGCTGCTATAATGGGTGAGTTAATTCGTTTTTTATCTAATGCACTGATAATTTTCGGCCCAAAGGTTTGCTCACTACCTGCAATAAAAATATGGTCAGGTTTACGTTTAGTATCAATATCATCAGCATTGGTGTATTTTTTTATAGCTAATACGTTCAACCCTTTTTCCATAGCTCTATCCCGATAGATGTAAGCAAAAGCAGAGTCCTTACGGGTGTTGCCATAATAGATAGTTACTGTGCGCCCCGATTTCTCATTAACAATATATTCAATTGCCTTGGCTGCCTGAGTTTCGAAAGAAGGAGAGGCTAAAAAGGCGTTTTTATCATTACTTACCAACTGGCGATTATTCGACAATGGATGTACCTGAATCGCATCATTAGATTTGACAAAATTATTTGCAACTTTGTTTACTTCTGGGTAAAGAGGACCAATAATTAAATCTACTTTATCAAAAGCACGATTACCTACAACATCATTTATATGCTTTACATCTCGCTCTATGTCAAAAGCATATAAATTAACACTGATTTGCTCAGAAGCTAGTTTTTCCTGTGCCTGTTTCATACCTGCATATAAATCATAAATATATTGGTTGGCACGATTGGTTCTATTAGGATCAAACTCGAACAGACGGAATGGGAGCATAACTGCTACATTAATGGCATTATCGTCTTCCTTTTTCTGTTTTTTTGAAGATTTCTTATCAGAATTACCTCCCAGGTTAAACTGATTCGTTAACTGGTCTGATAATTCTAAATCTTCTCTGGTGGCATTTTTACTCCCCTGAATATTATCAACTATTAATTGGGCCAAAACCGGATTATCAGGCGATTTCTGGTAGAGTTGTTTTAAGCGATGTAACTCTTTGATTTTGCTCAGATAGATATACTCCATGTTTTCAATTTCTTGCCGCCATGCTTTAGAAGTAATGCGGTTAAGATATTGTAGTGCTTCATCTGGCTTATTTTCGGCAAAAGCTATGTTTGCATATAAATAAGTAGCATCTTCTATTTTTCTCCAATCCGGAAAACGTTCGAAAAGTTGCTTCAGATTAGTACCGGCATCATAAAACTTATTGAGCTTAAAAGAAGCTAAAGCATAGTAATAATGTGCGTAGGGAGAGATGGAGTTCTCGTATCTTTTATGGGTAAGGGGTAAAAGTATTTCTCTTGCTTCGATATACTTCTGGTCGGCATAAAATTGCACAGCTTTCTTGTATCGTAGCAAATAGTCGTTATCGCTAAGGCCTGGCTGCTGTTGCGCTATAGCAGAATATGATAGGAATAAAAAAATGAATAAATTTTTTGTTCTTCTCATAGGTATCGGTTCAAGGGATTTATATGAATTGAGTGTGAGGCTCAATATACCTCACACTCAACGAAAAAAATTATTTCTTCTTATTCTGTTGTTGTTTCTTTTTCAATTCCTCTTGTTGTTTGCGAGACTCCTCTGCCATTTTCACCTGATTCTCCATAAACTGAGCAAATTTACCTTTTTTTGCTGCCTGAGGATTTGCATGGTATTTTTTCTTATTTTCCATCAGAATCCCCCGAATTTTATCTTCATCAACGAAACGACGCACAATTTGTTGTTGTGCAATTGTGATAACGTTTGATACTAGATAATAAAAACTCAAAGCCGCAGGGAAACTATTCAAGACGAAGAAGAAAACTATCGGGAATACGTAGCTTAATTTCTTCATGTCAACAGGACCCGGCTGGTCTGGAGTAATCTGGTTGTTGTAGTAAGTAAATGCCAAACTTGAAAGGGTCATTAATACCACAAACAAACTAATGTGATTACCTACAATCGGGAGATTAGTAGCCCAACTAATCGGATAATCGTATGTTGAAAGGTCAGAAGCCCACAAGAAGTTCTTCTGACGGAACATAATCATATTCGGAAACAAGAAGAATACCGACATCAGAATTGGCATCTGCAATAGCATAGGTAAACAACCACTTAAAGGGTTCACACCTACCTGTTGGTATAACTTCATTTGCTCTTGTTGCATTTTCACCTGATCGTCGCCCACTTTAGCACGAATTTCATTTAATTCAGGTGCCAGAATACGCATTTTAGCCGAACTCATGTAAGAGCGATAGATTAATGGCGTAAGGGCTGTTTTAATCACCAATACTACCACTATAATCAATAACCCATAATTGCTGATAAGGTTTTCAGCTAAGTTAAATAAAGGTACAAAAACATAACGGTTGATAGGTTTTACGAAGTCGTATCCTAAATATACGTTTCTGTGGAAACCCGTAGTTACAGTTTTAACAGAAGCATAATCATTCGGCCCGAAATAGAAGCGGTAATTACCTTTGCCTCCTTTTAAATCTGTCAAAGGCAGAGCGGTTTCTACTTCAGCAGTCTTTACTACATTTGGGTTTGTTTCAGGCGTGGTCAGTTTAAACTTAGGATTAACCATCGGCTGATTCTTCGCTACGAATCCTGTGATAAAATATTTCTGCTTGAACGAGAACCATTGAACTGGATCTACCAGACTTATTTCATCATTGCCTACTTTATTAGAGCCTATATCATCGAAATCATCAGATTTAGCATCCCAATAGTTGATTTGAGCCGATTTACGGTTTTCGTTAATGTCGTGTTCTAATACTTTCAGGTTATCCTGCCAGTATAAACGGGCATTTTCGCCCTGAACGACACCATCTAAACCAGTCAGTTTAATGTCATAATCAACAATGTAACCTGAGCCTTTAATTGTATATATCTGCTCTACAGTCTGGTTGTCTGCTAAAGCTAATTTGAATATTACTTTCGTAGAGTCTCCGGCTTTTACAACAGTTGATTGGTTCGCAGTGGTATAATAAAGTTTCTTTAAGTCAATCTTTCCTTTATTCGTCTGAACTTCAAGATTCATGGTTGAAGTTTTGCTATCAAAAAGAGTCATTGGCTTTTTAGTGCCTCCTTTAAAATCCTCGTAGGTCGAATAATTTTTCAGGATAACTTCTTTTAAGCTACCTCCCTGTGTGCTAAAAATATACTTGGCATCCTGATTTTCAACTACCAGATCCTGTGCTGTTCCAACAGCTGCTGAGGCAAAATCGCCAAATGCAGCTTTGATTGCAGTCGTATCTGTAACAGGATTACTTTTAGGTGCTACTTTTGTTGCCTCTGCCGGAATCGCTGGTTTTTGCTCTTGAGGGGGAGTTGAAGGCATAAAATACATATATCCTGCCCACATTGCCAACAACAATACAATACCAATTATTTGGTTTTTGTCTATTAACTTTTCCATTAAAAATTTATAATTCGTAAAAAAATACTCTTCGCAGCTTTTAAATTGCCTTACAAAAGTCGCAAAGATTCATAATAATTCCTAATTATTAGGCTTTCTCTAAGAGCTTGTTACTCAAAGATTTACTGACATCTCTACTTAGTTCAAAACCAGCTTCTTGCTTGAAGCATATTCAATGGCTGCTTTCACGAAATGAACAAAGAGTGGGTGAGGGTTCATTACTGTACTTTTTAATTCAGGGTGGAACTGTACGCCAATGAAATATGGGTGGCTTGGTAATTCAACTATTTCTACCAATCCGGTATCCGGGTTAACACCTGAAACAATCATACCAGCTGCTTCATAGTTTTTCAGATACTTGTTGTTGAACTCCCAACGATGGCGATGACGCTCACTTATATTAGCTTTGCCATAGATTTTTCTGGCCAATGTCTTGTCTTTTACTTTACAAGCATAAGCACCTAAACGCATGGTACCACCTTTATCTGTTACATTCTTCTGGTCTTCCATCAAATCAATTACTGGGAATTGCGTATCTGGCGCCATTTCCGTTGAGTGTGCCTCTGGCATACCGATTACGTTTCTGGCAAACTCAATACAGGCCATTTGCATACCTAAACAGATACCAAAAAATGGAATATTGTTTTCTCTCACATAGCGTACTGCAGCTATTTTTCCTTCAATTCCTCTTTCACCAAATCCAGGGGCTACTAATACACCGTCTAATCCATCAAATTTCTCTGCAATATTGTCTGGTGTCAGACTTTCCGAGTGAATCCATTCAATGATTACCTTACATTCGTTGGCTGCTCCGGCATGGATAAACGATTCAGCAATTGATTTATAGGCATCTTTTAACTCAACATATTTGCCTACTAAACCTATACGCACTTCCTCAACAGGATTTTTGTATCTACCTAAAAAACCTTTCCATGCATCCATGTCGGCATCCTGATCGTTGTAGATATCTAGCATATATAATACTCTCTGGTCGAGTTTTTCTTTCTGCATCAACAAAGGCACATCATAAATCGTTTCAGCGTCCATGGCCTCAATGACAGAGTTTTGCTCTACATTACAGAAAAGTGCTATTTTTCTACGAATATCGTTTGGAAGTGGGTGTTCTGTACGGCAAACGATAATATCAGGCTGAACACCCGATTCCTGCAACATTTTAACTGAGTGTTGCGTCGGTTTGGTTTTTAATTCTCCCGCTGATTGCAGATAAGGTACCAGAGTCAGGTGAATAACCAATAGATTATCTGAACCTAAATCCCATTTTAACTGACGTACAGCTTCTACATAAGGAAGCGATTCGATGTCGCCCACGCAACCACCCAGCTCAGTGATGATAATATCAAAATTGCCAGTTTCTCCTAACTGAAGAATATTTCTTTTGATTTCATCGGTGATATGCGGGATTACCTGCACAGTTCTGCCTAGATAATTACCCTTACGCTCTTTCATAATTACATTATAATAGATGCGTCCGGTAGTTACATTATTGGCTTGAGAAGTAGGAACATTTAAGAAACGCTCGTAGTGGCCTAAATCAAGGTCGGTTTCGGCACCGTCATCTGTTACATAGCATTCGCCATGCTCGTATGGATTAAGAGTGCCAGGGTCTACGTTGATGTAGGGATCAAACTTTTGGATAGTTACGGATAAGCCTCTTGCTTGGAGGAGTTTGGCTAATGAAGAGGCGATAATGCCTTTTCCTAGTGATGAAGTTACGCCGCCCGTAACGAAAATATACTTCGGATTTCGGGGTTGCCCGCTCATTGACATGGTGTCTTAATATCTTTGATTACGGGATACAAAGGTACGACTTTTTGTCGAACTCTATCGGCTAAAATTTGATAAGTTTTTAAGTTTTATCTTAAAGGGTTGATTGTCAGAGGCTTACTCTTGTGATTTTATTTGCAGATATTTTTTTACTTCGGACAGTTATAAGAAAAACTCTCCTGATAGTTTTCATTTTTCCCATTTGACTTACGTGTAACTTTGCATGAAGTCGGAAATTTTTTGTCGTTATATTCGTATTGATACGAGACCGTAATATCTCCATTGTCAGTGTAAATTCTGGCAGAAGTTACATTATTTTTATTGATAAAATAAGTAGTATTTTCGTGACCAATGCGTGCTGAAAATATCGCGAAATAAAGCATGACATTAGACAGAGATGCGCCCAGGTATGGAGAATTTTTATCATCAAAACTGAGGTTTTCTAGTAGGGTTTTGGCTTTCCCATCCTTCATTACGCTTATTTTTGTTACATTTCCTGCTTTGTCGTAGGCAATGGTGGTCTCAAGAACCTCTTCAAAAGTTGGTAGTAATAAATTGATTTTTTCAACTTGCTTATTACTATTCACATACGCATTGCTCTTAAATTCGAAGAGTTTTCCTCCACTATCTTTCCCCACAAAATTAATGAGTGATAATCCTCCTTTGGCATCATATTGAAATGAGATGTAATAAGTTTTGTCCTTAGAGCTTTCAGCTCTTACGGGTAGGCCATTTTCGTAAGTGAGCTTATCAAAATCAGCAAAACCGTCTATGCCAGTTACTAATTTTTTTGTATCATAGGTGAGATTATACACGATACCATACCCGTGGTTTGCATTTTTTAGCAAACATAATTCTACTTCTGGTGTTTTTCCTTCACCTGTTCTGGCTAATACATCAAGGCCGTGTTTACAAGACGAAGTAAAAACAATAGATAATAGGAGTAAAATATATAGCAACTTATAAGAGGGCATGCGCAAAGAATTATAATAATCAATCGAATTGATAAAGCAAATATCATGCAGAAATTCGGTATAATAGAAATTTAATGCTTCAATTACTGATTCGCTGTAAAATTAGTCATAAGCTTATCAAAACTGTTCACTTCTTTGTTTTTTTTAATGAACTGAGGAAATTTTCTACACTAATGGTAATAAACTATTCTTGTAAATAAGACGTTTATATAAACACAAGTGTTGCAATGAAGATAAATCAATTAACATATTACCGATCAGTAGGAGATGCAGAAGCAGATGCGCTGATTGAGCAATTGATCGCGAAAGAAGGTATAGGCTTTCTACGTTCTTTGATGCCTTTTCTGGGCGATTTCAAGAAACTTGATTTTCAGAATCAACCTCAATTATTACAGGATTTCTTAAAGACTCATTCTTCTCTGCCCGATTTCTTTAATAAAAAAGAACTGATTCGTGCCACGGATTTTTATCAGGAGAATCAACAAATCATTGGATTGATTCTTGGGCTATATGCTTTACCTTATTGCTACCTGGGCGCTGATGGTGCCAGAGTATTATATCTCTCGGAAAGGATTCGGAAAGATACCTATAACCGCTTGGTGGAAACAGGTAATTTTATGAAAGCTGTGATGAGTTATGATAACTGGGAGGACGATAAAATATTTGCCATTTGTACAAAAGTAAGATTGATGCACGCTGCTATCAGATATTTTACCCTGCATAGCCAGAAATGGAATATGGACTGGGGATATCCGATTAATCAGGAAGATATGTTGGGCACTAATCTGGCTTTTTCGCTGGTAGTTTTGCGGGGTATGCGAAAATTAGGGTATTCTGTTGACAATACTTATCAAAGAGCCTATCTACATATCTGGAATGTGGTTGGCTTTTTACTGGGAATTGATGAAGAATTATTACCTGCTAACGACCTGGAAGCCATCAAACTGGAGCGGATGATTGTTGCCAGACAATTTAGGCAATCGGCTGAAAGTCAGGCATTGACAGATTCGCTGATGCAGGCTGTCAGAGGCATTAGCCCGAATGAATGGACGGGTGATTTATTACAGGCGCAATCGAGGTTTTTGCTGGGTGAAAAATATGCAGAAATGCTGGGCGTAAAAGAAACAAATATCTCTGACACTTTGTTGATGGTATATAACACTACTTCTGTTGTATTATCAAGATTCTTCTGAAACTACAATGGACTATTTGCATTCAAAATCAATGACTAAAGATAAAATCAAACAAGCTTATATTGAGCATATTCTGGAAAAGGGTACGCAACCAGAATCTATCTATGCGTTTTGTAAGAAACTGAAAATAAAAGAGGCAGCTTTTTATGAAGAATATACTTCGTTTCCGCAGATAGAAAGTGAGATTTGGAAAGGCTTCTTTTCAGAAACCATTACCTCAGCTCAGAACGAAGAAGTATATACCGATTATTCAGTGCGAGAAAAAGTATTGGCTTTCTTCTATACATGGATTGAAGTGTTGAAGCAGAACAGAAGTTTCATACTGAAATCGTATGAAGGCTTTCAAAAGCCTATCTACACTAAGCGTAATCCTCAACTGACTGACTTCAAAGTAGCCTTTTACGATTATATAAATGAATTGGTATTGGAAGCCCGTGAGACTAAAGAAATAGAGCAACGCCCGATTCCGCAATTGACACAACGTTATCCTGATCTATTCTGGGCTAAAACCTTGTTCATTCTGGATTTCTGGGTAAACGATACCAGCAAAGCCTTTGAAAAAACCGATACCATGATTGAGAAATCGGTTAATACGGCGTTCGATTTATTAGGCCGCTCGCCTTTAGATTCATTGTTTGATTTAGGCAAGTTTTTATTTCAGAACAGAAGATAAGAATTGCGTGATTTAGTGAATGAGTGATTGAGTGAATATTTATAATTATTAAACTAGCAAACTGAGTATAGTTTAATGGTCAGCTAAATTCTCTAATCACTAAATCACACAATCACTCATTCACTCAATAGACACATGAACTCACAAGATAAAATACCTACCTCTAAAGTAGCCAGAGCCACGCAATTTGTGAAGGCTGGGGTGAAAGTAGGGGGCAACTATATTAAACATTATAGTAAGAAGATACTAGATCCATCTTTAAGTAAGGAGGAGTTACACAAAGACAATGCCGCTGATGTATATGAGACTTTAAGCAACCTGAAAGGCAGTGCCCTGAAAGTAGCCCAAATGATGAGCATGGATAAAAATCTGCTGCCAAGGGCTTATACTGATAAATTTTCGATGTCGCAATATTCGGCACCTCCTTTATCGTCTCCTTTAGTCATTAAAACTTTTAAACAATATTTTGGGAAATCCCCTTCTGAAATGTTTGCTCAATTTGACTTAAAGGCAGAGAATGCTGCTTCAATTGGTCAGGTTCACGTGGCTTATAAAAATGGAAAAAAACTAGCAGTAAAAATCCAGTACCCGGGTGTAGCTGAGAGTATCAGTTCTGATTTGAAAATGGCTCGCCCTTTGGCTGTGCAATTATTGAATCTGAACGATGCTGAAATAGATAGATATTTTAAGGAAGTAGAAGAACGCTTATTAGAAGAGTCAAACTATGATTTAGAATTAAAACGTTCTGTCGAAATTACAGAGGCTTGTTCGCATATCCCTCACTTGTTTTTTCCAAAATATTATCCTGAGTTTTCATCCAACCGAATCCTGACGATGGATTGGATTGATGGCATGCACCTGAAAGAGTTTTTGGATACGAACCCTTCGCAGGATATCCGTAACCAGATAGGGCAGGCGCTTTGGGATTTCTATGATTATCAGATGCATACCCTTCGCAAAGTGCATGCAGATCCACATCCGGGTAATTTTCTGATGACACCCGAAGGTAATTTGGGCGTATTAGATTTTGGTTGTATTAAGGTAATTCCTGAAGATTATTATCAGAACTATTTTGCCTTGATGAATCCTGATACCTTGAATGATGAAGAGAAAATTCAGAAAATTTTCTGGGATCTGGACTTTTTGTTGAAAGAAGATTCACCTAAGGATCAGGCTTTCTTTACCGATATATTCAAGCAGATGATTCGCTTGTTAGGTCGACCGTTCGATTCTCATACTTTTGATTTTGGTAAAGCAGGCTATGTGGATGAAATCTATCAGTTCTTAGATTATATTTCTAAAATGCCTGAATTGAAAAACGGTAATTCGGCGCGTGGCTCGCAACATGGTTTGTATGTTAATCGGACTTATTTCGGGCTTTATACTATTTTAAATGATTTGAAGGCTAATATCAGAACCACCAAGCCTGACTGGGTGACACCGAAGCATTTGAAAGAAGCATTAGTGTAAATACGGCTTTTTATATACATTTGAAACGCTTATGAAGTTTTGTAACTTTATAAGCGTTTTTTTATTTGTACAGATTTATAACCTATTAGTCATTTATCATTTGTTAATTCAATGAAAAAACTTCTCCTTTTCCTTTCCGTAACCTTAGTATTGGGAGCTTGCCGTACTTCTAAAGTGAGCAAAAGCAGCCAAGATGAAGTAGCAGTCACCTTTTTACATCTCAATGATGTCTACGAAATTTCACCTCTGGATAACGGGAAAATAGGGGGAATGGCGCGGGTAGCTACTGTTCGTCAGGAATTAATAAAAGAAAACCCGAATACACTTACGGTACTTTCAGGAGATTTCCTAAGTCCATCAGTGACTGGCACTTTACGTTATGAAGGTAAAGGAATCAAAGGTCGCCAAATGGTTGATGTGATGAATGCCATAGGAGTAGACTGGGTATGTTTTGGTAATCATGAATTTGATTTAGATGAGAAAGATTTACAGGAACGCATCAACGAATCGAAATTTAACTGGCTGAATACCAATGCCTCAGAAAAAATAAATGGCAATCTGGTGCCTTTTGGTAAGGTAGTAAATGGTAAGAAAGTGCCGTTCCCGAAAACCCAGATTTTTACCTTTAAAAATGCCAAAGGTGAAGAAGTGAAAATGGGTATGTTTGGAATCGTATTGCCGTCGAATCCTAAAGATTATGTTTGGTATGATGATTTCTTTGAATCGGCTAAAAAAGCGTATAATGAGCTGAAACCACAGTGCGATTTTGTAGTAGGATTGACACATATCAACAAAGTGGATGATATCGAATTGGCCAAGATGATTCCAGGACTTACGTTGATTATGGGTGGACATGACCACGAGAATATGCAAGAGAAAATAGGCAATGTGATTATGGCCAAGGCCGATGCCAATGCAAAAACAGCCTATATCCATAGAATTTCTTATAATAAAGCAACGAAACAGGCAACAGTAAAATCAGAACTACGAAGAATTGATAATGCAATAGCAGACAATGCTGAAGCAGCGGTAGTTGTAAAAAAATGGGAAGACATTGCCGATGCCAGTTTCAAAGCCATTGGCATCAACAAAAATGAGGTAATAGCTGACCTTAAAGAGCCACTGGATGGGCATGAGGCAACTGTCAGAAATCAACAATGCGCTATGGGTGGCATGATAGCTAAAGCCATGACGGCAGCAACCCCTGAGGCAACCGATTGTGCGTTTTTCAACGGCGGCTCTATCAGAATTGATGATATTGTATCTGGGAAAATGACACAGTTGGATGTGCTGAGAGTTTTGCCATTTGGTGGTAAAGTAATAGAAGTAAAAATGCGTGGACGTCTGCTGGAACGAATCTTAGAAACGGGATTGCAAAATAAAGGAAGCGGAGGTTATCTTCAATGGGACAAAATCAGTTATGATGGAGCCAAAAAAGAGTGGAAAATCAATGGAAAACTACTTGATGTAAATCAGGAATATAAGGTGGTAACAAGTGATTTTTTATTGACTGGTAAAGAACGTAATCTTGATTTCTTCGTGAAAACCAACCCTGATATTATTTCTGTAACTGATTCTTTTCCGGATGGTGATGCGCGGAACGATATTAGAAAATCAGTTATAGCATACCTGAAAAAAAACTAAATTTTTTCCAACCATTCGAGGGCGATTGTTGTCATAGTAGGTAAGAGATTTGTATATCTTTTAAACCACAACGCTATGAAAAAACTTTACTTTCTGGCAATAATCGCCCTCTTGAATAACTGCGTTACCGACGAAGATAAAGCAGCTAATGAAAAGGTAATGGGGTATAGACCCATTTATACCGATTATGCGGTTCTTCGCAAAATAGAGCTACAAAAAGCACGAGGGCTCACAAGTCCTGGAAAAATCTACACCAAAGGCAAATATCTCTACATCAACGAGTCAGGGGATGGCGTACATATTTTTGATAATTCGGATAAAACCAATCCCAAACCTCTTGTCTTTCTTTCCATTCCTGTCAATAAAGATATTTCTATCAAAGGCAATATTCTATATGCCGATAATGGAGATGATTTGGTAACGATTGATATTTCTGATCCGAATAATATAAAGGTGCTGAAACGTGTTGAAAAAGCGTTTCCTTATCCTAGCTATCCACTTGAAAGAGGTAGATTCGAATGCGTTGACCCTGGCAAGGGATATGTAAAAGCTTGGGAATATGTAGAATTAACCAACCCTAAATGTAGCAGATAAGGCATGAAAGCTCTCAAAAGAATTATTTATATCTCATTAATGATGGCATTGGTTTATGCCTGTAAAGGTGATAGTATTTCTAAAGACAGTGCTGCCAATGTGGGTAAGGGAGGTTCTATGGCTCGCTTTACCATTGCCAATGATTATCTGTATATTGTTGATAATCAATCATTAAAGGTTTTCAGGATTTCTGAGCCTCAAAATCCTGTCTTTATCAAACGTGTAGCTTTGAATACCGTTGTTGAAACAATCTTTCCTTTTGAGGGACACTTGCTCATAGGTACACAAACCGGGATGTTTATTTTTAGCATAAGCAACCCCGAATCACCTGAAAAAGTGGCCACTTATTCGCATATAGCTTCTTGTGATCCTGTGGTAGCAGAGGGAAACTACGCCTATGTAACTCTTCGTAGCGGCACGAACTGCAATCGGGGACTGAACTCTTTAGATGTGGTTGATATAAGAAACTTGCAAAGTCCTCAATTGGTAAAAATTTATCCGATGCAGAATCCGCATGGTTTGGGTGTAGATGGAAATCTTTTGTTTGTCACTGAGGGCGATTATGGACTAAAGGTTTTTGACAAAACCAATCCTAATGATTTAAAGCTCATCAAAACCTTTCAGGATTTTACTGCTTTTGATGTTATTCCTGATGCCAATGTGCTGATTATTACTGGTAAACAGGGTATTTACCAATATAGCTATAATGAACAGAATGAACTGAAACTGCTGAGCAAAATCCCGATAGAATCATGAGATATACCACACTGAGTTTGCTGTTCGTTATATTGTTTTCAAGTCATGTATCAGCACAGGATACCCTCGGAAAGAAGCATCTTGCCATTAAAATAGCTCCGCTGGCTATGTTTGATATTGATAACACCTTTCAGTTTGCGGCCGAGCATCGGCTGGGTGGTAATAGGTGGACATTATCAGAAGAATTTGGGTATGGAACAGCTGCCGGAAATTTCTGGACTAATGTTTTGGGTACCACCAGAAGTGGATTCAGAGAGAATATACGGGCAAAAATAGAAGTAAGGAAGTATAAAAACGCATTTAATGGTAAATATGTGGCCTACGAGTTATTTTACAAACAAATTAACGACAGAGCTGAAAGAATGATTGGGCGAGAATGTGAGGGCGGAGGTTGTAATTATTTTGAAGAAGTGAATTATCCTATAAACAAGCACGTCATAGGTATTAGTGCAAAAATCGGATATCAGCTGAGAATTCGTAATGAATTGAAAAAAAACACCAACTTTGTATTTGATTTTTATGTGGGTGCAGGCATCAAGCGGGCTATTGTGAATCATCATGACCCTAATGAGAATCTGCAAGGCGATATGAACATATTTACTGATTATTATAACGATGGCTTATTCAGCAATTCAGGGCTTGGGTACAAAGACGCAACATACAATTTATTCCATTTGGCCCTGGGTCTCAAAATCGGCTACCTCGTTTTTTAAATCATTTCTATCCATAATCATTGCTTCAGCTTTTTGCTTTTTGAGCACTGAGGTAAACGGGCAGAACAGTTTTTCCTTTCTAACACTTTCGAATAATGCCAGATTGAATGCTTTAGGTGGTGTAAATGCTTCACTTTTTGATAAAGATATTAATCTACATACTGCCAATCCGGCTTTATTGGATTCTTCTCAACGAGGACAACTGGGAATAAACTATTCTCCTTATCTGGCACAGAGTAATTTTTTTGTACTCAATTATGCTCCTAATTTTAAAAATGCAGCAGAGCAAAGTCAATGGGGCATTAGTTTGCAGAATCTGAACTATGGTACGTTCCAAGGAACTGATGCAGTGGGTAACCCTACAGGAGAGTTTTCGGCTAATGATTTTTCATTGGGAATTACCCATGCGAGGAGAATCAATTACATCTCTTTTGGGATTACTGCTAAATTAGTGGGTTCCATCTTAGAGTCATATAACTCGATAGCAATACTGACTGATTGGGGAGGGACATTCAAGCACCCCAAATACGATTTAAACTTTGGAATTGTGGCTAAGAATATAGGTTTTGTTGTGAAAAGTTATGGAAATATAAAACCTGATATACCTTTTGATTTACAGATTGGAGCGTCTTTTAAGCCTGCACATATGCCTGTGAGATTCTCAATCACAGCGCATCATTTGTATGCCTTTGATATAGCTTATAACGACCCTGCTTTGAACTATACCTTTGATAGTCAGGGTAATAAAGTACGAAAAGAAATCTCTGCAGCCAACAAGGTGCTAAGCCATTTTGTGGTTGGTACCGAGATTCTGATTCATAAAAATTTCCACTTGTTGGCTGGTTACAATCAGCTTCGTCATCAGGAATTAACAGTTAGCTCTTTGGGTGGGGCAGGTGGTTTCTCATTCGGGGCTAATCTTCGTATCAAGCAATTCGGATTCTCCTTTTCCCGCTCTACACTCACTACCGGAAAAGGCTATTTTACGTTTAGCGCTCTCTGGGATTTATTGAAAAAATAAGATTTCCTTCGAATAAGAATAACAGAAAAAGAGGTGGTTTTTCTGTTAAATTTCTATGAATTTTTCTGCCTTCTCCTTCCTGAATTTTCTATGTTATTTCTTCTGGTACTTGCGCAAGTGGTGAAATTTTTGTCATTGATTATCAGTTAGTTATGATTTTAAATGTATCCGTTTGATAAGAATTTGGCCTTAATGGCATGGTACTTGCTTAATTATAAGTAATAAAGGTAAACTAAGCGTTTTCGATTAGCCTTTCAATATACCCAACTCAAAAAAGAAGATTTAAAAAAATTAGGTGTCCATTGTAATAGAACATACCTATTGCTCTCCTAAATTCATTGATTTAAAGAGAAGCCTCTTTTGGCAGACTTATGTTAATTATAAGTGTGCCATAGGCTTGAGTGTCTGCCTCTTTTTGAGTTTGTTTTCTTCTGTCCTTGCTCAAAATACTATTTCATCTCCCTTAAATCAACCACTACTTTCGGCTAATTCAAATAGCAATACTAGTCTGTCAGATCAACCTATTGAAATAGCTTCATTAGTCAGCAAAACAGGCAATGAAAACAGAATCTATGCAGAAGGTGAGAGGTTTTTTAATAAAAATACGCTTCGATCGTCTGGCATAGAAGTTCCTAAAAGCTTTGCAAATGCTGCCCTTAGCCTTACATTGGCGAAAACAAATCCTTCATGTGGTACAAGTAACGGAACTATCACCGTAACCGGAAGTGGGGGTGTACTCGGAACAGGTACTATTACAGCCCAGGCCTGGCTCAATATTAGTGGGTCTGCTGTATCAAATTTGATAAGTAATAGTAACTATCCGAATAGCCCTTCTTATACTACTACATTAACTTCAATTGAAGCTCCGGCAAATATAGCAGATAATTTCGGCGCTCGTATCCTGGGTTATTTAGCTCCTGAGGTTACAGGTACTTATTATTTCTGGATTGCATCAGATGATGCCAGTGAACTTTGGTTAAGTACCAGTGAAAGTGCTACTAACAAAGTCAAAATAGCTTCTCAAACAAGCTATACTGGTGTGAGAGAGTGGAATAAGTCTTCTTCACAAAAGTCAGTAGCTATTAGTCTGGTTGCTGGTGAACTCTATTACATAGAGGCTCTCTATAAAGAGGGTGGAGGAAATGACCACGTATCAGTTGGATGGGCAAAACCGGGGCAATCAACAACTGCCCCTTCTGAAGTTATACCAGCAGATGCTATCAGACCTTTTACTTCGGCCTCATTAACTACTGCCACCTATCAATACAAGTTAGGCAGTGGGGCATATCAGACCAGTAATGTATTTGCAGGCCTTGTAGCAGGTACTTATACAATCACTATTAAGGATACTGAAGGCACTACTGCCAGTGCGAGTATCACTTTACCATCAACTACACCTACCGTAACACCAGATAGTAACGAACCTATCTGTGTAGGGCAAACCCTTAATCTGACAGGTACTACCAGCCCAACTGCTGCTACTTATAAATGGACTGGCCCCGGAAGTTTCACTTCTACATCACAAAACCCGAGCAGAACCAGTGCCACCACAGCTATGTCGGGTACTTATACCTTATCCGTCACATTTAGTGGTTGTAGTGGTACTTATACGGCAACTACCTCAGTTACTGTTTCTTCCGCCACTACACCAAGTGCGACTGGTGCAACTCGTTGTGGTACGGGAACAGTGACACTTACAGCAAGCAATTGTTCTGGAACGTATAAATGGTATAATGTTTCTACAGGAGGGACTGCTATAGGAACAGGCAGTAGTTTTATAACTCCAAGCATCTCAAGCAATACTACTTACTATGTAGAGTGTAATATCGGTTCATGTACAAGCAGCCGCACCTCGGCCACAGCCACTGTAAATGCTACCCCAACACCAACTGCCGTTGGAGATACCGAATGTGAAGGCTCAACCGTAATTTTAGGAGCAACGGGTGGCACTTCTTATTCATGGGCAGGGCCAAACGGCTTTACTTCTAATTTACAAAACCCGACTATTCCCAATGGAATAACAACTATGTCGGGTATATATACAGTAACTGTAATCAATGCATCTGATTGTAGTGCTACTGCTACAGCAAGTGTTTTAGTAACTGCGATTCCGTCAGCTCCTACAGGTTCAGATGTAGTTCGTTGCGGAACCGGAACCGTTAGTCTGACAGCTACTGGATGCAGTGGCACATACACTTGGTATGCTAATAGTACAACCTCTACAAGTTTAGCCACTGGAGCAACTTATACAACACCGAGTATTTCAAGTACTACTACGTATTATGTAAGTTGTACGGTAAATAATTGTGTAAGCCAGGACAGACGGTCGATAGCAGCAATTGTTACATCACCACCTTCTGCACCAAATGTTGTGAATGGGTCTCGTTGTGGAACTGGTTCTGTAAGTCTTTCAGCGAGTGGCTGTTCAGGAACTTATGCCTGGTATACAGCGGCTACTGGTGGTTCTTCAATTAGTTCGGGGAGTACCTTTAATACGCCAAGTATTTCTACAACAACTACTTACTATGTAGAGTGTAACTTTGGCTGTTTAAGCAGTAGATCGGCAGTTACTGCCACTGTGAATGCTAACCCGACAGCTACGGCTACAGGTGATATTGAGTGTGAGGGCTCTACAATTGTTTTAGCTTCAACCGGTGGTACTTCTTATAACTGGGCAGGACCAAATGGTTTTACATCGAATTTACAAAACCCGACTATCGCCAACGGAACAACCGGAATGTCGGGTCTTTATACAGTAACTGTAACTAACGCAGCAGGATGTACAGCTACTGCCACAGCCAGTGTATTAGTGAAACCAATTCCAGGTGCGCCGGGTGGTAGTGATGTGGCTCGTTGCGGTGCAGGAACTGTAACATTGGCTGCTACAGGTTGCAGTGGGACGTATACCTGGTATGCCAATGCCACTACCTCAACCAGCTTAGTTACTGGAGCAACCTATACTACCCCAAGTATTTCGACTACAACAAGTTATTATGTAAGCTGTACACTAAATGGATGCGTAAGCGATACGAGGGGTACTATCAATGCAATTGTTACTACCCCACCTGCGGCACCAAACGCAGTGAACGGGAGCCGTTGTGGTACAGGTACAGTAACACTTTCAGCCAATAGTTGTGCTGGTACTTATGCATGGTATGCAGCCTCTACCGGTGGGACTTCATTAGGCACCGGAAGTTCTTTCACTACACCAAGCATTTCAAGTACTACGACTTATTATGTTGAATGTACTTATGGTTGTGTGAGTACAAGAGCAGCAGCTACTGCCACTATTAACGCATTGCCAACCATTACTACAACCGGAGATAATGAATGTGAAGGATCCACCATCGTTTTAGGTGCTAGTGGAGGCGTCTCCTATAGTTGGTCAGGCCCGAATGGTTTTACGTCTAATTTACAGAATCCTACCATTGCTAATGGAACAACAGCGATGTCGGGTTTATATACTGTCACAGTAACCAATGCAGCCGGTTGCTCAGCTTCTGCAACAGCAAGTGTATTGGTTAAACCAATCCCTGCTGCTCCAACAGGTAGTGATAATAGCCGTTGTGGATCTGGTACCGTAACCATATCTGCTACAGGTTGTACAGGAGGTACTTATACCTGGTATGCCAATGCCACAACTTCAACCAGCCTGGCAACTGGTGCGAGCTATACTACGCCGAGTCTTTTAAATACCACTACTTATTATGTCAGTTGTACTATCAATGGATGTACAAGCACTACCAGAGGATCAGCTGATGCGATTATTAAACCGGTACCTGCGGCACCTACTACAAGCCCTGTAAGCCGTTGTGGAGCTGGTTCAGTTACTATTTCAGCAGACAATTGTGCTGGAACTATTAACTGGTATGCTGCTGCCACAGGTGGTTCAAGTCTAGCAACCGGAAATTATACTACACCAAGTCTTGCGGTTGGTTCAACAACTACTTATTATGCTGCTTGTACAGTGAATGGTTGTGTTAGTACCAACCGTACAGGTCTGACAGTAACAGTTTTAACTCCTCCAACAGCAACCGCTTCTAATACTGGTACACATTGTTTAGGTACTACCTTTAAATTGATAGGTGATGGTACTGGTGCAGAAAGTTATTCATGGAGTGGTCCTAATGGTTTTAGTAGCAGTGAACAATCCCCTTTAGTCAATACTGCCACCAGTGCGATGGCTGGTGTTTATACATTAACTGTTACTGCTGCCAATGGTTGTACTGCTACTGCTACCACACGAATGGTAATTAATAGTAGCTGTGCCTCTATATGTACAACACCCGTCGCTGTTCAACCTACCAACCCAACCTCTTGTACTGGAACTGATGGATATATCTTTGTAACAGAGTATGGAGCAGGGCCTTATTATGAAAGTAGTATGGATGGGATTACCTGGTATAATTCAGAAAAGACTTATTCAGGGTTAGGTGTAGGGTATTATACTATATTCATCAGAGATAAAACTTCAAAGATAGTTTGTAGAACAATTTCAGCGGTTCTTATTTCTTCAAATAGTTCTTATTTTACAGGTGCTACACCTACCTCTGCAACATCTTGTTCGGCTACTGATGGTAAAATTGTTTTGCAAAATGTTTTAGGAACAGATGATGTTTCCTGGATCTCTTCAACGAGCCGTAGTTATGTAAAAGTTTCTTCTCTTTCTCCTGCTAATACTATTACAAATTTATCACAGGGCACCTATTATGTGGTAGTTTCAAGAGGAGGTAATCCACTTTGTTATAGTGAAAGAAAAATAACCGTCGGTAATAGCGGAACGCCTTGTCCGCCAGGTCTTTGTACTACCCCAAAAAGTTCAAACCTGTTTCCGGGTGGTGATTTTGGTTCAGGTAGTTCTCAGAATGGTCCTCCTTTGGGCCAAGGCGAGTCTCAATATAGCTATGCGCCTATAGGTAGTGACTCACCGAATGATGGTAACTATGCAATCGCAAATTCAACAGATTATAATGGCTCAGCAGCAGGAGGAAATATCTTTACAACGTGGGATATCTTAACACAAGACCATACCGTAGGAGATGTAAACGGGTATATGATGATTGTCAATGCTTCTTATAACCCTGATATAGTAATTGAAAGAACAGTAACAAACCTGTGCCCGAATACAAGATATGAATATAGTTTATGGATATACAATATCTGCCCTGCGGCTAATACATCGGGTTGTACTATTAAACCTAATTTGACCTTCCTTGTTGATGGAATTGGTAAATATTCTACCGGAGATATAACAGCAACCGGTTGGCAGCAGGTAGGTTTTACCTTTACTACTGGTAATTCTACTACTTCAACCTTTAGTATCAGGAATAATGCAACCGGTGGGCAAGGGAATGACTGGGTTATTGATGACATCACGATTACCCAGTGTTTGCCAACTATCGCTCAAAGTGCTAGTATAAAAAAATGTATTGGTACCACAGGTCAAACTATTTCAGCAACGGTAACCGATGGTAATGCGCAATATACTTATTATAAATGGCAGGAAAGTACAGATGGCGGAACTACCTGGTCTGATTTGACTAATGGTACAACAGCTACCTTTTCGTCTGGTTCATATACTGTTTCTTACACCTTGCCAACTATCACAGCGGCAATGAATGGAAGAAAGTATAAAATTACAGTAGGTACTTCACTTTCCAATTTAGCTAACTCTGATTGTTCTTTTGATGGTACTGAAACCACATTAACTGTTCCGATAATTACGGTTACACCTTCAGCTAATCAGAGTATTTGTAATGGTAATAGTACGACTATATCAGCCAGTGCTTCTGGTGGGAATAGTCCTTATACTTACTCATGGAGTAATGGCCTTGGTAGCGGTGCTTCTAAAACAGTGAGTCCTACTTCTACTACTACCTATACCGTAACGGTTACAGATGCGAATGGTTGTACAGCTACAGCCACTACGCAGGTAATAGTAACAACCTTACCATCTGCACCAACAGCAGTAAATGGAAGCAGATGCGGAACGGGAACTGTAAGCTTAGGTACATCAGGGTGTAGCGGAACTGTAACCTGGTATGCTTCTTCAACAGCCACTTCAAGTCTGGCTACAGGAACCACTTATACTACACCAAGTATCAGTGCAACTACTTCTTATTTTGTAACCTGTACTGTAAACAGTTGTGTAAGTTCATCCCGTACAACAGTAACAGCTACAGTCAATGCTACCCCAACAGCAAGTGCAACAGGAGATGTAGAATGTGCAGGTAGCACAATCGTTTTAGCAGCAAGTGGCGGAAATACTTATAGCTGGTCTGGCCCTGCGGGTTTTAGCTCTACTACTCAGAATCCTACCAGAGCCAATACAACTACTGCGATGGCAGGTATATATACAGTTACAGTTATTTCTGCACAAGGTTGTTCAGCAACGGCAACAGCAAGCGTAACGGTTAATCCTGCGCCATCACCAGATATTTCTGGTACAACTACTATTTGTGTTGGGCAGTCAACTACTTTAACAGCAAGTGGCGGAGATAGCTATATATGGAGTACAGGTGAAACAACTGCAGGTATTAATGTTAGCCCCACAACAACAACAACTTATGCTGTAACAGCCTACGCAACTAATAGTAGTTATACTAATATTGTAAGAGATCAATCGATCTTTAATTCTGCTAACTTTAGCTATATAAATTCCTCAGCTTCTTATGCAGGACCACAGAATTTATTTGATGGTGTAGATAACACAGGCGGTGATACTTTCCATGCCACAAGAACTACTAACGGTCAGGATTGGGGTATTGGTTATACTTTAGGTGGAGACTATCTGATTACCTCATTAAGTATTGATGCAAGAAATGATTGTTGTACTGACAGAGCTAAAGGTGGTGTGATGCAGATATGGAAGAACGGCTCGATGGTTTATCAGAGTAATATAATAAATGATGCTGGCAATGGTGTGATTAGTGCTACACCTGCACCAAATGTTGTGGGTAATGAAGTCAGATATATTTTCTTAAACGGTGTCAATACTGTAAGCGCAGAAACTACCCTCAATTTTGCAGAATGGATTGTTGCGGGTTCAAAAGTATGTTCAGCTATTAAACAGGTTACAGTTAACGTTAATCCAGCCCCTTCTGCCACAGCAAATTCAAATAGCCCGGTATGCATGGGCAAGACATTAAACTTGACATCATCAGGAGGTACTTCATATTCATGGGTAGGTCCGAATTCATATAATTCAACTGTTCAGAATCCAAGTATTACGAATGTAACTGCTGCTGCAACAGGAATTTACACAGTAACTGTAACAAATGGGAATGGCTGTAGTGCAACGGCAACAACCTCGGTGGTAATCAATGCCTTACCAACCCCAACAATAGGTTCCAATAGTCCGGTTTGTGTAGGTAAAACATTAAGTCTGACATCATCGGGAGGGACAAGTTACTCGTGGATAGGTCCGAATTCATATAGTTCAACTGTTCAGAATCCAAGTATTACGAATGTAACTGCTGCTGCAACAGGGATTTACACAGTAACGGTAACAAATGCAAATGGCTGTAGTGCAACGGCAACAACCTCGGTGGTAATCAATGCCTTACCAACGCCAACAATAGGTTCCAATAGTCCGGTTTGTGTAGGTAAAACATTAAGCCTGACATCATCGGGAGGGACAAGTTACTCGTGGGTAGGTCCGAATTCATATAGTTCAACT
>NZ_BAAGXU010000058.1:0-1873 GCF_054779675.1 Emticicia fontis
ACATAGATTGTTCTTGTCTGCAACAACTGTCGGTGCACTCGGTGGCGTGCCTTTGCTGATGATAATCTCATTAGATGCAACACTCGTTCCGCAAATATTCTCACATCTTGCGCTATAAGTACCTGGTGTGTTTACGGTAATCGAACTTCCCGTAGCATTGTTGCTCCATAATACTGTTCCGTTACATCCACTTGCCTCCAACTTAGCTACTTCAGTACCACAAATTTGAGTTTTATCTGTTTTGATAGTAGGTGTTGTTGGAGAATCACCAGTGCGTATAATTATTGGTTTCACACTTCTTGCAGTTCCACAACTTGTGATACAATCAACTGTATATGTACCCGACGTAGATACCTGAATCACACTTGTTGTTTCGCCTGTACTCCATTTCAAAGTTCCATTATTACATCCAGATGCCGTTAAAATTGCTTTTGCACCATCACAACAAATTTCTTTATCAGCTGAGATTTCTGGCACATCTGGCTTAGCTCCTTTGGTAATTATTATTTTATTTGACACATCACTTGAACAATCCCCTACTTTACAAGTCGCCCAATAAGTTCCTTCAATAGAAACTGTTATTGATGAACTTGTTTGTCCTGTTGACCAAATTACCTTACCGTTTGTACAACCTGCTGCTACTAATTTTACAGGTGTATTATCACAAATATCAACTGAGCCATCAATTTTAATTGTAGGAGATGCTGGTTTTTCCTTAATATCTACCGTCACTGTACCACTTGTCGAACATTCGTCTTTAGTTACAGTTATCGTATATACTCCCTCATTGGCTGCTGTAGCGCTAGCAATTGTAACTGTTTGACCATTTTGTGAGAAACCATTTGGTCCTGTCCATTTGTAAATGGCTCCGACACCTAAATCAGGAGCTTTTAATGTTAAAACTTCTCCTTCGCAAACCGAACCATTACCAGAATTAATTTCTGGTAAAGTTTTAATAGTAACGGAAGCCGTTGCGGTTCCTGTACAACCACTAGCATTAGTTACAGTTACAGTATACACTCCTTGATTTGAAGTTGTTGCCGGACTAATAACCGGGTTCTGAACACTTGAAGTATATCCGTTAGGTCCTTTCCAAGAATAGTTTGTACCACCGTCTGCTGTTAAATTAATTGTTCCACCTTCACAAACCGGAGAAGTAGCACTGATATTCGGAACTAAGGCTACAGGTTGAGAGACAATAATTCCACTAACCGTTGTTTTACAACCTTTAGCATCTGTTATTATAACACTATAAGTACCTGCCGCTAATCCTGATATTGTCTGAGTAGTTGAATTCGTATTCCACAAGTAGCTATACGGAGCATTACCACCTAATACATTGACAGTTACTGAACCATCTTTACCACCATAACAGGTTACATCAGTTTTAGATGGAGTTGCAGTAAGTGCATCTGGTTGTTTTACTTCAACCGTTGTGGTTTTAATACAACCGTTAATATCTTTTACAGTAAATGTATAAAGACCTGCTACCAGATTGTTAAAGATATTTGAAGACTGGAATGTAAATCCGTCTTTGCTATATTGATATGGTGTTGTACCTCCACCAGCTGTTAATGTTACAGTTCCATTAGCATCTCCATTACATTTTACATCTGTACCTATTCCAGTTAAAGTAAGTGGAGTTGGTTCAGTGATGGTTACACTGCCAGTTACTGTACATTTGTTCGCATCTGTTACCGTTACGGTATAAGTCCCTGCACCAATGCCGGTGATCTCTGCAGTCATACCGCCATTCGACCATTGGTAAGTATAACCTGGCGTACCGCCACTTACCGTGATGCTCGCTTTACCGGTCTTATCTCCGAAACAGTTGATGTCTGTCTTATCTGTTGTCGCTACCAGTTTCGTCGGT
>NZ_BAAGXU010000058.1:2100-3082 GCF_054779675.1 Emticicia fontis
ATTCGCATCCGTTACTGTTACTGTATAAGTGCCTGCACCAATGCCGGTGATCTCTGCAGTCATACCGCCATTCGACCATTGGTAAGTATAACCTGGCGTTCCACCACTTACCGTGATACTTGCTTTACCTGTTTTGTCTCCAAAACAGTTGATGTCTGTCTTATCAGTTGTCGCAATTAACTTCGTCGGTTCAGTCAAAGTCACACTACCCGTAATCGTACATTTGTTCGCATCTGTTACGGTCACTGTATAAGTACCAGCCCCTAAACCGGTGATCTCTGCCGTCGTACCCCCATTCGACCATTGGTAAGTATAACCTGGCGTTCCACCACTTACCGTGATACTTGCTTTACCGGTCTTATCTCCGAAACAGTTGATATCTGTCTTATCAGTTGTCGCAATTAACTTCGTCGGTTCAGTCAGGGTCACACTACCGGTAATCGTACATTTGTTCGCATCTGTTACCGTTACTGTATAAGTGCCTGCACCAATGCCGGTGATCTCTGCTGTTGTACCGCCATTCGACCATTGGTAAGTATAACCTGGCGTTCCACCACTTACGGTGATGCTCGCTTTACCGGTCTTATCTCCGAAACATTTGATGTCTGTCTTATCTGTCGTCGCTACCAGTTTCGTCGGTTCAGTCAGGGTCACACTACCTGTAATCGTACATTTGTTCGCATCCGTTACCGTTACCGTATAAGTCCCTGCACCAATGCCGGTGATCTCTGCCGTTGTACCCCCATTCGACCATTGGTAAGTATAGCCTGGCGTTCCACCACTTACCGTGATGCTTGCTTTACCTGTCTTATCTCCGAAACAGTTGATATCTGTCTTATCTGTTGTCGCTACCAGTTTGGTTGGTTCGGTCAGGGTCACACTACCCGTAATCGTACATTTGTTCGCATCTGTTACGGTCACTGTATAAGTGCCTGCACCGATACCGGTGATTTCTGCTGTTGTACCCCCATTCGACCATTGG
>NZ_BAAGXU010000058.1:3092-3189 GCF_054779675.1 Emticicia fontis
GGTTACTGTATAAGTCCCTGCACCAATGCCGGTGATTTCTGCCGTTGTACCCCCATTCGACCATTGGTAAGTATAGCCTGGCGTTCCACCTGAAACG
>NZ_BAAGXU010000058.1:3199-3392 GCF_054779675.1 Emticicia fontis
TTTATCTGTCGTTGCAATTAACTTCGTCGGTTCAGTCAGGGTCACACTACCCGTAATCGTACATTTATTCGCATCCGTTACCGTTACGGTATACGTGCCTGCACCGATACCGGTGATTTCTGCCGTTGTACCCCCATTCGACCATTGGTAAGTATAACCTGGCGTTCCACCACTTACGGTGATGCTCGCTTTA
>NZ_BAAGXU010000058.1:3402-4126 GCF_054779675.1 Emticicia fontis
AATACCGGTGATCTCTGAAGTCGTACCCCCATTCGACCATTGGTAAGTATAACCTGGCGTTCCACCTGAAACGGTGATGCTTGCTTTACCTGTTTTGTCTCCGAAACATTTGATGTCTGTCTTATCTGTTGTCGCTACCAGTTTCGTCGGTTCAGTCAGGGTCACACTACCGGTAATCGTACATTTGTTCGCATCCGTTACCGTTACCGTATAAGTCCCTGCACCAATGCCGGTGATCTCTGCCGTTGTACCCCCATTCGACCATTGGTAAGTATAACCTGGCGTTCCACCTGAAACGGTGATACTTGCTTTACCTGTCTTATCTCCGAAACAGTTGATGTCTGTCTTATCTGTTGTCGCTACCAGTTTCGTCGGTTCAGTCAGGGTCACACTACCGGTAATCGTACATTTGTTCGCATCTGTTACCGTTACTGTATAAGTGCCTGCACCAATGCCGGTGATCTCTGCTGTTGTACCGCCATTCGACCATTGGTAAGTATAACCTGGCGTTCCACCACTTACGGTGATGCTCGCTTTACCTGTTTTGTCTCCGAAACAGTTGATGTCTGTCTTATCTGTTGTCGCTACCAGTTTCGTTGGTTCGGTCAAGGTCACACTACCGGTAATCGTACATTTGTTCGCATCCGTTACCGTTACGGTATACGTGCCTGCACCGATACCGGTGATTTCTGCTGTTGTACCCCCATTCGACCATTGGTAAGTA
>NZ_BAAGXU010000059.1:0-662 GCF_054779675.1 Emticicia fontis
AAGGTCAGCGTATTTGGCGCACATACTACTTTTGGATTGGGTGCAACAATAGTTGGTGCACTTGGTTGGGTTACAATCTGTAAGCCTGTTACTGCCTGACTTGCAACACTTGTACAGCTTCCCACCGTACAAGTAGCCGAAATGCTATAAGTTCCTACGCTTGAAAGTACCAGACTTGTGCCTGTTGCTCCTGTTGACCAGTTTACTGTGCCACCGCATCCACTGGCGGTTAAGGTCAAGGTATTTGGCGCACACACTACTTTTGGATTGGGTGCAACAATCGTTGGAGCAGATGGTTGTGTTACAATCTGTAAACCTGTTACGGCTTGGCTGGCTGGGGAAGTGCAACTACCCACAGTACAAGTGGCTGCAATGCTATAAGTACCCACACTTGAAAGTACCAGACTTGTACCCGTTGCTCCTGTTGACCAGTTTACTGTTCCGCCACATCCACCGGCGGTTAAGGTCAAGGTATTTGGCGCACATACTACTTTTGGATTGGGTGCAACAATCGTTGGTGCAGATGGTTGCGTAACAATCTGCAAACCTGTTACGGCTTGGCTGGCTGGGGAAGTACAACTACCAACCGTACAGGTGGCTGAAATGCTGTAAGTACCCACACTTGAAAGTACCAGACTTGTACCCGTTGCTCCTGTTGACCA
>NZ_BAAGXU010000060.1:0-775 GCF_054779675.1 Emticicia fontis
TGTTGGGGCACTTGGTTGGGTTACAATCTGTAAACCTGTTACTGCGGTACTTGCTGGAGAGGTACAACTACCCACCGTACAAGTGGCCGTAATGCTATAAGTACCTACATTTGAAAGTATCAGACTTGTGCCTGTGGCTCCTGTTGACCAGTTTACTGTGCCGCCACATCCACTCGCTGTTAAGGTCAGCGTATTTGGCGCACATACTACTTTTGGATTGGGGGCAACAATCGTTGGTGCAGATGGTTGCGTTACAATCTGCAAACCTGTTACGGCTTGGCTGGCTGGGGAAGTACAACTACCAACCGTACAGGTGGCTGTAATGCTATAAGTGCCTACGCTTGAAAGTACCAGACTTGTACCCGTGGCTCCTGTTGACCAGTTTATTGTTCCGCCGCATCCACCGGCGGTTAAGGTCAAGGTATTTGGCGCACATGCTACCTTTGGATTGGGTGCAACAATCGTTGGTGCAGATGGTTGTGTTACAATCTGTAAACCTGTTACGGCTTGGCTTGATGGAGAGGTACAACTACCCACTATACAAGTGGCTGTAATGCTGTAAGTACCCACACTTGAAAGTACCAGACTTGTACCCGTTGCTCCTGTTGACCAATTAACTGTGCCACCGCATCCACTGGCGGTTAAGGTCAGCGTATTTGGCGCACATACTACTTTTGGATTGGGTGCAACAATAGTTGGTGCACTTGGTTGAGTAACAATCTGTAAACCTGTTACGGCTTGGCTGGCTGGGGAAGTGCAACTACCCACCGTACAA
>NZ_BAAGXU010000060.1:918-13741 GCF_054779675.1 Emticicia fontis
TGTTAAAGTCAAGGTATTTGGCGCACACACTACTTTTGGATTGGGTGCAGTGATTGTTGGCGCAATTGGTTGCGTAACAATCTGTAAACCTGTAACTGCCAGACTTGATGGAGAAGTGCAACTACCCAATGTACAAGTGGCTGTAATGCTATAAGTGCCTACACTTGAAAGTATCAGACTTGTACCCGTCGCTCCTGTTGACCAGTTCACTGTTCCGCCACATCCACTGGCCGTTAAGGTCAATGTATTTGGTGCACACACTACTTTTGGACTTGGGGTACTAATAGTTGGGGCAGATGGTTGAGAAACAATCTCTAAACCCGTTACTACATTACTCGCGCCGCTTGCGCAAAATCTTTCTGTGCACCCTGCGAAAATACCGTAAGTACCTATAGATGAAAGGGTAATACTTGTGCCGGATGAACCATCGAACCAGGTAACTGTACCTGCACAGCCAGTAGCAACTAAGGTGATTGTGTTTGGCCAGCAAACTACTTTCTGATCTGGTTCTATAATAGTTGGAGGTGTCACCGGAGGAATAATTTCCATTCCTGTGACAAGTGCACTTTCTGCACTCCTGCAAGACCCGACTGTACAATTAGCTGATACAGCATAGGTACCAGGTGCTGTTATAAAAAGGCGATTGCCAGTAGCACCGGTTGACCACTGTACTCTTCCTGCACAGCCACTTGCCTGTAAATCTAATCCAGTAGTATTTTCAATAATACCACAAACTACTTTTTGATTTGGGCCAGAAATCGTTGGTGGAGCAGGCTGGTCTAAAACTATCAGGTCTGTTATAACCGAACTTGCCACACTTGTGCAGCTACCAACGGTACAAGTTGCCGATAGGCTATAAGTACCTGCACTTGATAGTATCAAACTTGTACCTGTTGCTCCTGTTGACCAGTTTACTGTTCCGCCACATCCACTCGCTGTCAAGGTCAAGGTATTTGGTGCACATACTACTTTTGGATTGGGTGCTGTGATTGTTGGGGCAATTATACTTCCATAGACAATTTGCTGGGTAGCAGTCCGGCTACTTTCACCACAGGCATCTTTACAAGATGCATAGAATGTAGTAGTTGCAGAAACATTCTGGCTCAATGGTGAGCCCGTACCTATGGCACTGCCTCCTGTAGCCTGATTGTACCAGGTTACTGTACCCACGGCACAAGAGGCACTTAAAGAAATGGTAGTAGGGCTGCAAATTGAAGTATGACTGATTGACACATTGGTCGCTACGGGTAGCCCTGAGTATTCAAAAGCGCCAATATCAGCCGTACCACTATTAAAAGGACGAATATTATTTAAAATATCTGTTGTTTCAATACCTGTATTTGTTCCGGCATTAATGGCAGGTGAGCAGGCTGTCAGGTTAAAGCCATCATCAACCGTAAAGAATTGGTTATCTGCCCCATCGGCATCATTTTCGTTATTGAATAATGGGTTGGCATCTATGTTTCCATTAGCACTGCCAAACCCCTGAATCAATGAATTCGTTTGATTCAATGTTGGCGTACCTACCGGATAATTAGCAATTGGGTGTGCAAAATACCCTGCATTATTAGTAGAAACTGAAGCGGTATTACCCCAGATGATGGTGTTCTTAAGGTTAATGGTCGTTGAGTTACTATATACCAACCCGCCTCCATTCGTAGCCGTATTTTTTGCGATAGTAGCGTTAGTAATACTAAAATTATTAATTGATGTAATGAAAATAGCTCCGCCGTAACCCGCAGAATTACCAGAAAATACCGAATTATCAATTTTACCAACCCCTGTCTCGTGTGAATAACCTCCTCCTAAATTTACTGCAAAATTATTCTTAAAATATGCCCGGTTAATAATAACATCAGCTGAATATACAGCAAATACTCCTCCACCTTCATTTAAAGCACGGTTTCCCTCAAAGATAACATCTGATAAATTAACAGGCCCTGCGATAATTACTCCCCCACCCTTACCAGATTGATTCTTTATAAATCTGGAGTTTTTTATCTGAGTCCCTCCTCCGCTAATAAGCATACCCCCACCGAGATCAGTAGAACTATTCCCGATAAATGTTACATTGTTGACTGTTAAACTATATTGACCTTCAGGTAAATTTGGTCCGGCATAATAAATCAATCCTCCACTGAAGCCATTAACGCTATTTACAGAGCCTGAAGCATTACCTCCTTTTATGATAAGCCCATCAATTACTCCGCCCGAAACTGGCCCACCTATCAGGACTACATGAAAAGCATTTTCAGTATTATTGGTTATAGATAGCGTATTCCCCTCTCCTGAAATCGCATCGTCGTTATTGAAGTCACCACTCAGAATAGTGGGATTTGCTGCTACATCTCTTTCAGACAGTAAAGTTTCATCGCCTCTGAACCCACCGTAAATCAACAACTCTGCCTCAAGCTGAAAGGTTTTATATCTGTTATCTGTTGAGTCCTGAGGAAGTAAAGACGGATGATAGGTACCTCTGGCTATCCATATTTCAGTTCCGGCACAAGAATTCTCTATAGCCGATTGCAGGCTTGTATAAGCATTTTGCCAACTGGTACCATTATTGGTCCCTACGGCATCATACTTTACATATTTCCGAGCAGGAGTACCCACACGTACTAATTCGGGAGTACGACCTGATTCACAATTTGACACATTGCAGGTGGCATAATAAGTAGCTGAACTTTGCAATCCTGCAGGTAAGGTTAAACTATACGCAGTACTGAGGATACTTCCTCCTGTTGCCTGGTTGTACCAGCGAATGGTTCCTTGAGCACAACTTGCCGTTAATGTAATGCTTTCCCCCTGACAGTAGACAGGCTTATCTGAACTTATATTTCCGGGAGCAGTAACTGCAGTAACTGATACCTGACCGACGAATACCCGATTACTTTCATTTACGCCATTTTTACATGAAACATAGTAATCAAAAGGCTGTGTTGAGCCAAGCGTACTAATTGTAGGGGTAAGTATCAAAGGCGACCCTGTTCCCAGAACCGAACCGTCAGTTTCAACAGGGTACCAGGTTGCTACTCCTGTTGCACAAGTAGCTGAAAGAGTAAGTGTGTTCCCTGCACACATACTGTTAGGAATTGCACCTATATTTGTAGGCACACCGGGGATTGCGCAATCTACATTTCCTGAAAAATATACGTTAAATTCCTGATTAGCGTTTGCTGACAGTCCGGTCATTGTTGTTGGTAAGGCATTGCTGAAAGTCTGTGCCTTATAATAACCCGCGTTTGCTCCCAAGGTATTATACAATACTTGCTCCCCACTGCTCAAAACAAAGCCTATCCAGTATGAACCTGCATTCAGGTAGACATTAGATACGAGCGGGAATTTACTTGTACCAATAGGTAAGGTGGGTAAAGAAGTATTCGAATTTCCTAAAGAACTTGCCAGAAGCGTGTTTGGAACTCCGCTGTTATCTGAGTAAATGCCTAATTTTACCCTTGCTCCACCTGTAAAACTGGAACTTATAATCACTGCCATGGAATCGACAGTTATGCCCTGACTAATGGTTGTTTTATAGAAGAAAATATTATTCTGAACTACCGATGAAAAACTGCTCAGAGGCGCGGCTAGTCCACCATCAGTTCTGCTTACCAGTACCCGATTGGTAGCTATCCGGCTGCTTTCATTACAAGTGGTTTTGCACGAAGCATAAAAGGTAGTGCTGGCAGCAACGTTCTGGCTTAAGGGTGACCCTGTGCCAATGCTACTTCCACCGGTAGCCTGATTATACCAGTTCACAGTTCCTGTGGCACAGGTAGCCGTCAGACTAACACTCTCACCCACGCAAACGTTTGTAGTATTCACAGAAACACCTGTTGGATTACCCGGAGCAGAAGCTATGGTAACAGCATTGGTGGCGACTCTTTCCCTTTCACAAGACCCGACCCTACACGAAGCATAGTAAGTGGTATTGACAGTCGGGTTATGAGAGACCGGAGAACCTGTCAATATATTAGATCCGCCCGTATCCTGTGTATACCATCGTATTGTACCTGAGCTACACGTACCTGTAAGCGTTACCGACTGTCCAGAACAAATAGCAGTATTATTGACAGATACACCTGTCGGGAGCGGTACCGGAGTAACAAGAATCTGGCTAGAAGTATATACACTGCTTTCACAATAATCAGTTTTGCAGGTAACATAATATCTTGTCGTAGAAGAAGGGCTATGCGTAAATGGCGAACCCGTGCCAATGATACTGCCGCCTGTTGCCTGATTATACCAGGTGATAGTTCCGGTAGCACAACTGGTGGTCATGGTGATGCTTATGCCCTCACAAATACTCGTCTGGCTGAATGAGACAGCCGAAGGAGTAGTTGGCTGAACATTTACTGTAATGTTTCCTGCAAGAACTCTGACACTTTCGCAGGTTCCGTCGTTACAAGCCGCATAATAACTAATATCTGATGTAGGTGATAGTACCCGTGGAGAGCTGGAAGCAATAAGCGACCCACCTGTTGCCTGAGCATACCATTTCACGGCTCCAGTGGCGCAGGTAGCTGTTAAAGTTACACTACTGCCATTACAAATAGATGTATCGCTGGCCGCAACACCTGTGGGCGAAGCCGGAGATGTAGCTACATTTACTATACTTGTAGCTGCTCTGCTGCCCTCGCAGGAACCATTTTTACAGGCGGCATAATAAGTAGTGCTTGCCATTGGGCTTTGAATTAGTGGAGAACCCGTGCCAACAAGTGTCCCCCCTGATGCCTGATTATACCATTGCACTGTACCCACACTACAGGTAGCTGACAATGAAACCGGATTACCCGAACAAAGGTTAGTATTGTTGGCAACAACACTGGTTGGGGAAGTCGGGGTATTAGCCACCAATGTAGCAGCATTTGAGTTGATGTTGATAAAGCCGTTAGATACTACGCATCGGTACTGATAGCCGTTAAGACCACTTACATTGCTTATATTCAGGGTAGCAGTATTTACTCCCGAATAAACGCCGGATTCACTTAAATCGGTAAAAGCAGCAATTCCTATTTTTACCTGCCATTGATAAGTGGTGGCATTATCGGCCGCTATGGTGAAAGAAGCACTTCCTGTTGAACAGATAGTCAGGTTATCCGGTTGGTCTGTAACCAAAGGATTCGGAATACCACTTGGGTTGAAAATGAAAGGTTCTACGCCTGCCTCAGCATCCTGACCTGAAAAAATCAACTTATTTCCAAAAACAGATATATTAGTGGGTAGCATTTCTACCACCTCACTTGGCCCATTCACTTCTACTGTCCCGACTGATGTCCCATCTGTTTTCCATAATCTTTTTGCGCCAGAGGCATTGGTGGCAGTAAAATAGAGTGTTCCGTTAAAATTAATCAGGTTATCAACATTTGAATCAGTGCTGGTATTATTACAGTCTTTTATCATTACTGTGCCATTGGCAGTTCCGTCACTTTTCCAGAGTTCTCTCCCATTTACTCCATCGGTTGCCACAAAGTAAAGCGTGCCATTGATGTCAATCAGTTTATCTGGCGATGAGCTCGCTGTGGCCGTAGTCGTATTGATATTTTTTAGCATTATGGTTCCCGCAGCTGTCCCGTCGGTTCTCCATAATTCTGTACCATTCACACCATCGTTGGCAGAAAGAAAAACATAATTACCTGCTTTGGTAAGGTGAGAAGGATAAGCAAATCCACTGGGGTATATTTCTTTTACCAGTTCGGTCCCTATTTCTGTTCCATCGCTTTTCCAGAGTTGAGCGCTGTATAATTGAAATAACAATATACCATTCAGGTCTGCGAAATCTGACGGTTCGCCATAGCCAAAATCTTTCACCATCACTGTGCCACCGGCTGTACCATCTGTTTTATACAATTGCTCATACCCATTTGTTCCGCCGCTGGCAGTAAAAAACAGGGAATTATTTGATACTATTAAATTCTTAGGAACTGAGCTACGGTTAGTTGGCTCAAGATTAATAACCAGCGAAGTTCCTGCTACGGTACCATCCGTTTTCCATAATTCATAGTCGTTAGCCCCATCTTTTGCTGTAAAATAAGCCTGATTATTAAACAGAGTAAATACTCCGTAATAAAAGTTGAGTGCTTTGAGCAATGATGTACCGCTTTCGGTACCATCGCTTTTCCAGAGTCCTGAGCTCCCGTTATTTAAAGCTCCCACCCAGGTATTATTGACGGTAACTGTTCCCGAAACAGTTGTACCGGACGAACCACTACGAATATCCTTTACCATAGTAGTACCTGCGTTGGTGCCGTCGGTCTTCCATAATTCCGCTCCGTTTGTGCCATCGTTGGCAATAAAAAAAGACTGGCTTCCTACGTTCGTAAACAATCCCGGGTTAGAGTTGCCGGATATCTGATTAATGTCTTTTACAAAAGTTGTTCCCCCATTAGTCCCATCCGATTTCCATAATTCATTTTTGCCCACAGCATCAACCGCAGCAAAATAGAAATTGCCGCCAAAGACAAAATAATTCTGCGGATTTGAGTCTGCTGTACCCGGATTCATATCCTTTACTAATACAGTTCCATTAGTAGTTCCGTCACTTTTCCATAATTCTGTACCATTTACGGCATCATACTGTGTAAAGTACAGGGTATTATTAAAAATGAAAAGATTTTCTAAATAAATCAATGCTTTTACTAATACCGTGCCCCCTGCTGTTCCATTCGTTTTCCACAAGCCATAATTTGTGCCATCTGTGGCTGTAAAATACAAGGTATTGTTGTAAACAATAAAATTTTTCGGGTCTGAGCCTTCTGTACCTGAGCCATCGGCTGTAAGATTAATATCTTTTAATAATACTGTACCTGCATTTGTTCCGTCGGTTTGGTATAATTCACGACCAGACAGACCGTCATCGGCTGAAAAATAAACATTCCCATTGAAAAGAGTAAAATACCCCGGATAGCTATCGGCATCAGTTACAAAAGGAGCAGATTGAAGGTTGATATTTTTAAGCATTCTTGTGCCGGCCTGCGTTCCATCTGTTACCCAGGGTTCGTAACTATTTGAATAGTTATGTGCAGAGAAATACAAAAGCCCCCCGGCATTGTAATACCCACCCGGGTAAGTATCTCCGGATTGGTTAATATTGGCTAACTTAAAAGTACCGCCTGCGGTACCATCACTTATGTATGGATCAGAGTCAAAATCTGATGCACTTGCCGTAAAAACAAGTTTATTATTAAAGGCTGTCAGCCCCCCAATTTCTGCACCACCTGCGCCACCTCTTATATCTTTTACCATCACCGTTCCGCCTACGGTTCCGTCTGTTTTCCATAATTCCTGTCCATTTGCAGCATTAGCTGCCGAAAAAAACAGGATGCCATTAACGACGGTAAATCCTGCCGGACTAGAGTTACCAGAGCCTGCATTTATGTCTTTAAACAAATAGGTTCCTTGTGGTGTACCATCGGTTCGCCACAATTCGGTGCCATTTACGCCATCGGTGGCGCTGAAGTAAATAATACCGTTGTAGGCAAAAAGGTTAGCAATATTTGAAGAGGCAGTTCCGGGGTTGATGTCTTTTAAAAGCATAGTACCTCCTGAGGTACCATCTGACACCCACAATTCTTTGCCCAAATCGGTAGTAGCTGCAAAGCACATGAGAGTGCCTGTACTGGCAAAGAATTCGGGGTTACTGGCATTGTTAGTGATAACCGTGTTAATGTCTTTCAGAAGACCGACACTCTGGGCATTTGCTATCAAGCTTACAGTCCCCGACAACAGGAGTAACAAAAAGCCTCTTTTAATGGTAAATAGTATATTCATAGTAACAATGAATCGATTATGAGTGTGTTTTATGGGGGTGGTTTAAAAAAAAACCGCAAAATCATTACAGCTTAAAATCTTGATGATGATTCTCGCCGGAAACTTTTCTGATACGGATAGACTTAGATTTTTTCAAAAAACTCTTGACTCTTCTTCTTGAAATAGCAATTGCTTCGTCGTTCTCCATTCGGATAGTGGCATACTCCATCTCGAAATCGACCATAAAATTGAGGTTAATAATAACTGAGCGGTTGAGTCTGAAAAAAGCCTGGTTTGATAAGCGTTGTTCGAAGATCCCCAAGGTGCGGGAAGAGGTCACGGAGCTGCCATCACTCAAGAATATATGCGTATAATTGATGTCAGCTTTGAGCATTAATATCTGACTGGGCCTGACAGCCAAATGCCTGTTAATGGTAATGTACATTTCATTGTTCATGGTAAAAGATATAAGGGGTTACAGAATACCTTTATGGGAAAAGTAAAAAGGAGAAGTACATAGCTTCGTCAAGTAATGTATTTGGTCTTCTCCTCTTACATCTTTTACCATTAAAAGGTATGTAAAATTGATTTTTTGGAGGGAGCAATGGGTAGTAAAAATCCGTCAAGTCCTGACAGATTTTCGTCATGGGCATAAAAAAAGCCTCATTTTGAGGTTTATCAGGTAGTTTTTCTTAATATTCGCTGGGTAGTACACCAAATTTTTCCTGAAATGATCTGGTAAAGTATGAGGGGTTTTCATAACCTACCTCAAAGGCAATTTCAGCAATGGTTCCGGTGTTTTTCCGGATTAACTGGGCGGCCCTTTCAAGGCGGTAATCTTTCAGAAACTCAACAACGGTCTTATTAGAAATGGCTTTCATTTTTCGTAGAAGCTGCGACTGGCTCATACCGATTTCACGGCTGAACTGCTCTACCCCAAAACCGCTATCAGACAAATGTGCTTCGGTAATCTGTTTGATTTTAAGTAGAAAAGAATCTTCAACCGAAAGCACTTTCTGGGTATCGGGTTGTAGGGAGACAATATACTGGCTGAAATAGGCTTGAAGTCGGGTTTGTTTTTCGAGCAGATTTTGTACCCGTGCTACAATTTCGTCTCTATTGAATGGTTTGGTCAGGTACTCGTCGGCTCCTATCTTAAAGCCTATAATCCGGTGTTCTACTTCTGCTTTGGCAGTAAGCATGATTATTGGAATATGACTGGTTTTTTCGTCAGATTTTAATTGCTGACACATTTCAAAACCATCCATACGAGGCATCATCAGGTCGCTGATAATTAAATCAGGGATTAACTCCATCGCCTTTTCCAGCCCTTCTCTTCCATCAACAGCCTCTGCTATGTTATAATTTTCTTCAAAAACCGAGCGGATATAGATTCTTAAATCATCATTATCTTCAACCAATAGTAGTGTTTTTGAATTATGTCTTTCGGTTATGCTGCTGATTTTATTTACTACATAAATAGTATCTGCTATTTTTCTCTGTGGCTGTAAATCATTTATTACTTCTGACGAATCTATTTTTTCAAATGGAATACGAATAAGAAAAGTACTCCCCTCCCCTGGTGTACTTTCTACTTTGATATCACCATTCATGAGCGTTACTAACTCTTTCACCAAGGCAAGACCTATGCCTGTTCCTTCATAATTCCGATTGGTATTGCTTTCAACCTGATAGAAACGGTCAAAAATCTTGTTTAGTTTTTCCGGTACAATACCGATTCCGGTATCTGTAATCTTTATCTGCCATATTTCTGTACCTGACTTATTTAATTCTGCACCCTTTGCAGAGGCAGGACCTGCTGTTAAGCTTATGGCACCACTTATGGGAGTAAATTTAAAAGCATTGGAAAGCAGATTGGTAATAACCTTTTCAATCTTATCTGTATCAAAGCGGGTGATATAACTTTCGGGCAAGATATTGATTTCAAATTTTATCTGCTTATGCTCTGCCAATGAACTGAAAGAGCTGGCAAGTATTCTGATAAACCGGGCTATATCGCTGCTTTGCCTATTCAGTTGCATTTCTTTCCCTTCGAGTTTTCCCAGGTCTAACAATTGCTCAATCAGATTTAGTAGCCGATAGGCATTGCGTTGCATTAAAGGCAGAACAGTTTCTTTAGGATACCTAATCAGAAGTGTATTGATAGGCCCAAGCAAAAGTGTCAGAGGTGTCCGGAATTCGTGTGAAATATTTGTAAAGAACTGCGTTTTAAGCGTATCTAATTCTGTCAGCCGTTCGGCTTCTTTGTCTTTATAGAGCAATTGCGCTTGCAAACGCACCCTGTTGATCTGATTCTGGTATAAACGATAGGCAATATAGGCAACTAACAATACATAAATCAGGTAAGCCCACCAAGTTGCATACAATGGTGGGTGAACTCTGATAGATAATTCAACAGGTTTACTCCAGACTTCGCCATTGGTTGTGCCCATTACCTGAAAAGTATAATTGCCTGAAGGTATTTTGGCATAATTAGCAAAACGGGTAGTTCCTGCCTCCACCCAATCGTTATCAATTCCTTTCAATTGATAACGGAAACGGTTTTTTATTGAATTCGTATAGTCCATCAGACCGAACTCAATCGTTACAAGATTTTCGTCATGAGCCAGATCCAGTTTCTGAAGATATTCAACCGAAGTACTAATCAAGCTGTTTTCGTCGGTGGGCTCAACAAGCTTATTATTTACCTTTAAGCCAATTAACTTTACTGATGGTGTTGATTTGGCACTATTGATTTCGGATGCTCTAAAAATATTGACGCCATTGATACCCCCAAACAATAACTCACCTGTTGGCGCTTTAAAATAAGAATCAGTATTAAATTCATCTTCCTGCAAGCCATCTGATTTATTGAAATTGCTGAAGATAAGTGATTTCGGATTTAATCGGGCTATTCCACGATTTGTACTCAGCCACAGGTTTATATCGTCACCAACAAGCACCCCATAAACCACCTTATTAGGTAAGCCTTGTTTTTCTGTAAAATGCTCAAACGTATAATTTTGCTTATTTAACCTTTCTAAACCACCGCCTTTGGTACTGACCCACAGGTATTTCTTTGGTTGCAATGGGTCATCTATCATGCCCGAAACAAAGTCGTTACTAAGGCTTTTTTTATCATCTGTGCTATTTTTAAAAATAGCATATTGCGGTTGCGTTTGTAATTGCGTGATTTTAATGAGTCCTTTTTGCGTACCAATCCAGAGAGTATGGTTAATATCCTGATACATGGCATAGGTTTCAACAGTGGAACCATTCTGGGGAAGCAGGTTTTTAAAGGAATATCCTCTGAATTTTTCATCGACCGGATTAAACTTCCACAAGTTTCCATCAGTCATTCCCAGCCAGATATTTCCTTTCTCATCTTCATGAATCTTTAGTTTATAAGTACCCTTGATTAACTCTGATTGCGGAATAGGATATTCGTCAATCAATTGCCAGTCTTTTGAATATTTTGCCAGAAACTTCTCAAACCTGCCAATCAAACCATATATCATCCAAAACTGACCTTTTTTGTCTTGTATCAGGTATTGATGGGTGAATGTAGCTTTATCGGAGATTTTGACAGGCAAAGCTTCAAGGGTATTTGCATGCGTATTGAGCTGAAAATACTGATAGGCCGGATTGAAGTTACCATGTACGTAGATACGTCCTTGTTGGTCTTGCCAAAGCATAGACGGAGAATGATCGGGCAGGTAAGACCTGAATTGCTTGGTCAAAGGATTAAATTTTAATAACCCAAACCCACCAGTACCCAACCATATATTGCCCAGTTTGTCTTTTATGATTCTCGTAATGGTTCTGCCATTGGGAATTTTAGCATAAGCACTGGATACATCTAATCTATTCAGTTTTAATAAACTGTCTGGTTGAAAAATCCATAAATAGTCATTATTGACAATAGCGATGCTTCCATCAGATAATACATTTGCATTCAGCGTCTTTTCTAAAGATGAGCTTATCTTTTTCACACCTGTTTTATCCCAGCATTCAATCATTGTGTCTTTAAATACCCAGAAACGGCCCTGCTTGTCTTGAATAATAGGAGTTCCTACCCTTCCGACAGTAGTCAGAATTGCATCGGCTGAAGGGTGATTTGCATGATTTTTATACAATGAGTAAGAGTACTGTGAACGCATATAATGACCATCAGATAAAAAACTCACAGGCCTATGCGGGAAAGTGGCGTTTTGAATCCATGAAGAAAAGTCTGCCTGCCCGGGAAGGTTAGTTGTGTGGGCAATCGTATATATTTTATCGGCTGCATCGGTAATAATCCAGATATTACCTTCATTGTCCTCTTTAATAGTCAGGACAGAGTAGTTTCCGGCATTTTTCTGGTTTTTATCAGCAATCTGCGCATGATAAAACTTTTGTGTCCGGCTGTCAAAAAGATTTAAGCCGTCTTTTTCTGTACCAATCCAGATTCTTCCTTTCGTGTCCTGCAAAAGGACTGTGCAAGTATTACCCGAGATACTATACGGATTGTAAGAGTCGTGCGTATAAACTTTAAAATTATACCCATCGTATCGATTAAGCCCATCTTTTGTAGCCACCCACATAAAGCCTTCCTTATCCTGCATTAAATCGTAAACCATCCCCTGCGAAAGACCCTCTGCAATACTGATTGATTGCCAGGGGCTTGATTGGGAATACGATTCTAAGTTCAGGAGCAAACCAAACAAATATAAAAGGCGTTTCATGCAGTGAACAGGCTATAGGAAGTGTAAATATAATTAACATAAGTGGTAATTATCCAAAATAAAGACAGGAGGAATAATTTTTATAGGATTGGAAATGCTAAAACACTAAAAGAAATAAGTTTAAACTGGTTCAAAATACAAATGCAACGCTTTCCAATTTTTATATTGAAAAGCGTTGCATTTGTATTGACTTGAAAAACCTGGCTATACTCTCATATCAATTATTACACCCCTGTATCTGAGCCTTGAAAACACTTCCTGTTGCTGACTCAAATCCCGGATTCAGTACAATCGATTTCCCCGCATTGTAAGTCACATTGGCAGGTGATATAATCTTATTATCTGCATTAATC
>NZ_BAAGXU010000061.1:0-568 GCF_054779675.1 Emticicia fontis
GCCACCGCATCCACTGGCGGTTAAGGTCAGCGTATTTGGCGCACATACTACTTTTGGATTTGGTGCAACAATAGTTGGCGCAATTGGTTGAGTTACAATCTGTAAACCTGTTACAGCAGTGCTCACTGGAGAAGTACAACTACCCACTGTACAAGTGGCTGTAATGCTATAAGTTCCTACACTTGAAAGTACCAGACTTGTGCCTGTTGCTCCTGTTGACCAGTTTACAGTTCCGCCGCATCCACCGGCGGTCAAGGTCAAGGTATTTGGCGCACAGACTACTTTTGGATTGGGTGCAACAATAGTTGGTGCAGATGGTTGTGTTACAATCTGTAAACCTGTTACAGCAGTGCTTGCTGGAGAAGTACAACTACCCACTGTACAAGTGGCTGTAATGCTATAAGTACCTACGCTTGAAAGTACCAGACTTGTACCTGTTGCTCCTGTTGACCAGTTTACTGTTCCGGCGCATCCACTGGCTGTTAAGGTCAAGGTATTTGGCGCACATACTACTTTTGGATTGGGGGCTGTGATTGTTGGCGCGGATGGCTGAGTTAAAATCTGTAAA
>NZ_BAAGXU010000062.1:0-49166 GCF_054779675.1 Emticicia fontis
AAAATTAACTATGAACTATAGAAATTATAAAGCATCATACATTTAGAAACATAACCAAATTTTTGAGGTGCATATCAGCATTTCCTGTTATAAAGCAAAACAGACTCAGTTCAAAAAATGAAAGCGAATCCAGACCTGAATTAGTAGAAAATTTGCGAATCGCTCTCCCCACCTTTTCCATTGAACTCCGGTATTTGTGTTCGGTCAATGTTTCTGTCAGCTGACAAAAGTCTTCTACATGTATTTTCTGACCTTTATTTCTATCAAATCTCTTAGTTATATAAGCTAATTCACCGGATTGAAGTCTTATCAATGAATGTGCCGCTGTTTTAATACCGCAAATACCCGCCAGTTTCATGGTCAGATCTTCGTTCTCGGGTAACGATTCGAAAACATCTGATGGAGGCTTCAAGATATAACTGCCCCATAATCCGACAATGGTTAGCCTGCTATGCTTAGTATCTACTTTTTCAATTTCTAATGATAGCTTGGGCTGCACTCCTGTCACAGTAACACTTTTAGCAATAATTTGCTTTGCTATGGCTTTTAAATCAGCTTTAGCCAAAGACAGAACAGGAGGTTTATCTGATCCAAAAAAGGTTCTGGAACATTTGATATGAAAATCATTGGCTTCCTCTTCAAGCGGCTTATAACAGTATAAACACTTTTTCATATCGATTCTATTGTTTTTGGAATGATACTTACAGCGCCAATGCAATCACGACAGGTACTCAGCAACAATCCCATACGGTCACGGGGGTTAACTTTCCAATTCTCAACAGCAATTTCCATTAACCATCCTTCAGGAATCAATCCATCGAAAAAAGAGAATAATACTTGTTCATGAAATGCTTTTTCCTGTAAAGGCAAAGTCAAACTTATAGCCTGAGCTTTCTCCTGTGTAAGATAATCACTATCATATTGAAAATGATACCCGTCTTCATCTTCAAAAATCACACCTGCTAACTGTTCGTAGAAAAACACCTCTCCAGCTCTATTCATCACTCACCTCCTTTCTGATTACTCCGGCTTGGCTGCCAAACATATCCAGAACCTGATTTACCTTATCAAGCCTGAGGGTGGTTTTCCCTTGTTCCAACTCGCGCAAGAAACGAAGCCCCACCCCTGCTTTATGAGCAAGTTCTTCCTGTGTTAATTTTACACTTCTACGTTTTTGTTTAACAAACTCACTGATTGGATTCATAATATTCATACCTTAACGGGTATAAATATAACTATTTTTAAGTAAATATACCTTTTAGGGTATAAAAAATATAATCATCCCACAAAAAAGCTTATTCCCTCCTACCTTCTACGACATAAGTAACCAACAACACTACTAAAAGAGTTTGCTTTTACCCTACTACCTCAACAACCGTTTGCGTCAATGATACGAACAAGATTTCTGAATTACAGACACAAGGTAATAAAATCATTTATCAGGCTTGTAAATAGAAATACCTTAACTTTAGATAGAAATTTGACTACTTTCTTATATATTTGCGCCAAATATCTTCTACTTGAGAAAATCGATTGCTATATTACTTCTGTTTTCGGTAATGGTCAGACCCTTTACTCAGGTATACTATTTAATTGATTATACGCTCCGACAAAACTATATCGCCAATGTTTTGTGCGTGAATAAAAACAAACCTCAATTAAATTGTAACGGTAAATGCTATCTGGCCAAACGTCTGAAAGCTGTAGAAGAAAAAGAAAAACAGGCGGGCCATCAGGCTTTTGAGAAATTCGAATTGCCTATCATTATCTGTGAAGAAATATTTCAGCCAAGTTTTGCCTATATTCATACGCTTCAACCCAAGCCAATACATACTTACAATTTCCATTATTCTACTCAGTATATCAATCGTTTTTTCCGTCCACCCTGTCTGAGCTAATCTTTCTTTTTACTATTTGCGCCGGAATCTCTGAATCTCCGTCAAGTTCTTATGCGTTTTTATTAGGATAGACCTAAAACCGCATTCCTTAACCAAGGTCAGCTTCCTGGCTCAAAGGCTTGTTTGCGCCCATGCAAAGTTTTGCATGAAAAATAACTCTTATCACATTTTCATTTAGGTTAAAACTTCGCTCAAATACCTTTTGGCGGAAACCTTGTGCTATATTCTTATTAACGCCTGATAAAAGAGCTTGAATAATTGCAAAAAAATAGGGACCTTGTTCGTTTGTGGCTTGCTGATGGTGCGGGTTATGATAGCTCCTATTATCTATTTTAAGTATGAGTTTAATAAAGAATACATTATTAAGAATTATTGTGTAAATAAAAATCGTCCGCAACTCCATTGTGATGGAAAATGCTATTTAGCCAAAAAATTAAAAGCTGCCGAAGAGCGAGATAACCATCAATCGAAAGTTAACTCCTATAAACTGTTATTTGAGTTATTCCACCGTTGTCAAAATTGTGATGTTTTAAAGACATCTAAAGTCATTTTACCTCCAATCTTCAACTACACTTACTTAAACAATTATTTTTTATCACCCACTACTTCAATTCTGAAGCCACCACAGCTTTAGGAATCTCATATACGTAAATTTCTCTCTTTCGTATTCATCCATTCTTAAGAATTGGGAAAAATACGTGCGTATTTATGTTTTACCTAAGTCAATCAGAAATGAAAAAAATATTATATATCATACTATCCATTATCTCTATCAATTTAAGTTTTGCTCAAAAGTTAATTAAAGGAAAAATCTACGATGCCAATACAAAAGAACCGGTTGTCGGGGCAACTGTAAAAGCCGAAAACACCACTGTTGGAGCAATAACAGATATTAGTGGAGCTTTTGAATTGAAAGTCAACGCTACAAAATTAGTTATTACAAACATTGGTTATGAAACCAAAACTATTGATGTAGTAGAAGGGAAAAGTCTTTCAATATCGCTCGAAACGGCATCTGAAGATTTACAAACGATTGTTGTAACTGGAAATCGTGAAGCTAGTTTGCGTACCGAAACGCCCATTGCAATATCGAAAATTACGCCTAAACAAATTGACGAAGCCAAAGCAACATCTGTGTATGAGGTAATCAATAAAACCCCGGGTGTAATGATGGTAAACCTCAATAATGAACAGCACATGATGGCAATCCGCCAACCTATGACAACCAATGCCTACTATTTGTATCTGGAAGATGGTGTGCCGATTCGCCCGATGGGAGTTTTCAATCACAACTCATTGCTAGAAATGAATCAATTTACGGTAAGTTCTATTGAAGTAGTAAAAGGACCGGTTTCTTCTATCTACGGACCCGAAGCAGTTGGTGGTGCTGTTAATTTTGTTTCGCAACGCCCAACGGCAGTGCCAACAGCACGTGTAGGTGTACAGTTCGACCAATGGGGTTATCGTAGAGTACAATATGGGGCAGGGGCAACGATTGGCAAATTTGGTATTTATCTGGGTGGCTTGGTAGCAGAGCAAAAAGATGCCTGGATGACCAGTTCGGATTATACAAAAAATGCGCAATATGCCCGCTTAGAATATCAGATTTCACCTAAAGCCCGTCTTATTTATACATTGTCTTATGCAAAGTACAACTCTCAAACGAGTGGTAGTGTAGACAGCGTTGCGTTCTATAATCGTCAGTATATTAGTACAACCGATTTTACTTACCGCAAGTCTTACTCGCTTCGCACACGCCTCACTTTTGAAAAAGATTGGAGCAACGGCTCTCAGTCATTTATCACTGTTTTTGCCAGAGATAACAAGCATGGGCAAAACCCAAGCTATGGTATTCGTTGGACTTCGGGAGCAACAACTGCTCGTGGAGAAATTAACTCGAATGACTTTAAAAGTTTGGGTGTAATTGCACAACATACGCAAAACTTTAAGTTTTTAAATTCTAAAGCAATCATCGGTACAACCGTTGATTTCTCTCCAAATGATTATTGGTCTTATCAGATTGATTTAGCCGCTCAACTTAGAGCAGATAAAAAATCAGTTGAAAAATATACCATACTAAAGGAACGCCCGGATATTAAAATAGCGGATTATAACGCAGACATTCGCAATACAGCCATTTATCTGCAATATGATTTCGAGCCAGTCAGAAACCTCAGACTTTCGGCAGGGCTACGCTATGATAATATGTCATTCGACTTCGTAAATAATCTTGACATTAATAAAACGACTGGAGAAGCCATCGGAGGTTCTAAAACTTATACCAAAACAACACCAAAACTTGGTTTAACCTACGATTTAGGAAAAGGAAAAGGTTTATATGCCAATTTCTCTAAAGGTTTTGCTCCATCGGGCTTAACGGCTATCTTCCGTAAAAGACCCACTCCGGCACCTAATGGAGACTTGTTTTACTACAATCTGATACCTGCTACATTCAATAACGCCGAATTCGGTGGTTGGGCATCATTACTTAAAAACAAGATTTATGTAGATGCCTCATTCTATCAAATGACCGGCACAAACGAATTGCTAAACATTCGCCAGCCTGACAATTCAACCGATTATCAGGCAGCTGGTAAGACAATTCACAAGGGCATTGAATTAGGCTTAACTTTCAAGCCAGGCAAACAGCTAATGTTCCGTGCGGGTGGTACTTATTCAATTCATCGCTATGTTGAGTTCATTTTAAGTCAAAAAGATTCTGATGCCTTGAAAGACGTGAATGGTAAAGATATGCCTTCTGCACCACGTTGGCTGTGGAACGCTGAATTAAGTTATTATCCTGCCTGGTTGAAAGGTTTCCGTACTTCAGTTGAATGGCAGCACGTGAGTAAGTGGTATCAAAACCAGATTAATACCATTTCTTATGATGGATATGACCTGGTAAACTTCCGTGCAGGGTATCAGTGGAAAGGCATTGAAGTTTATACAAACATCATGAACTTGACTGATGCACTATATGCAACCAATGCTACCCGTGGTAATGCTGCAACCGACCGTTCGACTTTTACGGCTGCGGCTCCACGTACGTTTGTTATGGGTATTCAATACAATTTTGTAGGTAAAAAGTAATCGTCAACACAAGAACACGCAAGATTTTGAGGAGAGTCTTGCGTGTTCCTGAAAACAGCATTGATATGAAAAATAAAATTAGTAAAAACATTTATCCCTGGATTGTAAAATGGCATTTTATCGGCGGCATAATCTCAGCCCCCATTGTTATTTTACTGGCAACTACTGGCTTGATATATTTATTTAAAGATAAGTATGAAGCACCTCAAAAGGCAGCTCTTACGCATATAGAACAAAAAACTGAAAACAAAATGAGTTTTCAAGAACAATGGCAACTGGCAAAAAAAGAGTGGAAAAAAGTACCTTCAGGCATGATTGTTCCACAATCAGATAACGAGGCTACAGAATTTATATCAGGTAAATTTTCTCATAAATCCCATTTGTATATTGATCCTTTCGGCCAAAAAGTTAAAGGATCCATAAATATCAATGAAACTGATATGTATAAAGTCCGGAAACTTCATGGAGAACTTTTGCTGGGCAGCTATGGCACCAAGGTAGTTGAGTTAGTAGCCAGTTGGATGGTAGTGTTGATCATCACAGGCCTTTATCTTTTTTGGCCAAGAAGCGGTGGTATCAAGAGTTTTTTCAGCGTTCGTACCAACCAATCAAAACGTATATTATTTAGAGACATACATGCACTTGCAGGTTTTTGGTTCTCATTTTTACTATTGCTTGTTTTAGCAGGTGGATTACCCTGGACAGATGTTTTTGGCAAAAGCTACCAATGGGTTCAGAAAGTAACCAATAGTGGTTATCCACGTACCTGGGAAGGTAACGGAATAAAATCTACTCCTGTTGGCGAACCTCTGGCATTGGATGAAATAGTACTTAAAGCCAAAGCCATGAACTTAGATGGTACAACTATTATTGAATTACCGGAGAGCCCTACAAGTGTGTATAGTGTATATAATGAAACCACGAACCTGAGTGCTATGGAGAAAATTCACCTTGACCAATATTCCGGAGAGGTTCTGAAAAAAAATACATGGGCGGATATAGGCTTAATGATGAAAAGCAGGCAGTGGGTGATGGCATTTCATCAGGGAGAGTTTGGACTATGGAATTGGCTGTTAATGATATTTATAGCCTCAGGTCTTTTGCTATTAAGCATTACTGCAATTGCTACTTACTTCTTTAGAAAAAAAACAGGTTCATTAAGTGTACCAAAAGTTCCAAAAAACCTAAGCCCAGGTATGGCATTAATAATAGCAATTTTTGCCTTAGGTGTAATATTACCACTGTTTGGCCTTAGCGTATTACTCATATTCTTAATTGATAAATTCAGGTCTAAACAAAGTGTGGCTTAGATAAGGATAACAAAAATCTATAGTGGCATTGGTACAATTCCAGAGATGCACACCCGGTTTAAAATCTCTTTAACTCTATTCCTATGAAACACTTTGAAAATTTGCCAACCGAACATCAGAATAAATTGAAAAGCATTCTGCTTTATACAATCCGAACGATTCAGATTACACTGATTTGTTTGGTGCTTATAATCATTGCTATCATCATTTACTCACTTTAATTCAAATAGACAAAACCGCACACAGTCTATCAGACCTGGCTGTTTTACTAAAACAAAAAATAAATGAAACGAATAATAGTACTTACATTTAATATCCTGATAATGAGCAATGTATTTGCTCAATCGATCAAAGGAACAATCAAAAACCAAGTTGGTGAAGGGGTTGTTGGAGCAACGATTGCGATATTGAATACCCCAAAAGGAGCCATTACAGATAAAAACGGTGCTTTTGAAATTGCCTTATCAACAGGAAAATACAATGTTTCGATTTCAGCCATTGGTTATGCTTCACAAATCCAGAATGTGGAGGTAAACGGTATTACAACTTTAGATTTAACCCTAAAAGAAAGTTCACAGGATTTGGGAGAAGTAGTAGTAACCGCTGATAAAATCGAAACTAATCTGCAAAAAACGCCATTGGCCATCACTTCTCTAAACGCCAAGAAAATCGAAGAATACCGCATTTGGAGTATTACTGACCTCACAGCCTTAGCTCCTAGCACATTTACGGTTGAACACGGCAATAGTGTGGGGTCAAATTTTTTAAATATTCGTGGTGCGATGGGTTTTTCAAATGACCAGGCCGTGGCAACCTACGTAGATGGCGTTTATCAGTTTGATTATTTTTCGGCACCACTCAACTTTAACAATATCGAAAGAATTGAAATTTTGCGTGGCCCACAAGGTACACTCTACGGTAGAAATGCCTTTGGTGGGGTGCTTAACATTATTACCAAAAGACCCACAAACAAAACCAGTGGATTTGCTGAGGTAGATTTGGGAAATTATGGACAACAACGTTATAGTGTGGGTTTCAATACGCCACTTATCAAAGATAAATTGTTTATGAATGCGGGTTTGCAATCGAATAATCGTGGGGCTATTTACTCGAACCCAACACCTGAAACCAAATATATTGACAAGCACAACACTTACAACGGAAATGTAAATTTAAAATACATTGCTTCAGAAAAACTGACTATCGACTGGAATACAAGGTACGAAAATAATAAAGACCAGGGAGCTTATCCGTGGTCGGGTACAGACAGTGCTGCCCGAGCTACCCCTTTTACGGTTTTTGGAAATTGGGATAATACCGAACGTAGAACCAATTTCAATACTTCTTTGGCAGTAAAATACTACCATAGAAACTTCAATTTTACTTCTATCACTTCATTGGTCGATTACCATATTTGGCTTCCTGGAAGATTCGATTTTGACTTTGGCCCTGCTCAACTCATTAGCTTTACTACCTTGTCAAAACAAAAACAGTGGACACAGGAGTTACGCTTTTCATCTCCTGCCAATGCCAATAAGTTTAAATGGACGGCTGGCTCGTTTCTATTCGGTGAAAAATCAAAGAACAGTAGTACGACCTATTTCGACCAGGATTATGCGCTATTCGACCCCAACGCTCCTTATGGCTCGGTTGGTAATGGAAAAAGAAACGCTTATGGTATAGCGTTTTATGGGCAAGCTACGTATGCCATTACTCCAAAATTTGATGTTGTAGTCGGAGCAAGATATGATATTGAACGCCGTGAGCTAACGCAAAATTCAGCATTTGAAAAAAGTGGTATAATAACACCCTTAACAGCCGATAGCACAGCGAAGAAAACCTTCAACGCATTTACACCAAAAGTTATTCTGAGCTATAAACTGACCGATAACTCGATGATTTATGCCTCTTATGCGAAAGGCTTTAGAGTAGGTGGGTTTAATTTCGGCAATAAACAAAACCCGACTTACAACCCCGAAAAATCGGACAATTATGAGCTTGGATTAAAGAATAGTTTGTTCTATAACAGTCTGAAATTAAATCTGACGGCTTTCTATTTTCAACAAAAAGACCAACAAGTATCAACCTCTCAGGATGGTATAAACTATGCCTCACTGAATGTGGGTGATATGGATAATTATGGATTGGAGTTGGAGGCATCGGCACTTCCAATCAAAAACCTGCAAATAGACTGGACAGCAAGCACCTCGCACAGCGAATATAAAAGATTAGAATTATTTGATGCAGCAACCAACTCCGTAAAAGATTACAAAGGCAACAAAGCGATTAATAATCCCGCTTTACAATCAATGTTTGCGGTTCAATATGGCATACCTCTTTCAAAATCTGCTAAGAACGTAAAGGCATTTATCAGAGGCGAATACCGATACATTGGAGAATACCAGTTAGATTTTGTAAATGCGTTTCAACAGCGTGCTTATGGCATGTTCAATGCCCGAGCAGGTGTTACGAGCAACCATATAGATATTGCCTTTTGGGTTCGTAATCTAAACGATGTACGCTATATGGCTTATGGCTATGGCTCTTACATGATGGGCACACCACGAATGGCAGGAATTACATTGACTGGAAAGTTTTAGTATTTCAATCAGGCAGAAGGAGTAAAGCCCTTCTGCTCTAATCAAAGCAAAATCATGAAGAGGAATTGGCTATATTTTATTGCTTTACTTACATTGTTGCCATTGAAAAACTTGCAGGCACAAACACTGGAATTCAACAACAAGAAAATTCATTTTCAATGCCCGCCCTGCCAGATGGAGTGTGATACTGTTCACTTTTCAGAGCCAGGCACTTGTCCTACCTGTGGGATGACCCTTTTTGCTGCCTATCAGGGCTATGAAAACAAAGAGGGCTTACATGGAAATAGTTGCAATAAAAAAGTGGCTGTTATTATTTTCTCAGGTGTAGAAATCATTGACTTTACAGGCCCCTGGGAGGTTTTAGCCGCAGCCGGAATGCAGGTGTATTCTGTTTCGGTTAATGATGCAACGGTGGCAACAAGTATGGGTCTTAAAATAAAGCCTGATTATACCTTTGAAAATGCGCCTGCCCCTGACATAGTTCTGATTCCCGGTGGAAATTTAAATCCGTCTGAGAAAACAATAACTGACTGGATTCTGAAAATGAGCAAACAAACAGAACATCTCATGTCAGTCTGCAATGGTGCGTTTTATCTGTCTAAAGTAGGCCTTTTAGATAATCTTACCGCCACTACCTTTTATTCTGCCATCGAAAGATTAAAACAAATTACGCCTAAAGCAATTGTGGTAGATTCAGTAAGATATGCCGATAACGGTAAAATAATTACCGCAGCCGGACTTTCATCCGGAATAGATGCGGCTTTTCATCTGGTTTCAATGTATTTAGGAAAAGCGCAGGCAAAAAAGCTGGCTGTCGAACTGGAATATAACTGGCAAGAAGAACAGCAATTTGTCAGAGGAAAATTGGCAGACAAATATGTGCTGGACATTTTGAATGTACTGATTCCTTTTGATTATGTGCTTACCAACTATAACGGGAATGAAGAGCAATGGCAGGTTTCAGCCAATGTAAAAGCCACAATACCAAAAGATGAATTGCAGAATCTTTTCAGAATTCAACTGGAGCAGGCAGCAGGTTGGCAAAAAACAGAAATTGAAAATAAATGGACAAAAAAGGATAGAAATAAAAACTGGTTCTCGACTATTCAGATTCATCAAACTGAATCAAATATGCTTGAGGTTAGATTCAGTATTTCACACCAATAAGATAAATCATAGTTGATAAATATCTCTCTGTTAAACAAAACCCGATATGAAAAAAAATCAATTGTATTTACTCATGTTTCTTTGTTTCCTGATGCCTGTCATGGCATTTACTCAGGAAAAACCTGAAAGTGAAAAGGAGCAATCAAAATTAAAGCAAAAAATGGAAATGATGAAAATCCTGATGACTAAGCCCAAGGAGAATATCAAAACCATTGGCGTATATGTGTATGACGGCTTTAATACGCTGGATGCCGTAGGCCCTTATCAGGTTTTATCGCAGCTCATGAAGGTAGATATATTCTTTGTTGCCAAAAACAAAGGGCTCATCAAAAATCAGCGGGGATTAGAAGTGAATGTTACCAAATCGATTGCCGATGTACAGCAGTTAGATATTCTGGTGATTCCGGGTGGTGCAAAAGAAACGTTTCTTCAGACTCAGGATACTGAGGTGCTGGATTGGATAAGAAAAATAGACAAAAACTCTGTCTATACAGCAAGTGTATGCACAGGTGGCTGGATTCTGGGAGCCACAGGACTATTGGAAGGTAAAACAGTTTCCTGCAATTGGTATCGTGCTGATGAAATCATGAAAATGTATGGCGCAACCTATCGGCCCGAACGCTACGTGCGAGATGGTAAATACTGGACTTCGGCAGGGGTATCCGCAGGTATTGATATGGCATTAGGCATGATGAATGAACTGATGGGTGAAAAATACACCAAAGGCGTGATGCTTGATCTGGAATATGACCCAAAGCCTCCTTATGATGCAGGTTCTGTTGCTAAAACAGATAAAATTGTGGCTGACATGATGCTTGAAATGTATGATATGGGTATGCAGTCTTTGTTTAAAGAAGAGAAACAAAAAAGAGAGGCCGCCTTGAGAGATAAACAAGTAAATGAAGGCAAATGGCCTGAGTTAGATGATTATCACATCACTATGTCGCAGACTTTTCATCCTGCTGAAGAGGGTAACCTGAAGCCACTTTATATTAACGCCTCCGTATTGGCTACCAAAGCTACCCTGTTGAAAAAATCGGTAATTCCGGCAAAGTTTCAAAAACCGGGTGTAGAAGAATCCATTGCCCTTCTTGAAAAAGAATCAATTGCTCTGGCAAAACTGGTAAAAAAGAAAAAAACAGAGGAAGAATTAAAGAAGGCCATTTTTGCACTGCATGACCGCTTTCATGAGGTAATAGAGAAGTGCCATCATTAGGACAAGCGTACTAAATAAGATAAAAAACATTATTTATTTCTACTCAACTAATGTAACCAAGCTTGAATGTAGCGAAATCTTTTAATCATTTCCGATTTCAAGACTTAAATTCGAAATAGTTAGAGTCTTCTGTCTGTATAGGTTTATATATAAATTCTTCCGATATAAGTTAGTATGATTATCATAAATAATTTAAAAATGAATACGAGATTAAAACAAATATTAATATTCTTTTCAGTAACGTTTTTGTCAGGCAGTAGATTATATGCACAAAAGGTTACTGCTCTGCCAGAAGTTGTAGTTATAGCAAAACCTCTGATAGAAGAAACAAAAGTAGATTCATTTGCCTCAGTATCGGCTGTTATTTCTAAGGCCCAGATACGGGATTTGAATGCTATCGATCTGGCCTCAGCACTTCGCCGTACTCCCGGAGTTCAAATAGCACGCTATAATCCGGTAGGCGCTTTCGGTGGAGACCAAGGTGGTGCTGTTTTTATTAGAGGAATGGGCGTAAGTCGACCCGGTAGCGAAATCAAGACCTACATAGATGGACTTCCTTTTTACATGGGTCTCTGGAATCACCCGTTATTAGACCTTTTGCCAATTAACGCAGTTCAGAATGTCACAGTCTATAAAAGCCCTCAACCCCATATTAACGGGAATAATTTTGCTTCAATTAATCTAACAACCTTCAATTCTGTTGCCGATAGTATTAAAATTGAAGGTAGCGGAAGAATTTCTGCAGGTTCGTTCGGTACTTTTGTAGAGCAGGTATATCTTGCCGGTAAAGCTGGCAAAGTAGACTACAATATAGCTCAGGGCTTTGCCCGTTCAAACGGTCATAGGCCAAACGCAAATGGGGAACTTAAAAATATTCTGGCAAACGTAGGTATTCATTTAAGTTCAAGCTGGCGCACAGAATTTAAGTTTTTATATGTCAACAATAAAGCCAGCGACCCGGGTGATGCACGGACTACACTGCCAGCAATAGCGCCACAGTATAACACTGAAGCAGGTATGTTTTCTATTGGCCTAATTCATCAGTATCAAAAACTCAGAGGAAGGTTACAGATTTATACTAATCAAGGCATGGGTTCGTGGTTAGATTTGCCCGCACCAGATGGTAATACCATTTCTCACTTTAAAACAAGTGGCTTACATTGGAACGAATCAATAAACCCTTGGAAATTAGCTAATTTAATAGTCGGCCTGGACTTTGATTACTGGCAAGGTTCAGCCGATTTTGAAAGAATCGCTCCTGCACCTCAAACAACTTATAATGCTCCGGATTTTAGTATAACGTCTCCTTATCTGGCTTTAACTCAAGCTCTTTTACTTAATGACAAATGGCAACTAAGACCATCTGTAAGCCTCAGATATTATAGCCATAATAAATTCGAATCCAGTTTTGCCCCACAGGTTGGCATAAGCCTTAAATCTAATGTATTCACTCTATTCGGAAATTTATCAAAAGGTATTAATTACCCGGGACTGGAAGCTCCGCTTTTATCTTCATTAATAGCTCCCTTAGGAGATAGTTGGAAGCTATTAAAACCGGAGGAAGTTAATCATCTGGAAGTGGGCATAAAATGGTCGCCGGTTGCAAATACTGATTTAGACATAAATTTATTTCAAGACAAAGTTAAAAATCGTTATGTATTCGGCTTCCCACCTAATGTACCTCCACCTCCTCAGTTTATAAACCTAGAAGATTACCAAATTCAAGGTTTAGAAATAGGTTTAAGACAAGTTTTTGCAAAACAATGGCAAGTTTTTACAGGAATAACACTACTCGATCCTACTATCTCAAACCTTCCCTACGCACCTAAAACTGCAGTTACTTTAGGTATCAATGGAAGAGTTAAACGCCTGAGAATAGTTTTTGACGGACAATACCAATCAGCAACGTGGGCACTTAACAGAACGCGCTCAGCTGGTGATATAAATGGCGAACGTGTAAGTGGATTTACTGTAATCAATACGCGAATCTCTTATAAACTACCAATATTAGGCCAACAAGGTGAGATATTTACTGCTATCGAAAACCTATTTAATACAAGTTATGCTTATCGCCCTGGTTATGTGATGCCTGGACGCTGGATACAAATTGGTGTATCTGCAAGTTTTGCTAAAATTGGTTTAAAATAATTTTTCTTTCAAAGACATCATTTGAATTTCTCTCATAGTCTTTTAAAAGGCTATGAGAGAAATAAGTACTTTAATCATTTGCATTTTGAAAAGTATAACAGGAGCTTGAATAAACCGACTTAATGATTCAGGGAATTATCTGCTAAATAATGAGTTAGTTTAAAAAAGGTAACTCTTCAGAAATAATTTCAACGACAGTATCATACATAATAATATGCAAAGCATAGAAGAATTAAAAGTATACGGGCTACAGCTATTTGGCAAGTATATAAGACAATTTTGGATGGATGACTTAAAGGGGCTACTAGAAAAGTTTCCGGATTTGGAATCATCGCACAAACAAGATTTTTATATGCTTATTACTATAGAGCATGCTGAGGGTGAAATGCTCATCGACAATCATAAAATACGCTTAGACGAACCGAAAGTGATTATGGTTAAACCTCGTTGCATAAGTAGCATTGATATTAACAGGCAGGCAAAAGGTAAGATAATTTGTTTCACCGAAGATTTCTTTTCATTACGATATAATAGTAATGTATTATACCAGTTTTCCTTTTTAAAACTAACCATCAAACCTTATATCAGGCTATCAAATGAAAAAAAAATCCGGTGGGACACTTTAATAAATCTGATACACGAAGAGTATAAATCAGGCCAAAAGGAATATACAAAAGTATTAAGGTCTTATTTAAATATTCTTCTTTTTGAAGTAGAAAGGCTGATGAATCCGAATGGATTAATGTTTAAGAAAAACCATAAGCAAGAGAAAGTACATCAATTTGAGGCATTGATTGATAAACAGTTCAACAAAGAAAAACTACCTTCAGCTTATGCAAAACAGTTAAATGTAAGCCCCAATTACCTTAATAAAATTTGTAAGGAAGAAACAGCACAAACAGCGGGAGAAATGATAAGAAAAAAAATCACAATAGAAGCTCAGCGATTACTACATTATACCAGTTTTTCCATCAACGAAATAGCCGATAAGTTAGGATTTGAAAGTAGCTCCTATTTTATTACCTTTTTTAAAAAACAAACCGAATCAACACCAGAACAATTCAGAAAAATACAGAATTGAAAAACAAAATTAACAAATTGAAAAATATTATATTCGGATATAAAAAACTAAATAAAGATATGATTTAGTACAACCCTCACTAACGAAAATCTAAACCTTCCGCTTTTTAATTTTTAGCTTCCATTGCCGTTTCTAATCAATTTTGCATCCAAATTAAATCTGATTAGAAATGGATTTCCCAATGTTTCACCTAGACTGGCTCAATGATCGCTTCCTGATAGCTGCGATAGCCATTTTGCATGTATTTATCAATCACGGTCTAGCTGTTGGATTCATCCCCTATATTACATGGTTAGAGCAAAAAGGCGTGAAAAACGCACCAAGCGATCAAATAACTGATTTAGCCTGGGACAATTTTGTTTATAATAAAATGAAAGTTGCCTTTATCATAACAACCACCATAGGTGCGATGACCGGTGTTGGTATATGGTTTTCAGTAGCATTGGTAAGTCCTTCTTCCATCGGTAGTCTCATTCGGGTTTTCTATTGGGCCTGGTTTACTGAATGGCTTGTTTTTGTTACGGAAGTTATACTAATACTGATTTACTTTCTGACCTGGAAGAATGCAAATACATCTCTGAAAGCTAAGCTCCGTCATATTAAATTTGGTTGGTTTTTATCTATTTTTTCCTGGATAACAATGGCTATCATTGTATCTATCCTGGGTTTTATGATGGACCCCGGTAATTGGAATACCAGTAAAAGCCTGATTAATGGTTTTACAAATCCAATCTATGTTCCTCAACTTTTATTCAGAACCCCTACGGCCATGCTTGTGGCTGGTGTTTTTGGCATGCTACTTACTACTGTTTTTTCAAAAAGAGGAACAGAAATGCGAACTAAGGCCCTTAAATACGCAGGTCAGTGGATTTTAGGATGGCTACCTTTTGTATTACTGGGTGCCACGTTCTACTGGAACGTACTACCCTCTGCGATGAAAGACAATATGAGTGTAGCCATAGGTACACAGGAATTTGCTCAATACTATAATCTTCTGAAATACTTTATTATCGGCACAGCCGCACTTTCCATAGTACTGGCAATTGCTGCATTGCTTAAGCCTAAACAAATAAGGTTTGCCTATGTGTTAATCCCTTGCCTGTTTGTATTTGGTTTTTTAGGAATTTTTGAACGAGTGAGAGAATTTGTCCGTAAACCTTATGTAATTGGTAAATATATGTATTCTAATCTTTTAAGAGAAGAAGATTATCCGCTTTACAAAAAAGACGGGATACTTAAATACGCTACTTATACTACAGTAAATGAAATAACGGAAGAAAATAAAATTGAAGCGGGCAGAAATGTTTTTATGAATACCTGCAGTAGATGTCATACAACTCAAGGTGTTAATTCAATTGTATTTGTATTTGAAAGGATGTACGGTTTTGGCAAGCCATTAGACGAAAATTCTATGGCAGCGTACATCCCCAATATGCATAAAGGGAGAACCTATATGCCCCCATTCCCCGGTAATAAAAAAGAATTAAATGCGCTTGTTGCCTATATCAAAACAGTTCAGCAAACCGGTGAAAGCTTGGAAGGTGCTCAAATCACAGGTATTGTAGTGAACCCTATTAATAGTGCTACTGCTGTTTCTTCAATGTTAGAAAGCAAAAATCAGGAAACAGATAAGCAATTAACCAAAAAATAATATACCATGCTCGATAATATCTTATTGCAAGTAGCTACACCTATTCCTAAAGATATTCCTTTAGACTTGCCCTTGCCGGTCTGGCTTTTAACTGTGCTGCTGGTGGTATCTTTTCTGGTCCATATCATTTTCATCAATTTAATGGTTGGTGGTAGTATAGTTACCCTTTGGGCTCAGATAAAAGGATTGCGGGACAAACGTTTCGATGATTTTGCCCACGAAATCGCCAAAACTATTACTGTAAATAAAAGTCTGGCAGTTGTTTTGGGTATTGCTCCATTGTTGAGCATCAATACGCTGTATACCATTTATTTTTATTCTGCAAATGCACTCACAGGCTTTGCCTGGATCATGATTATCCCATTAGTTACAATTGCTTTTTTACTCACCTATTTGCATAAATATACCTGGCATAGTTTCGAGCATAATAAGAAAATACATATTCTGATCATGGCTTTAGCAGTGGGTATTTTCTTAATCATACCGTTAATATTTCTAACCAATGTAAACCTGATGATGTTTCCTGAAAAATGGGGAACAATAAAGGGTTTTATTAGTGCATTGATGTTACCTAATGTATTTCCTAGGTACTTTGAATTTCTTGGAGCTTGCATAGCCGTAACAGGTCTATTCATCACATGGTACAATAACCGTAAAAACTATCCCTTTGAAATTATTTATAAGAATGAATTCATTCGCTATGATATAAAAAAACTAGGCTATGAAATTGCTTTAGTTGGGTTATTCTTACAAATATTCTTCGGAATAATCGTCCTATTTACTTTACCATCTAAAGGAATAACGTATGATATAATAGGCCTAATGATAGGTGCTGGGTGCTTATTGGTTCTTGCGTTGTGGTTTAGCTATCAATCTATAGTAGGTAAAAGAGAAAATATAGACATTCACTTCAAAAAAATTGCTTTTTCTATCTTTGTTTTTATGATTTTCTACGGGGGTAGCCGACAAATGTATAGGAGCAACGCTTTGGTTAAGCACCAGCAATTGGTAGCAGCACACACTAAAGAATTTCAAAGATTGAGCAAGGAAGCAAGAGAAAATCCGATAGCCGAAAAAATGGAAGAATCAGAAATAGACCCATCACTGGGAGAAGTAGCCAAAGGCGCCGCCATTTTTAAACAAAACTGTTCAGCATGCCATCAACAAAATGAAAAGTTGGTCGGCCCGCCAATTACAGAAATGGTTTCCATTTATTCAAACAATATTGAGGAGTTAAAAAATTGGATAAAAGCCCCGGGTAAAAAAAGACCAGACTACCCACAAATGCCTGCTTTTGCTCAGCTATCAGACGAAGACAGAACCGAAGTAGCCAAATATATTCTATCAATTAAATAAAATTTAACAGCATGCAAACAACATCAATTTTCGTCGCTCTTACTTTGGGTCTAATTGTTTTAATTTCCAAAATAACAATTGATATTTATTCGCTACTTATTGTTTTAAGGAAAGACAAGAAATTACTCAAAGAAGAGAATAAGTTAGAAAAAAACTATCAATTTATAAAAGGGCTCTATTAATAATAAGTAACTATTTGGAGCTTGTTATTAATAAAATGTTGTACTTGCATAAAAATATGCAAGTGTAAAAATTGCTTGTCAAACAGGTATTCTGAGAACATAATATCTGTTTGGTATGAGTATCATTCTTTGAATATTTAATTTTAAACAAGTTCAATAAATAATTCTTAAAGCCACTTTATTGAATTGTAAAAATTCAGAAATTCTTGGCATGGTTTAGCCCATATTGGGGTAAAAACTTTAGCTCGCCCTCTCCTAGGTTCTGATATACCGGAAGTCTGTAAGAAATACTTAGTTCTTTTGAGTTTCTGTTTTACTATTTAATAATACTTGTTGATTGGAATTATAAGGCGGGAAAGCCATAATCTGCCGGGTTTTAACGGTACAAAATCTTGCCTATAATTGAGTTGTTTGAAAAGTCTCACGGGTTTTCAGTAATACATTATTCAGATGCGATTCAAAGCTACGGTATCTATACCGAAGCCCTATAAATTGGATTCCTGCACGGATGCCATCCCCACAAAGGCCCCCCCATTTGCAGAGCCACAAATATCTCAGGCAAGCACATCAAACCAAATGATTACCAAAAATAGAAGGAATACTTTTTTTTATATCTTTTATTTACAAATCGTTATTTCACTTTCACAGCAGACCTTCAGAATTTCTCTTTTTTTTATATTTGCTTTTAACTCATCCGCATCATAGCCAATTGAAACAATGTACTGTTTCAATTTTTCAGGACTGGTTTTAGAAGCATCGTAAGAAACCTGGATAGTTTCTTTTATCCAGTCAACCTTAACATCCTTTACACCTTTTTCGAAATAAATGCTTTTGCCTAACTTATATTGACAGACATTACAAATGCGTCTGGTCTTAATAGTACAATTGGGTATCTTGTCATTCCCAACAGCCAAAAGGCCGGACAACGTAAAAGTGAATGTAGAAATGAACTTTTTGCGATTCATTTTCTTACATACTTGTCAGGTTCTTTATCAAATCTTTCTTTACAGTTTTTTCCGCAAAAGCCATGTTGCTTTTCTTTATACACACTCACCAGCGTTGTTCCTTTTTTCACTTTCATGCCACAAACAGGGTCTTTGCCATCTTTATCCAGCGTTTTATTCTCTTTCTGTGCTGCACCTTTTGTAACTGGTTCCTGTGCATCAGCTTCATAATAGTAAAAACCTAAAGCGAACAAAACAATGTATTTTTTCATCATTTTAAAATTTTTGTTTGTATATCATTGCAATTTACACTTACAGAAGTATCATTAACAGTATCACTCAGCCATTTGGCATCTGATTTCAGACATTCGTTGAAATAAAGCACTTTATCATTAACTTTAAATGAGGCAATCAGAACATATAAGTGCGCTGATAGTTCATCAAAATAATCCAATTGGTGTGCATAGAAATTCTCTCCCTCAATAATACGTTTGGCATCAATAAAGAGTTTTTGCTGATAATTTTCAAAGAACCCTTTCTGGGCTGTATCGGAGATACGAATCCTGTTGAGGGTTTTAATAAAGGTTCTTGCTGCATCAGCTGCCTGCACACTGTTTTTTATTTCAATCGCCGATTTAATTGACAAATAAGCATCAATACTCTTATTGAATAATACTCTTGTTGACACATCGCTTATTCTGAAATCCTTCAGATCAGCGTCAATATTCTTTCTCGGAATTTCATTGACAAGGGTACTTTCTGAAAATGATGCATTTCGTATAAAGTCCTCGTCATCTAGTGTTTTCAGAAAGGCAATAATCTTTTGTTGTTCATCAGCATTCAGAGGAATGCCCGGTTTACCGTCTTTTTCAAGTAAAACATCTAATGTTGGAGATTTTACAACTTTAGAGGTATAATGTTCCAATACCTCTTGTAGCGTTGCAAATCTGCCATCGTGCATATAAGGTGCCGAATAAGTCAGATTCCGAAGCGTAGGCACTTTAAATTTATACCTATCCGTTTCAAGCCTGGTTACTTCAAATCGACCTTTGTCCTCTTCACTCATGAACAATCCGTTATTTCTGAACGAAAAATCTGTGAATAGGTCACCTGAATGGCAGGAGGCACATTTCTGCTTAAACAATGTTAGCCCTTCCATCTCTGTCTCTGTCAGCTTTACCCCCTCATTTCTAACATAGCGGTCATATTTGCTATTAGCCGAAACCATAGTTACCATAAATTGCGAAAGCGCCTTCAAGAGTCGTTCTGAGTTGATTTCACTGGTACCGAATACTTTCTCAAACATACGAGGGTATAGTGTGGATGTACGCAATTTTTCAAGTACATTTTCAAAAGACTCGTCCATCTCTACCGGATTGGTGATGGGCATTACCGCAAAGGAATCCAGATCAGATACACTCCCATCCCAACCAAAACTGTTAGCCCATGCCAGATTAAATAAAGGCATGGCATTTCGTTTACTTAACCGGTCATTTACCCCATGACTCAGCACATGGCCATGCTGGGTAAATCCGGCTGATTGTTGATGGCAGCTACCACAACTAATGGTATTATCAGATGAAAGAAGCGCGTCATAGAATAACGTTTTGCCCAATTCTACTCCGGCTTTAGTAATTGAGTTACGGTCAAAATGATAATCAGGTTTTGGGAAATTATCAGGCACTGAAAAAAGTGTCGGCTCAGAAATGCTCCTGAACGATAAAAAAGCAATCATGACTGATATGAATCCTATTTTAAGCCTGACTTTCATTTGGTTAAAGCATCTATTCTTTCTTTAAAATTCTGGTTTGCACTTCTTTACAATTTTTCATTACAAACGGGTCAGCAGGCATATTGCTTAACCAATCCATTTTAAATTCCTGACATTGAGTAAAATACAGGGTTTTCTGATTGGCTTTAAAAGACGCAATAAGAATATACAAATGGTCCGATAAGTCTTTAAAATGGTCTAATTGGTGTTCGGTAGAGTGTATTCCTTCAAGGATATGCTCTGCATCGAAGAATAATTTATCCTGATACTTCCTGAAAAACTCTTTTTGAGAAGCTTGCTGAATATTGAATTTAGATAATACCTTCATCAGTTTTTTGGCTTCACTTCCGGCCAGTTTACTATTATTTGCCTGAATGGCAGTCTTGATTTTCAGATAGGCCTCGACACTCTGGCTGAACAAATCCTGTTGGGTTTTATCTGTAATTTTAAAGTTCATCAAGTCATCGTCAATATTCTTAACTGGAATGGCATTAAGGAGTGACCCCTCAGAAAAAAATGGATTTTTCACAAAATCCTCATCATCCAGGGTTTTCAGAAAAACCATGATTTTTTGTTTTTCATCTGGTGTCAATGCTATCCCCAATCTGCCATCCTTACTCAATTCCTTATCAAGAAAATCTGTTTTCTCAACTTTTGAATCATAGTGTTCCAGCACTTCCTCTAAGGTTGTAAATCTGCCGTCATGCATGTAAGGAGCAGTATAAGACAGATTCCTGAGACTTGGCACCTTGAATTTAAACTTGTCGTTTTCATTCTGATTAACCTCAAACTGTCCAAAGTCATTTTCGCTCAAATGCGCCAAGCCATTATTTCTGAATGAAAAATCAGTAAATAATTCGCCCGAATGGCAAGAAGCACACTTCTTTTTGAATATCTCCATTCCTTCCAGTTCAACTTTAGTAAGCTCTACTCCTTCATAGCGCATATAATGGTCATATCTGGAATTGGCAGAAACCATGGTCAGCATAAATTGAGAAAGTGCCTTCAGAAACCTCTCTGTGTTGATTTCTTCCGTTCCAAAGGCACTTTTGAACAAAGCATGATATTGTGGCGACTTCCGGAGTTTTTCTAACACATTTCCAAGAGACTCATTCATTTCAACCGGATTGGTAATGGGAGAAACGGCAAAGAAATCAAGGTCATGCACACCGCCATCCCAGCCAAAACTGCCAGACCAGGCCAGGTTAAACAAAGGCATTGAATTGCGCTTTGTGAGCTGGTCATTTACCCCATGGCTTAATACATGCCCATGCTGGGTAAACCCGGCCGACTGCTGATGACAGCTACCACAACTAACGGTATTATCTGATGAAATGATGGCATCATAAAACAAGGTCTTGCCCAATTCTACGCCTGCACTGCTAAGTGGGTTACTGTCGAAATGATAAGTCGGCCTGGGGAAATTAGTTGGAACAGAAAAAAGCTCAGGCCCGGTCATGCTTTTAAATGATAAAAAAGCAACCCCTGTTAACAATAAAAATATTTTAACCTTTGCTCTCATGTCTGTTTTTAGTTCATACCCAAAGCATTTTTGCTCTTATCAATACCTGTGGCCAAAGTACCTAAACCTGCAAACGAAAACATGGTTTTATAGTTTTCAGCTATTTTTGCAGAATAAGGGCCACCCATTACAGTCGGATTTTTTGCTATCTCAACATTAGTATCGCCATTCAACAATTTACTGGCATCGGTTCTAATGTTAATCTGAGGCACACTTTTATTGTCTTTAATCCGCAAGGTTTCTCCACCTAAATTAATTGTGGCATAACGAATATTGTTAAGTGTCTTTTTGTTGCCAATGCCTCCAAATAAACCTATATGATACATGAAAATATTGTTTTTTGCAGTAGATTGCTGACTGGTGCCCTCCATTTTGACGAAGATATAGCCTGAATTCCACGCCCAGTACATGTCTTTGGCTTCTCCAGCTACATCCAGACATCCCTTGCGCTGTCCTATTTCAGAGGCACTTCTGACACTATCAATACCTATCAAAAAACTAATACCCGTAAATTTACCTTTCGGAATATTGGTAAGCGTAATAGTTTTGCTTTCTTTATTACTTTCGCGGATCAGGAAGTATGAATCATCTTGGGGAACATCGTATGTTGACCCGTCTTTTCTGATAAGTTTGACATTACTTACATAATACTGAAACAGAGAAATATCGAACTCGTCTCCTGCTGCATTTTTGTATTTTTTATCGTTTAAAACTAATGGCTCATTACCTACAAAGTGGTCAAAATGAATGCTTAGAGAGCCTGTTTTTTGAGCGTTTGCTACCGAAACAGCACAGAATAGAATAAATAGTATTTTTTTCATTGTTAAATTCTTTATCAATTAATTACTACAAAAAGATAATCAACTTAGTTAGCTCCTCCTTATAAGGTGTAGTTGTTTATCATTGATTTGATATAACCACCCAGTCCATAAATCTGAATTAATTACTACCCGTGTAATAGTTCAACTAAGACAAACTACAATTATTGAAAAATAATCGCTTGTCTCAAAATGAAATCAGACTTGTAAAAAATAAGAGAGCTTTTTAGATTAAAGCAGGAGGATGAAATACAGAAGAAAGAGATTCTCTGGTAAATTCAAGTTTATAAGGGTAGTTTCTTGCAGAATATTCTTTAGTTTCAATTACGTTGTCAAACGTAAAGTTATTCAGGCTCTCAAAAGTATTTATCTCTAATAGCTTATAAATAAAATTCTGAAGCGCACTTCGTTCTTCTTTTTCTGTTTGTGCTTGGATCTTTTTTGCTAAAAAGCATTTTCCGTCGCAATGCAATTCGGGTTTATTTCTATTAACGCAGTAATTTTTGATGATAAAATCTTTCCGAAGTTCATAATCAAGGCAAATAAAAGGCACAATAAAAGACTTCACTACTAAGGCCAGTGAAAGAAAAATGAGTGCTATTTGCTTGAATTTGAACATCAATACAAAGGTAATGCATAATTGCTTACCAGATGAGTCTTTTTTAGCTAAACCTGATCAACATCATGTTTTAGTCAATCTATTCTATACAACGAAATTTGACTTTTTTATTGTCATTATAAATAACTTATTTGAAGCCGAAAGTATAGCTGCCCCAATAACTCTGCCAGTCGGCTTCATCAGGTTTACTATAAGGAACCATGTGAACTGTACTGACCATATAGATACCCTTAGGTTCAAAACTAAAGGACACCTTGCCTGATTTATCCGTTCTTAGTTTTCTAAGTTCCGGCTTTTCGATTCCTTTCTGCCATACTAAAACAAGGGCTTTATTTATAGGCTTATTATCAAATAATACCTGAAATGTGAGTGATTGAGTAGTAGTGTACGGATTTTGTTGCGGAATGAGCTCTAAACGCATGCCAGTATTCTGGCGGTAGATTTCATCATGCTTTTTCCCAACTTGCAGCAGCGTCTTGACACAGCGCTGATACATTTCCCGACCTTTTTTATCCAGTGCATTATGGGCTTTCCGCCATGCTAATACGTCATCCAACCCTTCTTCTTTCAGATAGTCATTAAATTTATCGGCTTCCAGTTCTATATGTTTGTTGGTATTATTCAAGGCAATCAAATGATTCCCTTCTTTTTCAAATTTCAAAAAATCGTTCAGTTGCTGTTCATCTAAACTGCCACTGGTATTTCGTTCTCCATCAGGGGTGTAGTGTGTATATTTAGCCACTTTTAATTTTGTAAAATCTATCTCCTCCCCAGTAAATCCTTCTCCCACAAAGAGTTTCAAATGTAATTTTTCGCCTATCTCCAGGAGAAATTTTTGGGGTTCGAGCCAGAACTCATGCGCTATAACCAGTAGCGAAGATATAAAAATCAGACTTAATGTAACAGTAATTTTCTTCATCATAAATGTATCGCATTAAAAACAGGGTACAATCAGGTAGGTTTATTCTCTTTCAGACAAAATTACTCCATTTAGTGAATCGGTCATAAAATATTATTTATTCCTTATGAGTTTTCTTAGTAATGCAATATTGTACAATGATTGAGGAGATTTTGTATTTAATAACTACCGGAAGTTTATATTGCAAACAAATACCCAAGCTTAACAACAAAATAATTCTTGTAGATGAGACTGATATGTTACTTCTTTTTACTTTTAAGCTTGACTTCATGTGGGAAAAATTTTACAAGTACCAGTGGAAGAATTAAACGTCCGGCTGTTTATGTAGTAAACGGAGGCAGCAGTAGTATTTCTGTGATTGATTTGAGAACTTTGAAAGTAAAAAAAACAATTCAACTACCTGTAAAAGACCGCTTTCCTCATCATATCGGCTTATCGCCCGACAGGAAAAAAATACTGGTAGCTACTCCTGAATTTGATTTTAACCAGAGCCATGATTTATTGCATCAGGCTACAGATAAAAAAGGAGGTGTTATGGTGTTGAATGCTCAAACAGGCAAAGTTCTGTTAAATTTATCTTTGCCTAAGCCGGATTATAACGCAGTGTTCTCTAATGATAATTCTGAAATATGGTCAGCAGCAGCTACGCATGCCGGACAAATGCATGTTTTTGATGCAAACACAGGAGAACAAAAAGCCGTTTTTTCATTAGGATCAGATCCTACCGAAATTATATTTTCTAAAAATGGAGATTACGCATTTGTAGCTTTAGAAGAAAGCAGCTTCATTCTGGCAATTGATACCCGATTAAAACAGATAAAAAAGTATATTAAAGTTGACCCATTCCCGACGAATGTCTGGGCTGGAAATGACGGAAATATCTATGTAGAAAACAAGAATCTGAAAACCATCAACATTGTGAATGAAACAAGCCTTGAAACGTATGAGTTTATTGACCTCAAGTTTAAGCCCGGACAAGTAGCCTATAATAAATTATTGAACGAACTCTGGATTTGCCAAACGGGAGAGGATAAGGTAGCTTGTTTTGAACGAAAGAATAATACCTGGGTTCTGAAGTCTACTATCATCACCGGGCAGGATGCTTGCGCCATCGCATTTTCGGGTGACGAAAAAATGGCCTACATTGTTAACAAAAAAGACAATACGCTATCGGTAGTAGATGCAACGAAACACCAGAAACTGACCGATATTCCGGTTGGCGCATTGCCCAATGGCGTTGTGCTGAGCGAATAAAAATTTTCGTAGATTATTCGTGGACTCCAAATTTTTAAACGGCAACTACCATTTCAAATGCTGGTAAATAGAACAAATAAACCTTCCTATTTACCAACACCCGATTCAAAATTGCTTCATATAACTAATCTTACTGATAAAAGCCTGAGTGGCAATAGGTGATTCCCGGTAATCAGACTTATTAAAAACCAGATACAGAAAGCTCAATGGGGCAAACTCCCACGAGCCTCTGATATTCCATTGTCCTCTCATATCCAGGGTATTATACTGATAAAAGGAAGATAATTGAATGCGGGGATTAGGGGCAATTCTCAATCCCACTGAATACAAATCAGTCCTGAAGTTTTCTTTTTTTGTTCCGAAATTACTGAAAGTATTGTGTTCATAATTGGCAGTCAGGGCTAAGTGTGGTATAGGTGCCAAACGCCCTGCCAGCGTGAGCGTATTTAAACGACCATTATAATAGCCGCCAAACTCATATTTAGTTTCAAGTGAAATTTTTTTTGAAGCATCTGTTTCATACCGAAACATTTGCCTTATTACATTATAATTCCCTAAAGGTATATCTCGTCCTAAAATGCTAAATACAAAATTATATCTCTGCCAGGTTGGATAAATCGCATATTCAATTTGTGCGTTGGTAGAAGTAATAATATACACAGGAAACAAATACAGGTTTGATTCCTGTATACTGAAATCATTGGTATTCTGATAGTAATTAACAAAAAAACCCGGGTCCCAGCGGCGAATCAGCTGGCCTAGCTTACCCTTTGGCCGCCAGATAAAGTAGCCTCCGGGATTATGGTGTATGGTATTGTTGGCAAAAACAAAACCCATACCCGGCACGTATTTCTGGTCGACAAATTTGCTTTGCCAGGCTATATACGCATATTGAGGCGTAAATGCCGTATAGATATTTCCGGCTATGCCAATGTTATCATTAGTGTTATTTCTTGAAGCAGACAATAAATAGGTAATGGTCCAGCTATCGTTGGGACGAATGAGTCCGTCCAGACTCAGGGTTGTATTATTTCTTTGGCTCAGGCCTTTTTCCTGGCTGGCTTCGTCCAACCGGTGCGTCAACATGACCCCTATATTATTCTGTTTGCCATAATTCTGCAGATAACGCATTACGCCAAAACTCGCTCCTGATTGTGTTTCATTGCCTCGTTGATGTACGTACAAGCCTGCGATGGTACGCTTCTGCGTACGACTGGTATACCTCAAGCCCGCATCAATTGATACCGGAGTTGCATTAAACTGCGCATTGGCCAGGCCAATGGTCCGGCTGAAAAATGGATTTACACCATCTACGTTGGCTCCGGCATATATACCTGAATTTTCCAGAAAAAACTGCCTTCTTTCAGGAAAAAAAACATTGAAGCGGGTCAGATTATTTACCGCACGGTCAACATCTGCCTGAGCAAAATCTGTATTGAAAGTAAAATCCACTACAGAGCTAGGATTTACAGCCCATTTAACCTCTCCACCTAGTTTGGGGGTAGATTTTATCCGGGTATTACCGACAGCATCAGTTACTTTATCATTCTGATAAAGTAGGTAAGGGTTTACACGCAGATTCAGAGAGGGCTTGGGAAGCTTTAATCCAGTCAGTTGTGCGGCATAGGTCATGCGGTAAGGAGAAAAAGTCTGAGGTATGGCCGGAAAGACTGTCATCTCATAATCTCTCCGGGCTAGTCGTGCCAGCGTAATGCCCCACGAAACTGAGTCTCTATTATCTTTTTCGTACCTTAGCGACTTAAAAGGAATAGCGAACTCAGCAAAGTATCCCTCATCTGTAATCTGAGTACGTACCTTCCAGAGGGCATCCCAGTCATTATCTTTAAAGGTGTCATCAAAGGCCTGCAATTCTCTCTGGTTCCCATAGGGAGTGGTCTGAAAACTCACGCAGAAGCGTTTCAGGTTTTGCGGATCCAGTTGCAAATAAAATACATCGTTCTCCCCGTAAACAAAGTCTCTTCGTAAGTCCTGAATTCTTACCCCCTTTTTACCCAGACTATCGGCACAGAACACACCGAAATACAGATTTTTGTCGTCAAACAATACTTTTACCCATGTTTTATGTTTAATCTGTCCTGCTTGCCGGGGTTCCATCATGAAGAAATTATCAGTAACAGGCGCACTAAGCCATGATACCTCATCTAATTTTCCATCTATCTGCATACGCTCTTTTGTCTCAAGAGCTTTTACAACCGGAGCAAAGGCAGGTGGATTGAAGTTGCCTTTAGAGAGCGAGTCTTGCGCCAATGACAGACCTGGCAATAAGAAAATAAAAGGTATAAGTTTTTTCATAACATAGAATGTCAGACCCGGGCATTCATTCAGCCTTAACTGAAACTTTAAACAGTTTGCAGATACAGTTTTTCTAACTCATTAGCCGAAATATCTCTGGCATTGATAACCGAAACCAGGTTTCCCTCTTTCATAATGCCAATCCGGTTTGCTACTTCTTTGGCTCTGAAAATGTCATGGGTAGCCATTAGAATGGCTGTCCCACTTTGTGAGAGTTCTTTCAATATCTCCGAAAATTCATTGGAGGCCTTCGGGTCAAGACCGCTCGTAGGCTCATCTAGCAAAAGGGCTTTGGCCTTTTTGGCTATGGCTATGGCAATACCTACTTTCTGGCGCATTCCTTTAGAATACCCTCCTACCCTTTGCTCATGTGCCGATGCCTGCAATCCCGCTTTGCTCAGAAAACCGCTTAATTCCGCTTTTGAATAGGTAAATCCGGCCAGTGAAGAAAAGAATTCAAGGTTTTCTAAGCCTGTCAGGTTCGGGTAAAGCATTACCGTTTCCGGAATATAAGCCAGGTCTTTTTTTGTTTCAAGCGAATGACTGGATACAGACTTGCCATTGATGCTGGCTTCGCCACCAGTAGGTTCGATAAAGCCCAGAAAACAATTGATGGTAGTGGTTTTACCAGCACCGTTTTGTCCGAGAAGGGCAAATATTTCTCCTGAATTAATTTCGAGATTGAGGCTGTTCAATGCCGTTTGTTCGCCATATTTTTTTGTCAGGTTCTTAGCTGTTAGCATAATATATAGAATTTAGAGATGATGATTAAGAGTGCCTTTTCTGATAAAATTATTTTGGGCCCATAACAGGCATATTCCGCTGATGATCATTAATGGCAGAAGCAATTTCAACCATTGAACGGTCACTTGATCCTGAAAATATTCGAGCGGAAAAATCTTCCAGTTTTGTTGAGCCACAGGAACATTGCTGAACATTTTCGGAAAAAAGTATAGTTTTTTCCTCTCATGAAAATCAGCCAGTTTTTCATTGAAATTCAGATAATTATTCATATCTGACAGGCTTAATAAATTAAGCGTGAGTTGTGTATGTATGGTTGGGATAAACAGTCCAATGGCATTACTAATAGTCTCCCGTTGCATGAGTTTATCTTTCAAGGCATTTGCCTGACTAATCGCCTCATCGTCTCCGAGTTGTTGCATGGCATAATACCAAAGTGAACTGTAATCTGCACCTTCCGGGTGTTTGAACTGCCTGAATTGAGGATAGCGTTGATAAAAATGCTGAATGGCAGGTTCTTTTGGTTTATCCCATTGTGTATGGTAGCCGTCACGGCTTTCAAGCACTGTACTGAAAGCCTCTGGTACGGGATATAAATTAACAATAGCAGCATTGACCGCTGCTGGAATCACAATGGTCAACAGCACCCATGAGGTAAGCAGAACCAGGGCATTCTGGCTTGAGTTTTTGTGAAACGATACCACCAGCCAGACTAGGCAAAACCAGAAACTCGTATAAAGTAACGCACTGATGATATACGCTCCAAATGCTGCATCAAATGGAATAGCTAAGTAAAATTTCGCAATCAAAAAAAGCAGTAACAGAACAGCTAATACACTGGCATAACGGATACCTATTTTTACCCGAAGCATTTTAAGCGGAGAAACCGCCTGACTCAATACCAGGCTCCAGGTACCTTCTTCTTTTTCTTCTGAAATCAGATTGAAGCCAAACGCGATGATAATCAGGGGAAAAAGATAGATTAGAACGAAACTGAAATCCAGATTACCGATTAGCTGATACATAGGGTTCATTAAATCGTTATTGTATTTCTGTTCCTGCAGGTTACGGATAGTTACACTCATAACAGCAGGATTAATATCTCGCTGACCAATGGATAGTCCAGACAGGTTAGAGGTCTTGTTAACTAATCCAAAGCGGACATAGTAGAGCAGAGAACTCATTTCTTTGATATTTTTCACATAGCGGTCGAGATTTTCCTGCTGAAAATGGGCTGTTTTCTCAATAATCTCCCGATTCTTTTCAAGGAAATGTTTCCCGATATACAAACTGAGTAAGCCGGAAAAAAACAAAATCAAAAGACCAGTTAAAAAGCCTTTTGAGCGCAGAAAATTTTTAATTAACAGTGCTGCCATATCAAAATGCTTTTAGTCGTTTAGAAGTGAGTCGTATCAGAAAGAACAGGCCGGAAAGCCAGAGCAACAGGGAAGCCGCAGAAATGATTTCGTTGCTGAATACCTTGGTAAAGGGCAAAAAATGATAGTCAAAATCAGGAAAATCTTTCCAGTGCCGGCTACTGATTGCCCCCTCTTTAGCGGAAGAACTTTTGACTCTATTACTGATAAGCTTTATCTGCAATTCATTCATGGCTTGAGCCTGTTTGTAGCGGTAGGCTTCCACCTGATTCTGAAAATCGTTGTAAGTACCATAATCTGTACCTGACAATGCCATTGAGAGGTTCTTAATGGCTATATAAGGATTTATCAGTGCCGTAAAGCGAACAATATTTTGTTGTTGCTGATAGATATGGACCAGTTCTTCCTGATGGCGAATAAAGGTTTCTGCACTTAATCGCTCTCCTTCGCTCATCACATAGCCGCCATAGTTAAACGGGAGTTTATGTGTAGAGTCTACTTTATAAGCCATCAGTAATGAATCCTTTAATGCCTTATAATGCGGGTCGTTCGGGTCGTGGCTATCACCCTGCTGTATGAGTTCTGCCTCCACTGCTGTATCAAACTCTACTTTGGAAGGAGAAAGAAAAAGGCCTTGCCCTGCTACTTGTGAAACTTTAGGAAGTATCAGCGTAAATACCAGCCAGCAACCAATCAGTTTAATAAGAGCAGATTTAGGATTGCTGCTTCTGGCAGATACATAAACAGCTAATAGAGCGATAACGAACAAATAAACCAGATAAAAGACACTCATAGTTAGAAGACGAACAAGCGCCTGAGCAATTTCTGTACCTGAATTGGCCAATAACAAGAGAATTAATCCTGTCACAATTACAGGAATAAACATGGTGAGAGACAGATAAAACAAACCCATAGCTTTGCCTGTAATCAACTCCTGCCAGCTAATGCCCTGTGTAAGCAAAATTCTTAAGGTGCCATTTTCCCTTTCTCTGGCAATGAGCGCAAATCCCCAGAAGAATAGCAACAGGGGTAATAGCATTTGTAAAATCATGCCTGCCGAAATCTCACCGAAACGCAACAAGCCGTTGGATAGGCTGGCTTCAGAGAAATTGACAGTATTCTGACGGTGTGCTTCCAGAAAAACAGCATTACCGAGGTAGGAATCCATACCAAAATCGAAAAAACTCAAGGGGAATTTCTGACGAAAAACCACGTAGCCATAGTGCGCCATCCTGTGCGGATGTTTATCAGGGCTATTTTCCCAACGCTCACGCACTTCATGGCTATAATCCTTTACTGAATTCTGTTGTTGATGAAGAGTTTTGAAACCAGAAAAAAGAGCCAATAGAAGCATCACATTAAAAATGCCAATCAGTACAAAAGTACTCTTGTTTTTAAGGATAGTATTCCAGACCTGTTTTGCCAGTATTTTTAAAATTTTAAATTTCATAGTATAAAAAAATAGTTTCCGAAAAGTATGTAAAGGCAAATCTTATAAGTGCATGACTTATAAGATTTGCCTGATTATCAGAATTTATACGTAGCTGTGAGGATGAAGTTTCTTGGTGCTCCCGGAAACAGACGCGTATAATTCTGTGCGCCTATCCAATAAGTTTTATCAAAAACATTGTTTAGATTGAGAGCCATCTGTACATTACTTTTGGCTGGTGTATAATAAATGGCCGCGTCGAACGTAGTAAAAGCCGGAACCTCAAAGGCTCTGCTAAACCACGGAATCCGGCTGCTTTGTGTTTGCATACCAAAGCCTACTCCCAAATCTTTCATAGCCGAAGTGCCACTGAAATTATAGCGTGTCCAAAGATTACCGCTGTGTTTAGGTGTATTTTCTTTGCGCTGACCAATCAGTTTTTCGTCTCTATCCATCATAATAACCGCATCAATAAAACTATAAGAAGCATTGATTTGCCAGTTTGGAAGAATATAACCAGCCAGGTCAGTCTCAAAGCCACGGCTGCGGTCTGCACCTCTTTGTACCAACAGGTCAGGATTGGTAGGGTCGTTGGCATTCATCAGAATGTTTTTCTGATTGATTTCATAGATAGCCGCACTCAACGTAAACTGACTACCTCCTAAAGTGCATTTCATACCCAATTCTTTCAGATCGCTTTCCAGTGGCTTAAATTGCGCAGCCGATTGGTCTGTTCCGTAATAACCACCTGTGCTTGGCATCAATGTGACGGTATTTGATTGCGGCTGATAGCCTTTCAGGTAAGTAGCATAGATATTGATACTTTTGCTGACTACATAAGTAAGGCCCACTCGGGGAATGAGTGCCGTATTTTTAAAAGATGCTTCTTTAGGGGCTTCATAATTGGTTATGTCTTCAAACCACTCATTTCTTAAACTTAACAGTGCAGAAAACCTACCAACTTTAAGTTGTTCCTGCAAATAGATAGCATTAGTGCTGGTCATGGCAGACGGCAAAGCTGTTCGTGAATTCATCACATAATCGTTCAGATTACGGATGGTGTAAGTTGGATTTTTCAGGTCAAAATAATTCACATTAGGCTTAGGCAATGTTTTGCCATCAACCGTGATCGTCTGGTAATTGGCGGCATTCGCTACAACAAAACCTGAGGCAACCGTACCATCTTTCAACAAAAAGCCCCTTGCGGCATTCTGCCCACCGCCTTTCAGCTTATGCCAGTTTTGCAGGTCATAGCCTACCACTAATTTATGAGAAGTTTTGCCTAAGTCGAAGTTAAAGTTAAAATAGGCATTCAGGTTGTCTGTATTCCATACCTGCTTGCGCTGTACCATTTGCATCATAACCAGGCTTGTAACAGGCGCTCCACTAATATCGGTTGCAAAGGCATTGGTAGTTCGGTGTTCCTGCAAATCTTCTGTCCAGGTTTGTTTCATGTAAGCAGCATTGAAACTGATGTGCTGGCTGAATTTATGCGAAAGGTTAGCCATCAGAATCAACTCTTTTGACTTGAAAAAATCGTTTGAAGCTCCCAGATTAAGGCTGATAGGTGTACTGTTCAGATTGGTTTGACCGGCTACTGCCCCGAAAATCGGTTGCCCACGGTCAAGATTACCAAGCATATTACTGAATATCAATTCTGTATTGATAGCCGTTTTACTATTAGGAATGTAGCTAAATGAGGGAGATATCAGCACAGACTTGTTACCTACTAAATCACGGAAAGAACTGGCCTCCTGATAAGCCCCATTAAGGCGGTATAATAAGGTTTTAGACTCATTCAATGGGCCTGTAAAATCGAGCGTTCCTCTTAAGGTACTGAAACTGCCCGCACTTAGGCTTACCTCACGGCGTGTTTCAGTAAGGGGCTTTTTGGTAATCATATTGATACTTCCGCCAGGGTCAACACTGGAAAAAGTAACCGAAGCCGGGCCTTTGAGTACTTCTACCCTCTCTATATTGGTAGTGAGGGGTTGCAGAAAATAATACTGGCGGGTGCGCATTCCGTTAATAATCTGACCCTCTTCGTTCTGACTAATACCCCTGATGTTGTATTGGTTATAATAACTGGAAGGAATAACCCCACTGGCAATTTTTACTGCATCGGCTAACTGAAAAGCCTGCCTGTCGGCAATCAGTTCTTTGGTAACCGTACTCATGGCTTGTGGTAATTCTTTATTTTTAACAGCTATTTTGGTAGCCGAGAAGCTGTAATCGCTCGAATAATCCTTGCGTGCACGCCCTATAATTTCAACGTCCTGCAATTGATTGGCAGCTGGTTTCAGAAGAACCTCAACACTCTTCTCCGTTTCATTGAGCATATCCTCCAGAATAAATGGCTCGTATCCGATTGAACTAACTTTAAGTTTGAATTTACCTGCCGGCAGATTATCAAATTGAAATGCGCCCTTGCTATCAGAAATAGTACCTTTTTTAAGATCATTTATTTCCAGGCTAATTGATGCCCCTGCCGCAAGGCTCTGGTCTTCAAGTCTGACAAGCCCCTTTAGTTTGTTCTGTGCAAAGCCTGAATAAGAGCAAAGAATTAAACTGAAAATGATGAAGAGTAGATTTTTAGATTTCATTAAATAATTATGGTTTAGGCATTACATAATCTCAACCATGTTGCTTATGCAATAAAGTTGCAAATATAGTTTAAGAAAAAGTACAAATGCAACTATATTGCAAATAATATAAAGCGGAGAGATATAATAACTTAAAAGCTGCAGGAAAAAGAAAATTATTTGCAACAATGTTGCACATGAAAATTACTTTTGTATTTTTGCAACAGTATTGCATAAACGAAAAAAAAATTATTGTTGCGCTAAGCTAATTGTGTTTTAATGGACTCAGAAGAGGCATTTATGGCCTTGAAAAACCATTACAAAAAAACTTTTTGGATTGACCATATGAGTTTGCATGACTTTACAACGAACTACGAGTTGACGCTGGAAGATATAACCTGTCCTTAAATATTCAACTGAATTTCCCTTGCTCACAGCAGCAATTAAGTTTAGAATTCGGACTCTTCGGCTGATTAAAAGTATATTAAAAAATAGCTTTTATTAATAAATATGAGAAAGCCTTACATCCTGAAACAATTACTACTAAAAAAAAATATTCTCCTTTTGCTACTCATTCTGGCCGGTGGTCAGATACAAGCGCAGGAAGATTCAATAAAGATAAAACAGCTGAACGAGGTAAAAGTCACAAGTTCAGTAATCACTACACTCAAAGAAAAGCCTTTGAATGTACTGGTCATTAATACAAAAGTATTTTATCAGAGCAACCAGAACAGCCTGGATATTCTTAAACAGAATAGTGGTGTAAATATCAGAACCAACGGTGGGTATGGTGCCAATGCTGACTTTTTCATCAACGGCATCAGCGGAAAACAAATCAGGTTTTTTGTTGATGGCAACCCTATTGATAATCTGGGGCAAACACAAGGCATCAACATCGTTCCGGTTCAGCAAACCGAGCGTTTTGAAATATATAAAGGCGTGATACCTATTGAACTGGGAACAGACGCTCTGGGTGGAGCCGTGAATATTGTTACCCGAAAAGACAACAAAGATTATCTTGATTTTTCTACGGCTTATGGCTCTTTTAATACTTATAAAAATGTATTACAATTAAAGAAATTCATAAAACCCCATTTTTATATAGGGCTTGGCGGTAGTTATAATCATTCAGATAATGATTATCGGGTACAGGCCGAAGTACCTGATGAATTCGGGAATCCAGTTATTAAAAATGTCAGACGCTTTCATAACCGTTTTATATTTACCAACCTGAAAATAGAAACAGGGCTGAGCCAGTTAAAATGGGCTAATGTTTTATCGTTACAATTTCAATATGCCCACAGCTTTGATGAATTGCAACATAATGTAATTATGAGACAGCCCTATGGGGAGGCCCTGTTTACAAATTCGCTGAAAGGCTTACAATTAAGGTACCAAAAAGTAAACCTGTTCAAAAATCTCGATTTCAACACCTATTTCAATTATAACGAAACCATCAGTAAATTCAGGGATACTACCTTAAATGTCTATAATTGGGAAGGGAAAGTAGTAGACAGGCGTTACACGGGTGGAGAAATCAGTTCCTCCGGAAGTTTACTCACCACAAACGCCAGCGTTTTTAATATGCGTCAGGTACTTACGTATTTCCTTTCAGAAAATACTAAAATTAATCTGGCCAATACTTTCCAGTATTTCTATCGGAAAGGCGCTGACCCCGTTGCCTTAAAATTCTATGGCAATGATTTCTTCGGACAGGCGCAAATCATGAAAAAGAACGTAAGTGGGGCAAGTATCGAAACAAAGTGGTTCAATGAAAAACTGATTAATCTATCTTCGCTCAAATATTTTTATGCCGCTTTTTCGAGTAATAAGCGTGAGGATTTAAGCTTAATTCCTGTCAGCCATCAAATCCATCGTTTTGGTTTCAATACTGCTTTTACTTATTTTATTAACAGCCAGCTTTTTGTAAAGACCTCTTATGAAAAGGCTACCCGGCTGCCTGACGAGCTTGAAACATTCGGCGATTTACGGCTGGTTCGCCCTAATCCAAACTTATTACCTGAAACTTCAGACAACATTAACCTGAATACAGTTTTCAGAAGTGCTGTCATAGATGCAGAGCTAACAGGTTTTTATCGGAAACTAGACAACATTATTTATCTACCCCCTTCCATTTTTTATTCTGAATATCAGAATATACTCAGAGCCGATATAAAAGGTGTAGAAACTGCTGTCAGGGTACGTCCTTACGCCTGGCTGAATCTGGATGCCAACTTTACCTTTCAGGATCTACGCAACAAGTCTTATGTGGCAGGCTATGGAATTGATAATGAACGCTACAAAAATGCAAGGCTTCCCAATATCCCCTATCTGTTTGCCAATGCGGGCATTACACTTGTAAAAGATAGTGTCATGCGCAAAAAAGCAAATATGCAGTTTTACTGGAACTGCAATTATGTGCATCAGTACTATCTGTATTGGGCAGTAGATGGAGACCCCAGCCTGAAAAATATTATTCCCCGTCAGTTTATCAATCATATTGGTATTTCCTTATTGCACTACAAAAGCAGAATCTCTTTGGCAATAGATGTCAATAACCTTTTTGATAAACTGCTCTACGATAATTTTAAGGTTCAGCTTCCGGGCAGAACCTATCATGTTAAACTCCGATTTTATCATTCTAAAACTTAAATCAATGAAAAAGATTACCTTACTTCTCTGTAGTGCCATTATTATTTTATTCAATGCTTGTAAAGATGCCGAAACTCCTCCTACCAAAGGAGAAAGTATTCAGTATACCATGGCTGTTACAGGAGGTACCTATCCTAACCAGACTACTTACTTTATGGGTTTCGAGAATTTCCCGACAGGTACAGTCTCAACCGCAGGGGCGGCCGAGTTACCCAGTAGTGGAATCATGTATGCCTATAATGGCTATACGTATCTTACTACTTTTGGAGCCCCGGCTACTTTGCGCAAATATGGCTTTGACGATGCCGGCAAACCCAAAGAATTAGGTTCGTTTATAGTACAGGGTTTAAAAACTTTTGGTGCCATTGATTTCATCAGTGATACGGAAGCTTATGCCGCCAGCAATGGTTTTGGTGGCGTACCTAAACTGGTAAAATTTAATCCGACCACCATGCAGGTAACCGCCTCTGTCGACCTTACCTCTATCCAGAAACCTAAGGCCACAGAAGTATATTATCTGGGCATGGCACATCGGGATAACTACCTTTTTATGGGTGTAAACTATCAGGATGCCAGTTTTTCAAACTTGGGTGATTCTGTTTATGTAACAGTCATTAACCGAACCACCAATCAGGTAGAAAAACTTATTGCTGATGGTAGATGCGGCATAATCTGGAACTCCGGCCCGCAATATGGATTTGGAGCCAGCAGCCTTGTGCTTGATGAAAATAAAGACCTGTATATTATGGGTACAGGAAATGGCAGTAAAGTACCGAGTGGAATTGTGCGAATAAAAAATGGAGAAACCGCTTTTGACCAGAACTACTTTTTTAATCTGAAATCTACTCTTGGCTCAGATGCGCAGGGAATCTTTTACTATGGCAATGGCAAGGCATTAACCTTAAAAAGTGAAGACCCTGATTATTATCCTTTCGATAACTCAGAAAAAGCCGGATATAAGTACTATAAAATCGATTTGAACGCCAGAACCTCACAAGGTGAAGTTTCTTCGAGCTTACCTCAGGTATTCAGCACGGCTTTTGCAAAAAAGTGGGATAATACAAAACTTTACCTGAGTGCACCTACAGCCAGTACGAATGCCATTTACTCGATGAATCTGGCAACGGGTGCCGTAACCAAGGAATTTGATGTGGCAGCAGGCGAATGTAATGGATTCGTAAAAATTAAATAAGCTGAAAAAATGATTAAACGTCTTGTTTTCAACGAATGGCTTCAATGGCGGCGTGATAGCCGCCTTAAGTGGCTGATATTTTTTCTAATGTTCCTCAGTTTGCTGGCCTTAGTTCATCAATTGCACTACCAGCACGATTTGTGGCAGACCAGAATGTCAGCCCAGGAGAAATCACGGGCAGCCTGGCTTACACAGGAGTTAAAGCATCCGCACATTGCGGCTCACTTCGGTAACTATGCCTACAAAAAGCCCTATGCCCTGCATTGTTTTGATCCTGGTTTAACCATTTATACCGGAACCTCCATTTATCTGGAGCCTCACCGCCAGAATGATTTTCTGTTCAACAAAACGCAGGAAAGCGATACAGGCATACGATTTGGCTGGATGTCTCCTGCCTTGATCTGTCAGTTTATTATTCCTTTGCTAATCGCTTTGCTCACTTTTAATATCATCAATGGAGAAAGGCAAAGAGGAACATTGGCGCTTCTGCTTTCGCAAGAGGTAGCCATGAAACACATACTCTGGTCGAAGTTTCTGGCAGTATTTCTGATTTTTGAAATATTTCTGATAAGCTATCTGTCCTTAACCGCTTTAAGTGCCTGGTTTCTCTTTGGTAACCTAAGTTTGGAAGCTACCCTATATCTATGGCTTATTTATTCGCTGTATTATGTTTTCTGGAGTCTATTAGGGGTCATTATCTCTGCACAGATAAAAGATGTCGGTACGTCTGTTTCTGCCTTACTGTTAATATGGATGTTAACGCTTATTATTTTACCAAGAGTGGCTGCCAATATTGCTGAAAACACCTACCCTGTTTCAACCAATTACGAATTCCGAAAAGAGATTGCGCAAGCCATTGAAAAAGGCCTTGATGGGCATAATGCTAGTGGTGACAGAGCGAAAAAAATAGAAAAAGACCTGCTCATAAAATACAAAGTAGATAGTGTGCAACAATTGCCATTCAATTTTGTGGGCTACATTATGCAGCAGGGAGAAGAATATAGCAGTAAGGTTTATGACCATTATTTTGACCGAATATTCCGTACCTTGAAAAAACAGAAAGATTTGCAAGGCTGGTTTTCTATTTTTAGCCCTTTTATAGCTGTCAGAACGCTCTCCATGACAGGAACAAGTGCTACTTTGGAAACAGAAATAGATTTTCAGCAACAAGCCGAAAAATACCGACGAGATTTTGTTCAAACCATGAATGTGGATATGATGGAAAACTCAAAATATGGTGAATTCGAAACCTATAAGGTTAAATCAGGCATCTATGATACGATCAAAGATTTGCATATTGACTCCCATCCGCTGGGCTGGTCGTTGCAGTATGCAATCAAAGAAAATATATGGCTGGTTTTATGGGTGCTTGCATTGAGTCTAGTGCTCGTGAGCATAGGTAATAAAAACTTATTTAGTTAAAATCAACAATCATGAATTCATCAGTTAATACCATCAGTCTTCCATCCTTAATACGTTTACATTACTGGAAATTCAGGAAACAAAAAAGCAACTGGTTCTTGATTGGCGTGTTTTTGATTGCAGGTATGTATAGCCTGTATCAGGGATTTAGTTTCAAGCGCAGGCAGATAAACACTATTGAAACTTTTGCGGCTGAAAAGCAGAAAGTAATAAACGACCAGCTTCAGAACTTTCATGCTGATACAAGCACTGCAGAGGGTAAAGCGAAAATTAATCTTGCAGGCAGCGTTTTTGTGGGTAACCGCATCATTGCTTTGCCTGCTTTTAAAAAGTCCATCAGCACGGCTATCTATAACATCGGTCAGGCAGATACATTTCCCTACTATTATACAATTAAGATAGAGAATTTTTTCATGCAATTATTCAAGCAGGGCGAAATCAACAACCCTCTGCGTTCGCTGGCAGGGCATTTCGATGTTACCTTCTGGGTTATCTATCTGCTTCCGCTATTGATTATTCTCTTAAATTTCAACACCTTTTCGGCAGAGTTGGATAACGGAAACTGGCGTCTTATTTTTAGTCAGGGGGTTTCAGCAGAATATTGGTTACTAGCAAAATTTCTTCTGACAGCCCTATTGATAGAAATCTTACTACTTTTAATTTTTGCAGCAGGTATCACCCTTAATGCACTTAGTTTTCATCAGAACGCTGGCTTGCAGGATTTACATTTTTTTGTGGCTGTAAACCTGTATCTGCTCTTATGGTTTGCTATCGTATATTTTATAAATTCCTTTGGTAAATCAACCTCTTTTAATGCCCTTTGTAGTGGTATGATGTGGATTACCACTTGTATGCTTATGCCTGCCTTAGTAACGATGCTTGCAGAAACGATAGTAAGGGTAGATAATACCATTGTGAGTACGATGTCGAGACGGCCACAGGGAGATAAATTCGAAAATGACGATTTTGGCAAACAGACTATCCGTCAGTTAGGTGAGTTACACCCGGCATATAAAAATGCCCGCATCACACCGGAAACCCCGGCATTCAGGTTAGCAGTTTTTATTGCTTATCACGAATTATTGAATGAAATGCACACAGTTGAAGTTAAGAAATATTATTCATCAGTTGAACAACGACAAGCCCTTACTGACGGCAGTGTCTTTATTAATCCTGCGGCAGCGGTAGATGGTCTCCTAACAAGTCTGGCCGCTAATGATGCTCAGGCAAATCATGAGTTTATCTGGCAGGCAAGAAAGTTTCAGCAGAAGATACATGCAGCTTATTTCCCGGCTTTATTCAATGTGCGCCCACTTCAGGAGTCTGATTATAAGAAATTGCCTGTTTTTGAACCGGAATCTCACACCCCGAACAACCTATTATTATTTGGCAGTTTTCTATTTTTAATAACTGCCAGCTATATTTTATATCAGATAAGTAATAAAAAACTTAATACCTTGCGCATGTAATCCGCACAGAAAATTATCGGAATATTCACCAGAACTCATGCCTCTCAAACTAATACTTGTTGTATATGATGGAACTCAAATTAATTTTAACCATCCGAAAAAGCCATTAGTTGCATTTACTAATGGCTTTTTCGGCTAAGCAAAACTTGAAATTTCTGCTGATTTAACACAACCTATTATTCGTTCAATGGGCATATCATAACAACTTGAAAATTATGTTCAGGCTTTTACTTTGCTGTTAGCTTTGTTTAAAATATCAGTTAGTTCTTGCTTAATTCTTATTATATCAGCTTTGATTTCTTTTTGTACTTCAAGCATTTTGTCGGCTGGAAGTTCAGGTGCGGGAGTATGGTTATGATGGTGGTGCTCCCCTTCTTTGTGGGCGTGCTCAAAACCGGGCACCTCAAACAGATTTTTCTCCCACTCTTCAAAATCCGTTTTGATTTTTTCAATGCTGCTTACTAATGAATCTGCCGCAGGTGTTTTCTTCGTGACTAGCAGCGCTTTAAGGCTATCCAAATTATCAATAGTTGGTTCAATTTCTTCCTGAATGGCGGATGCATCCAGATGAATTTTATTAGCCTCAACTAAAACAGGATCATCTTTCGGAGATTTAGAACTACAGGCAATCAGTAGCGAAACAAATAAGTATGCCATTTTTTTCATACCTAATCAGATTTTGATGTTTTAGATTGTAATATTCTTTTCGTTTGTTCGATTTTTAATTTTTCAATATCAGATTTAATCCAGTCTGTATGGGGGATAATAAAAATCCCTAATGAGTATAGTAATAAGCCCCAAACAAGCATAATTCTTAAACGTTGCTTTTTGGTGGGATTTGGATTTTTAAAGTAATACCCATATAAAGTAAATCCTAATACACCAGCCTGGATAATCCAGAAAAATGGTTGAAGTACTAATAATTTCCCCAGCATTGACACACTACCCCAGACACTAATAAATAAGGGAAATATACAGCAATAAGAATGTAAAAGTGTGGTAATGGCAATTCCTAAAAAACTCCTTGTTTCTTTCATACTAAAAAAATCTATTGTAAAAATAGAACAATATTTATACATTTGCAACAATGTTGCAAATGTATTTGTTTCATTCTTATCAAATCTATTTTATGGAAAAGTTTAGTAAACAAATCAGTCTTGTATTTTTCATGGCTGCCTTGCCTCTTATTTGCAGTTTTCTTCCTCCCGTAGAAGTGTTGACAATTACCTGGCAGGATTTGCGGGATGTGCGATTCACAAGGAAATTTAATGAAGACATAGGCATGCATATGCTCTATCCTGAATTTGGTGCAAAAGTGAAAGCACTTGAAGGGAAAGAGATTAAGATAAGAGGATTTATGATTCCCGTAGATCCTACTGAGAAAATTTTTGTGCTTTCTGCCAGACCCATGGCTTCCTGTTTTTTCTGTGGCGGTTCAGGCCCCGAATCAATAATTCAATTGAAAATGAAGGAGGCTAAAAGATTCGTAACTGATGATATATGGGAGGTTAGGGGAATACTTAAACTAAACGCCGACAATGTAGAAGAGCTTAATTATATACTGGTAAATACGCAACCAGTCAGGAAAATTAATTGATAAGGCTTTACAAAAAAGTCCTTGAATTTGTAAGTCATCTAAAATTTTCAGGGATTTTAAGATGGCTTCAGTTTAATATCTATTTCAGCAAACAGTAAACCCTCTGGAAATAATGAAAGTATTCAAAGTACAAATCAGAAACTGGATAATGATAGTCGCCTGCCTTGCCACTGCCGGATTCACAATGCTGCCTGCTGTTATAAAAATCACCTGGAAAGATCTGGAAGATGTACGCTTTCGTAAGAGGTTTAGTCAGATACAGCGAATGTATGTCTTATATCCTGAATTCGGCAACAAGGTTCAATTGCTGGAATACAAGCAAGTGGAAATCAAAGGATACATGATTCCTGTGGATGCTGCTAATAATATATACGTTCTTTCGGCCAACCCTATGGCTTCCTGTTTTTTCTGTGGCAGTTCCGGCCCCGAATCAATTATTCAATTGAAACTGAAGAAAAAGAAAAAATTTACTACCGATGAAATCTGGATTGTCAGAGGTATTTTCAGATTAAATGGCACTAATCCTGAGGAACTTAATTATATATTGACTGATACTGAACCAATTCAGAAAATAAACTAGCTCCTCAAGATACCAAACCAATTTTCAATTAAACAACGGAAAAGGGTCTTTAAATCTTCCTTTTGCTTCCATGTGTTTTATTTCGGCTTCTGAGCATAAACAATGCTCTAGTTCCGACTCAATGAGTTCCTTGTTCAGGTCCTGACCGATAAAAACGAGTTCATTCTGGCGGTCACCAAATCTCTTGTCCCAGCGGCTTTCAATCTTTTTCTGATTGTCTACAAATGATGCATATCTGATTCGTTGACTAAAAGGCATACTGGCCCACCACACACCAGCACTTTCCGCCCTTAGCGATCCTCCAGCCTGGCTCCAGTTAAGGGCTTCATCCGGTCTTGAAGCAATCCAGAATAATCCTTTAGAGCGGATAATGCCCGCATGCCAGTTTTCTGACAGATAGGTCCAGAATCTTTCCGGATGGAACGGACGCTTATCATGAAAAACAAAGCTGCTGATGCCGTATTCTTCTGTTTCCGGGGTGTGAACTTTACCTTTTTTACGATTTTCAAGCTCCTGAACCCAGCCTGCCGATGCCTCTGCTTTATCGTAATCGAATAACCCGGTGTTAATGATTTGATTCGAGTTGACCTTACTGAAGGATGATTGAATGATTCTGGATCCTGGATTCAGTGAGTGTATGACTGCCCTCAGTTCTCCTAATTGATAAGGAGTAATTAGATCGGTCTTGTTCAAAATAATGACATCAGCGAACTCAATCTGGTCAGTCAGTAAGTTGACAATACTGCGATAATCCTGATCATTTTCGGTTAGGTTTCTGCTACCAATGGTATCAGGCGAACCAAAATCCTTACCGAAATTGAAAGCATCAACAACTGTTACCATGCAATCTATGTATGCCCATTTTGATAAATCAAGCCCACTTTCCTCATCGCTAAAACTGAAAGTCTGAGCAACCGGAACCGGCTCAGAAATACCTGTCGATTCTATCAACAAATAATCAAACCTATTTTCTCTGGCCAGTTTTTCTACCTCAATCATTAAGTCTTCACGGAGAGTACAACAGATACAGCCATTCGACATCTCAACGAGCTTTTCTTCCGTACGCGAGAGGGTGTTCTCTTTTTCAACCAGTTGGGCATCAATATTTACCTCACTCATGTCATTGACAATCACTGCTACTTTGAGCCCTTCTTTATTATGTAGGATGTGATTAAGCAGGGTTGTTTTTCCGGCACCTAAAAAACCGGACAGAACTGTTACGGGTAGTTTCTTCATGTAAAGTTTTATTTTTGCATCATTGTTGCAAAAATAAAACTCAAAATACTCACTTGCAACAAAGTTGCAAAAATATTTAAAATTACTATGATTCAATCAGTAGTAATGAAAATTGGTGGGCTATATGCACATGAATACTGTTGTGATAACCATCTTAACATTCATTGGAGCTAAGTCTCTCAGGTAATTCAACGTTATTCGTCATTATGTAAATACTGTTAAAATCAGATTTTATAAAAAACCAATCAGCTACAATCCTACTTATGTACACAGCCTTTTGCACCGAAGCCTCCTTCAGGAAAATGCGACAGGCTGCTTCGGTGCAAGTGGCTGTACCGATTTCCGGCGAAAAGACTGCCCTACCCTATGTAGGGATTGTCTTTTTGCCGCCCGGGTTTTGTTTCAGCCTACCGGAATAGGCTGTGACCTGAAATCCTTCAGGTCTCCTATTGGACCTACCTTATGCAACGCTGAAAGATGACCATGCACTAACCAAACTTGATTTTTATAATCAGGCACAGGCAGATTCGGCAAAACTCAAAGAGCTCATGAAAAACGATCCCAATTACAGGAAATCAGCTCTCAATGGCAAGAACGATACTTTAATAGCAGGCGGCCTGAACACCTCCCTGAACAGCCATACCAGATACAATGACGCAAATGAAGAAAAAATCTATCAGAAACTTGCACAGTTGGATCGGGAGTTAAACGATAGTTCCAGGCCTAATTTACCTAATCCTTATGCATCTTCCTCATTTGGTGGAAACCTGGGTAACAGCATGCATTCAGCAGATATTGATCGCCTGGAACAAATGATGAAGACGATGACTGATCCGGGAAAAGAGGATGAAGAAATGAAGCAGATTAACAGTGTATTGGAAACGATTCTGGACATTCAGCATCCAGAACGGGTTCAGCAAAGGTCAAGTGAAAATACTGTACAGCAAAAAGGAAGTGTTTATCCAGTCACAACTACTGCGAAGGAACTCCCTGTTTCCCTACTCAGTACGGATGGCGAGAATAATCGTATGACGAATGGTTTCGACACCTATGCAGGAGAAAATGTTCAGAATGCGATTGAAGCCGTTATCCACGAAACCCAGACACTAGTCAACGGCTCAACAGTAAAACTCAGGTTGATCAATGAGGTGGTAATCAATGGAGTGAATATTCCTAAAGATAATTTTCTATTTGGAATGGCACAATTGAATGGAGAAAGACTGGAAATACAGATTAATAGCATACGCTACAATCAATCCCTCTTTCGGGTTGATTTGTCTGTCTATGATCTGGACGGATTGGCAGGAATTTATATTCCTGGGGCTATCAATCGTGAGGTGGCTAAAGAATCCGCTGACCGGTCTATTCAGACCATAGGTCTGAGTTCATTGGACTCTTCCTGGGAGGCACAGGCAGCCACTGCCGGAGTTCAGGCTGCAAAATCCTTATTAAGTAAGAAAGTAAAGTTAGTCAAGGTTACGGTGAAAGCAGGATACCAGGTGCTTTTGTATGATGAAAAACAGAAACAGAATTAACTATTGTAAAACTTAAAAATTCATTAAGATGAGAACAGTTAGTGTAGCAGGAATTATGTGTATAGGCCTATTTCTCACTTATATAAATGCACATGCGCAACAATCTGACCAAAGCATTCCTTCCAGAGAATTGCAGATTACATATGCTAAAACAACGAACATTGTTTTTCCCTATGCTATCAAAAGTGTGGACAGGGGGAGCAAAGACGTATTAGTTCAGAAAGCGGGAGGAATAGAGAATATCCTTCAATTAAAGGCCGCAAAACAGGATTTTGAGGAAACGAATCTGACGGTTGTGACAGCAGATGGCAGACTATATTCTTTTACGGTAAATTACGCCGATAGTCCAGCATTATTAAATCTTTCGCTGGTAACGGAGAATCAGACAAAAGGGACTATCCAGTTTGTTCCCGAAATAATCAATGCTGCTGAAGTTAGGCTCGATGTAGGTGTGATAGCCAATTCTGATAGAAAAACGACCAGAAAAAGGGATTGGAAGTTTGGAATTACGCTGTTATTAGACGGGCTATTTATCAGAGATAATATCATCTATTATCGGCTAAGATTGGGGAATGATACACATCTCGCCTTTGATATTGACCAGTTACGCTTTTTCATCCGCGACCAGAAAAAAGCGAAACGAACCGCCTCGCAGGAAATAGAGATAAAGCCTGTATATGTAGAGGGTAATATTGATAGGATTTCAGGGAAGACTCAGCAGGTAGTCGTTTTTGCTCTCCCAAAATTCACCATTCCCGACAAGAAGTACCTGGCTATACAGCTCATGGAAAAGAATGGAGGCAGACACCTGAACTTAAAGGTACAAAACAAGACCATTGTCCGGGCTGAGCCCGTCAAGGGGCTATACACATCCGATTAATTCACTTTTAAACGCTAAATAGATGGAAGTCATGAATCAGAAAAATTTTGAATATCTGCGGGACCAGATTAAGTTCACAGGTTTCGGAGAAGGCCTGGAAGATAAACTGAAAACGGCTATTGAAAAGGGCACGCAGGAGTTTAAGCTCCACCATTATACAAAGTATGGCAATGATACGGTAAATACGGAATTAAATTTCAGTAAGTCTAAACAAAGTGACCTATATTTTTTTAATTCCTATCAGGTCAGTTTACAGAAAGAAGGGGCTTCAGAAAAAATGGAGCAGCAGTTCTATATCAATAAGGGTAATAGTATTACGCTCAAAGAGGCCTACAATCTCATGAGTGGCAGGGCTGTGAATAAAGACTTGACTAATAAAGAAGGACAGGTCTTTAATGCCTGGATACAGATGGATTTTAAAGAAAGCCATGACAATGGCAACTTCAAGTTGAAGCATTATCACCAAAATTATGGATACGATCTGGAAACAGCTTTGGCCAAACATCCTATCAGGGAGTTTACTAACGAAGAATTTAAGAATAATCTAATTGAGTCGCTGAAAAAAGGTAATCTTCAGTCGGTAACCTTTCAGAAAGATGGGATCGACCAAAAGCATTATATTGAGGCCAGCCCCCAATTCAAGACCATCAACATCTATGATACGAATCTCAAAAGAATAGATATGCGACAAGAGAAATCGGAAAAACAGTCGACATCAGAAAGTCAATCATTGAAGAAAGGAAGCAGGAACGAACGCCAGGGCAACGCTGATGACGAAGGTCCTGAGACTTCCAAAATGAAAAAAAAGACTAAAAGGCAATCGCAATTCGCCTAAAAAAACAGTGATAAGTTCGTCATGGAAGAGGTATTAGCACCATTATCGCAATTCTTCTCATTCATTGAAAAGGATCCTCGCATCAGTATCACACATATTGGTATTTATGCTTCTTTACTGCAATACAGAAAAGAAAAAGGTTTTAAAAACCCGATAATTGCGTTTAGTAATGAGATCATGCCTATTGCTAAAATCTCTTCTCCGGCAACTTATCTGAAATGTGTAAGAGATTTAAGTGATTTTGGTTATATCCGTTATGAACCTTCTTTCAATAAGAACAAAGGCAGTAAAATCTATTTTTTTGAAAGTAAATAATCAGATTAATACAAACAATTAATGAAAGCCCGAAAGGGCTTTTATTGTCTAAAATTAGGAGGTGTAAGATGGAAAAAGTGGAAAAGAAAAACCCTCATTTTGGTTTAAATTATACAACAATTAAAGAGCCTGTTTCTTCTGTTATTGAAGCCAAATTGTTAAATTTGATAGCGGAAATTATCGTAAATATTTCAATTCGGGAAAGATATGAAGAAAGCAATCAGATATCTACGCTTCAGCGACAGAAAGCAAAGTAACGGATCCATTGAAAGACAGGAATTATATACCAGTCAATGGCTTCGAAACAATGATGTAGATTTAGTCGACACATTCATTGATCGGGGTTATAGTGCCAAAACATTTGACAGACCAGACTTTATAAAATTACAGGAGTTTATAGCGAAACACCATAAAAGAGTCGACTATCTGATTGTCGACCAACTTGATCGCTTTAGCCGTAATGCGAGTGAAGCGATGGGTTACGTAAAAAAGTTGCAAAAAACTTACAGTATCCAGATTGTAAGTGTCACTGAAGGAATAACCTTTGATTACGATACACCGGGTAGTTTCTTCAGAGCGGGTCTGCAGTTGCTTCTGGCCGAAGAAGATAATATTAACAGGAGTATCAAGGTGCGTGGGGGTATTTATACAGCTAAAGCTAAGGAAGGACGCTATATTTATAAGAACCCGCCTTTCGGATATTTTAAAGTAGGAGAACGTAAGGATCGGAAACTCGTTGTTAATGAATCCGAAGCGATTGTGGTAAAATTTATTTACAATGCTTACTTAAAAGGAATACCTATCTATATTATTGCTGAACAGGCTAAAGAAAAAGGATTCAGGCGTTCAGGCAATGTAGCCATTCAACGTATTCTGAGCTATCCATTATATGCAGGGTTGCAACATGTAGATGCTTTCAAAGATTATCCCGGCGGGCTATTCCCTGCACAGCATGAACCGATCATTGACCTTACTACATGGGAAATGGTTCAGCGTAAACTTAGAAAACCCGAAAAGGAAAGAGTGGTTATTGATGAGAAAATACCTTTAAGAGGTGTTTTGAAATGTTTTTGCGGAAAGCTATTAACAGGAGCGCCCTCACGCGGGAAACTGGGTAATTACTATTACTATTATAAGTGTAACCGAACCAACCATATAAATTTGAGTGCAATAAAGGCCCATGACCAACTCAGACAAGTTTTCGGGCTCATGAGCTTACCAGACAAAATGATTGGGGTTATTCAAAAAAATGCACTCCGCATTTTTGAAACCAAAACAGCTTCTGATAAACAGCTACTATTTGAGAAACAAAAGGAGCTTGAAGCAGAGGATTCGAAATTGTTTGCCATAGAAGAAAAATGGATTACCAATAAAATCTCTCATGACACCTACGAAAGATGGTTCTCGGATCAATCTTAAAAGTTGGGGAGTAGCTAAAAAAGGGTTTACTTTGCGGAAAAAGGACT
>NZ_BAAGXU010000063.1:0-1228 GCF_054779675.1 Emticicia fontis
CCCTGCACATAAACGATTGTTTGGAATAGTTGGTGCATTTATTACTGCCATTGTGCCTACTACTGTAAAGGTTGTTACCACAGGACCATAAACCGTCCCCCCTGTTCTATTATCTTCTGCATAGCCAGTTACAGTCATGGTATAGGTGCCCGGAATAAAGTTACGTCCATATACATTGACACCTAAGTTATCAAAAACCGCATAGGGCTGTACGTTCTGCAAGATAGTCCAGTTAATCTCAGGACCGGTAATGGTTAAGTCAACACTGCCAATTGGTATTGTCGGACAAATAGGGTTGGCAAGAATAGACACCTGTTCAGGTATCTGCTGGATAACCATTCCGTCTTTCAGTGAAAACATCGGTTCATAAGGGTTGCCTGCTTTCACATATTGTAGGTCTACAATCTGTACACATGGGTCAATGCCACTCACAATTACATTAGTAGTAGCGGTTGCTGTGCAAATACCTGTACTTACCGTTACGGTATAAATGCCTCCATTTGCTGCCAAAGCATTAGCAATAGTTGGATTCTGGCTTGCACTGCTAAACGAAGCAGGTCCTGACCAGCTATATTGTGTTCCTCCAGAAGCACTCAGTTCTATCGTTTGTCCTACGGCATAAGGGCCAGTATTTGATGCCTGTGCAACAGCAGGTGCTATAATTTGTAGTCCTGTTACCGCTGAACTTGCTGGAGAAGTGCAACTGCCCACAGTACAAGTGGCTGTAATGCTATAAGTTCCTACGCTTGAAAGGATCAGACTTGTACCTGTTGCTCCTGTTGACCAGTTTACTGTTCCGCCACAACCGCTAGCGGTTAAGGTCAAGGTATTTGGCGCACATACTACTTTTGGATTGGGTGCAACAATAGTTGGGGCAATTGGTTGAGTAACAATCTCTAAACCTGTTACTGCCAGACTTGATGGAGAAGTGCAAATACCCACAGTACAAGTGGCTGTAATACTATAAGTGCCTACGCTTGAAAGTACCAGACTTGTACCCGTTGCTCCTGTTGACCAGTTCACTGTGCCGCCACAACCGCTGGCGGTTAAAGTTAAGGTATTTGGCGCACAAACTACTTTTGGATTGGGTGCAACAATAGTTGGTGCACTTGGTTGAGTAACAATCTGTAAGCCTGTTACCGCTGAACTTACAGGAGAAGTACAACTTCCCACCGTACAAGTGGCTGTAATGCTATAAGTACCTACGCTTGAAAGTATCAGACTTGTA
>NZ_BAAGXU010000063.1:1238-1530 GCF_054779675.1 Emticicia fontis
TGTCCCTGTTGACCAGTTTACTGTTCCGCCACATCCACTGGCGGTTAAGGTCAAAGTATTTGGTGCACATACTACTTTTGGATTGGGTGCAACAATCGTTGGAGCAGATGGTTGTGTTACAATCTGTAAACCTGTTACGGCTTGGCTGGCTGGGGAAGTGCAACTACCCACCGTACAAGTGGCTGTAATGCTATAAGTTCCTACACTTGAAAGTACCAGACTTGTACCCGTCGCTCCTGTTGACCAATTAACTGTGCCACCGCATCCACTGGCGGTTAAAGTCAATGTATTT
>NZ_BAAGXU010000064.1:0-56633 GCF_054779675.1 Emticicia fontis
AGTTCGCTCCCTTGTTTTATTTATTCAACTCATCATACATTTGAATCTACAACCAAAAATTTCTCATTGGTTCGTGAGCGCGATGGAAAGGTATACTTTAGCCCTGCCTATGATTTGGTGTCGACCAAGCTGGCAATGCCGGAAGACGATGAACAGGCAGCTCTTACTATTAATGGGAAAAAGAACAAATTGAAAAAAAGTGATTTCATAAATCTGGCAAAAACATTGCAATTGAACGAAAAGTCTGTGGAGATGGTTTTAAGTAATCTATTTAAAAAGGAAGAAGAGCTATTGCAAACTGTTGGAGCAAGTTTTCTGAGTACTGAGCAAAAGACAACCTATATAGAACTCATCAAAAACAGACTCGCTGTATTAATGTAAAATAATAGTTAGATATACTTGGTGTTGAAGGAGATAGAAAACAAGAAAGTTGTGATTGAATACCCGAAAGGGTATAATTATTGTGTGATACTTGTGCTTTATACCTGATAAGGTATAGTTTTGAGAGGTGATCATACATTATTATAATTTGAAGAATATTTTTATTCAAGACCCTGAGAGGTGTGTATGCTGATAAAAATTTCTTTTACTAACGTCTTTTGAATTGATGCTCTCATTTGTATACTTCATTCTACCAGGTGTGATTTATACGATTAAGAGTGATCTGAGGTATGTTGGATTTCTTCCTCCGGCCCCAACACTTTTGAAACCTATTTTTGGTATATAAAAAACTAAAAGCTTTTCTTCCTTTGGCTTGCTGTGCCGACAAGATAGCCATGCTTTTAGGTGCATCCATGTTTTTCCGATGGATATATACCCATGTATCGAATTTATCTGCCATTATCGTTCTTTGCTTTCAGTTTTAGGTCTTGTAATTTTCTGGCGAATTCGTCGTCAGATGCCAGCTTGATATTTTCTCCCATTTTTCCATAATCTGCCAAACCTGGGAAATAAAACTTGTTTTTATGCACTATTTTGTTGCTTATTAGCTACAGATAAAGAGTATTTGTTATAAATAAACAACATTTATCTTTGATTATATCCATCAAAGAAAACCAGAATCGGTATCAAGGGTCGATTGTAAACCCATTTAGTCAGTAGCTAATTTAAAGCGCTGATAGCCAGTGTTTTTTGTTTTATTGTAATGTGAGACAAAATACCAGAAAGCTCGAATCTTGACAATAATAATGAACTTAATATGCCGATAAATAAGTTTTTTTTGATTTTGAATGGAAAAATCCTTTATTTATGCTTTTACTAAGAGAGAATTTCAAGACATTAATTATATTCCCCAAATGGAGTATAAAGATTTTTTTATCAATAATAGATAACTACTAATTATCAATGAAAATTAAGTTTGTAAACCGTACAAATGAATTCAGATTTTTAGAAAGTCATAGCAATAGGCTAAACTATGCGACTGATGTTGTTCTGATTTGTGGTAAAAGTGGTGTAGGGAAAAGCGAACTTACAGGTAACTTCATTTTAGGTAAGAAGTCTCAATTTCCTACAATCAAAGTTTCTATACCTCAGGCAGAGAAAAATGCATATTCATCTGGGTACTATATAATTAAATTGGCAAGATGTCTTCATGAATTTGCATTAAAAGATTCTAGATTACTAACTATACAAGATTTTTTAAGGAGTGGCAAGCTATCTAGTATTCTTGTCAAGAAGTTAGGAGAAAATATTAAATCAGACATTAGTGATTTAATACCATTTTCGGACACAGCCAAAGGGATTTTTAATCTTTTATTTGCCTCGGGTGATTTTAGTCCTGACAGCTTTTTTGAGTCGACACATTCTGACATTCTAGTTACCCTATACGAATACGTAAGAAATCAATGCAGTCAAAAATCCATTATAATAAATATTGAAAACATACAAAGTATAGATCAGCGTTCACTAGAACTACTTACATCCATAATCAAATCAAGCCTTTGTTGCTTATACTTATTAGAATATACTGAAAATGATGAAACTGGATTTAGTTTTAGTGAGATTACTTCAGCGTTTGAAGAAAATAGTATTTCATTAAACCCATTATTTGTACAACCCTTATCATTAACTGATGTTCAGAATATTATATTGGATCATCCTAACGCATCTTGGGAATTAATCAAAAATTCTTATGTGGAATGGAGAGGTAATATGAGGTTATTGGTTGATGTTCTTGCTAAATTAAAATATGGCATTCCGATTAAAAATGCTGCGGAGATTAATATTCAAAGTGCAACTAAAGATCATTTAAATTCATTATCTGATAGTGAGTTATTTGTTCTGACTATTATCTCTGTACATCAAGAAACAGTTGATGAGAACTTGCTAAAAAGGCTTATAGGATTTAATGAAGCAATTAACTATATCTTTGACATAAATGTACAAATAAAAACATTATTGGAAAGAAAGCTTATCAATAAATCTAATGAAGGTATAAGCCTTGCTCATGATAGTATTTATAGAGAGATTTTAAATACAGGAAGATATAGCCTTTTCTCCTTCATTGGTTATAACTTTTGGTTAAATATCTACGAAAACCTCCTACAGGAAAGTGATGTTTATACATCAAAGGGTTGGAGACTAATGAAGGTTCTTTATTTTTCCTCCCTGCTTAATTTGGACACAAAGGTTCTAAGTTTGCTCGATGTGATTAATGTAGAAGCACTAAAAAGTCGTGACCCTGAAAAGATGATAAAGTACGTAGAAAATGTCAAATCAAACCTTATTCAGAAAGATCTACATAGATATAGAGATAGGATTTTAAAGCTCAGTCTTTGGTTAGTTGAGATATGGTATAAATTAGGCAACAGCAAAAATGCATGGCATATTCTCTCAGAATTTGAAGATAATAGCAAACTTTATAAAATTCTTAAAGCTATTTTGATGGAACAAATAGGTAGGCATGTGGAAGCGATTAATTACTGCAATTTAGAATTGGAAAATGCCACTAATGGAACAAATTATGAGCTTGCCTTACGCCTTGTAAAGTTAGTGACAAATTATGATATTGGAAATAAAGATGTTGCAATAAATGAATTCTTCGTCCTATATAATAACAACGGATACACAAACTTATTCGAATATGGTTTTTTATTACGTAATGCAGAATTTGTATTTAGCTATAAAGGGTGTCTGCCTTACTTTAAAGAAAGCATAGAGCATTTTAAAAAGTTTGGGGCTACTAGACAAGCTGCCTTTTCCAGAATCACATATGGAGTACATCTGGGTTTATCCGGATATTATTCACTCGCTGAGGAACAGTTTCTTTTAAGTGAAAAAGAACTTGGCGATGAAATTACTGAAAAACACACCTTGCGAAATAACCTTGCTGTACTCCAATTATCGCAGGGAATAATAGACGGTAATGCAGAGGAGTTGCTACGTTTAGCTTTGATAACTTGTTCTGGAGATTTTGAGCGTCTTACAATTTCTATGAATTTTCTTGTTCTTATGGATTGGCTTGATAGAAGAAAGGATGCACAAATGGCAATAGAAACGATGCTAGATGTAATGAAAGCTCCATCATTTGCAAGTAAATCCATACTTAGATACGCTTACTTCGACTTATACAAATATTTTGAGAGGATAGGCGATAAGGAACAAGCAATTTTGTATCTTAATAAAATAAGCACGTTAAAACTTCGAGAAACTCCTATTTGGAAATTTTGGTTATATGGTACCCCAATTGCTGAAAATGATGAAGACTTTTATTTGTCATTTCGAGATAGAGCAATTAGTTTTCTTTGTAATTGGAATATGGAGTATGATAGCTCTCTAATGCAGTATGGATAATAGTTTTAAATAACTCCATATAAGATAAATTATTCATCTTAGCAGCGTAAGCGATAGACGAATCATTTCCGATATAAGCATCAGGTGTCAATTCTATTAGAACGAATCCACTATCAGTTATTCTCCCATCAATACGCATGAAGTCCATTTTCCCGAGGCTTAAAAATAGTGATTCGAGATTTTGTATTTCTTTTTGGGATAATAAGTGTGTAACAGGTCTATAGTAGTTACTTTTTTCTGACAAGTGTTTATCTTTTGCTGAATAAATCCTTTCAATTAAATAGTCTTCGTCATCATTAAAAACAACTTCCATAGCTTCCAGTAAAATGATTTTAGACTTATTTCCAACTATGCAAATATATACCTCTCTTCCCGCAATAAATTCTTCAACTAAAATAGATTGATTAAAACGTTCAAATAAATGCTTTGCTAACTCGATCGCCTCTTCATAAGAATTTACTTTTGAGTTTTCCGTTATTCCTATTGAACTTCCCTCAAAATTTGGTTTTACTACTAAAGGTAATTTTAAATCTTTGATAAAAGGCAGCATTTCCAAATTGTCAATTAATACACCAGATGCAAGTTGTAATTCGAATCTTTTAGCGAATTCTTTGCCTAGAAACTTATCTTGGCAAACGACTCTTGCATATACATCTGCACCGACATATTTGATATTATAAGACTCACAAATCGCCGGAATTAACGCCATCCTGTTTCTAGAATCACTTCCGCCAAAAATTGTTAAAACTAGATCGTTTTTATGCTTAAAAGCATTGTCTATTAGTTTTTCTGGCGACTGGTAATGTATTACTTCTTTACAAATTGATTTTAATGCGTTGAAAACCGAATCATAGTATTCATTTGAAATCATTTCAAGTTTATTCCCTTCAATATCTGAAAGAATGTAACTTTCATAAGTTCTATCAGCAATTAGCACTATGCAAAGTTCACTTAGGTTAAAAGAGTTCATTGATAATTAGTAGTTATCTATAACTCACAAAAATGCAGCTAAACCAATTCAATATTTTTTCGAGGATGTTTGTTTAGAAGAATTTGTCTTTGCTTTTCTTTATTTACATGTGTATAAATCTGGGTTGTAGTTATTGAGCTATGTCCGAGCATTGATTGAATGTATTTAATATCTACATCCTGTTCAAGAAGCAAAGTTGCAAAAGAATGCCTAAACACATGAGGGGTAATGTTTCCGGATAAATTGGCAGTGTTAGCCAGATCCTTAACCATATTTCTTATAGATTGATCAGATAATTTTTTATTGAGTCTATTGATTAAAAAGAAACCTTCTTTTTTTATCTGTTCCTCATAAATTTTGAGGTAGTGCTTTAATATACTAATACTGTCAGGGTTGCAAATCTGTATAATTCTTTCTTTGTTACCTTTTCCTTTAATGGTTATAGTTCCTGATTCTAAATTGACTGACTCAGCCTGTAAATTTGCTATTTCTGATACGCGTCCTCCGGTGGCAAATAATAATTCTATTACGACAACTTTCGTTAATACAGGTCCATAGCTAAGTTTGTTTTGTTGCGTGAATAATTGTTTGCGACTATAAGCTATCTGGAAGATTTTAGTAATTTCATTTAAATTCATCACTTTAGGAAGTTGCTTAGGCTCGTTTATTTTGATCCTCATTTTTCTAAACGGATTAATTTGAATTTGATCTTCATATTCTAGATAATTGAATAAAGCCTTTGACGTAGCCAATTTACGCTTAATGGATCTAGGTTTTAAGTCAGACATCGCATCTATATAACCCCTCAGATATATTTTATTTATATCTATTACATTTTCTGAATATTTATTCTTAGTGAGGAATGTATTTAGTTGTAAAAGGTCTGTTTTATAGGCTTTAAGTGTTTTAGAGCTAAGTTTTTTTTCAATTTTACAATGTGCAAGAAAATCAATAATGGCTGCGGAAAGATTTAACATATGTGTTTGGTATTAATTAAGTAAATAAATTCCAAACTACAATTATTATTGTTGAGAGGCTATATGTCTTCGATTTTATCGAAGACAATGTTTATTAAGAAGGAGGTTGTAATCTCTTTGACCACAATTTTAATGTTTGTTTTCATCCTTTTCCTGATAGGTCAAATTTAATCAACTTATTTCATGACGGGTCAAACAATTGAATTATAGAAATACGCCATATTTTAAATCTAACCATAGGTTAGACATCCTAAGAAGTTATTTATTATTTATGAAAAGTACCGTTTAATAGATTTTTTTGCTTAAATCTATAAATTGTAATATTTTTCCAAGCACTATACTATTCATTTTAAATTACATTATTCGAGTTACACATGAAGTCTAATTATAAAACCTTTAATTTTTATTTTCCCTAGAAAACAGCTCTATACAAAGAGTTAAAAGCATAAATTAAACGAATTTCACTGCCCTAGTGAGAATGTCATAAGAAAAGTTAAATTCTGTTAATAAAAAACTTTGACAAAACCTGATATTTTGACACGGCCTATAAATCTATGACTGCAATAATAATAATTGGAATAGTAATATTTATCATTTATTCAGCTTCGAATAACAAAAAGCCAGCCCTCAGAAATAAGTCTTATACCAATCCTGACTATAGTAGTAAATCTGGAAAGGGAGTAGAAGGTGAACTAAGACGAAATCACACTAGAAAATTTGATATAAATGTAACTACTTCAAGCTCTTCAAGAACTTTTAATGACGATTCGGTTATCGACATTTCTAACCTATTATATAAAATCGATTCAGAATTTGATTTAAAAACTTATGAAGATAAAGTGCCATATTGGAAGCACCATTATGTGTATTCTTACTCAGAAATAGTTAGTGCAACTAATGAACAAAAGAACTTTTACGAAATTTTTAAAAGCCGTTTTTTACATGAGGAGTATTTAGATTTGGAAGGAAATACCAATTATGCATTTATTTTATTATTTGATTTACTGAATGAATATGATCATCATAAAGATATACCTAAAGTTGAAAAGCAACTACGAATTTTAGGGAAATACTACCCCAAAACAAAACCTTATGGTATACCTTTTCTTACAAAAAAAATAGACAGAAAAGGTTATTATGAAAGGAATTCAAGGATACATGAAGAAAACGTATATAGCTATCAGAACTATAACACAGATTATGATTATTGGAAGACAGGTAGCAAGTATAAAACTAAACTGAACCTAAACGAAGAAGAAGTTAAGCTCCTTAACAAACTTTGGTACCCTAATAATAACTTTTGTAGTATTGAATATTGCTACCTTGAGGTACTTAAGCTTTTTATATATACCATTTCTGCATTAAAGGATAAATATGCTGAAGAAGGAACAAGTCTGGATGTTCAGTTCTTACATGTGGCAGATGTTATTGCAAAAAAACAATTCAATTATAGAAGAGGCAGCCAGAATTATAAATACATTATTGAAAACACAACTAATGAATTCTATTCTCATATTTTTAAATATTGTGAAAATTCAGTTCGAGAATATTATGGACATAAACGTAAAATAAGCACGGATACTAATTATGCAATAGCAGAAGCTAAAGTTGAATTTGATACAAAAATAATCTCAAAAGTAACTGAACTATTACCTGCCTTAATTACTAAAGTTTCTTTACCTGATGAAGCAACAGATATCGAACTTTACAATCAAAATACAAGTCGTTGGAGAATCAGGTTTGAGGAATTAACAGAAAAATATCAAGGAAAGCCAAGAGAGTTTTTTGACTCAATTCTTGCTCTAGGGAGGTTAAATAAACATAACCCTTCTATAGAAAATATATTTTTTGAAGCATCTAAATTTATAGCAAAACATAGCAGTGAAATTGCTCTCTCTTTTTACGTTTATTATATATATTATGACTTACAATCCGCTACTTTTGATAACAGGCAACTTACCAAAACTATTCAAAAAAGCTTATTCAAAACAAACGAACAATTACATACTTTCGAAAAAGTTGTTAGTGAATTAATCAGAGATAAAAATTTAGACAAAGCCCTGAATGATATTTCTAAAATTTATGAAGTTAAAAGAAAGAAAATTCAACTTGATACTACTATAATAAAGCAGGTTCAGCAGCAACATTCTGGTACTGTTGAAATCCTAAATGAATATTTAAACGATGATTTTGATGATGAGACAACGACTATAAGGGTTCAGGAAATAAATACAGAAGAAATAAAAATTGACATATATCAAAAGAATACCGAAGCCTATCATTCAGCTTTTATGGAAGATTTAGGCTTTAGACCTATACAAATTCTTACCTTAGAAGTCTTTCAAAAAAATAACCTCTCAGTTGCTCAAACTGAAATTGAAGTGTTTGCTAAATCAAAAGGACTTTTTAAAAATCAAATAATAGATAGTATTAATGACACTTGTTATGAGTTCTTAGACGATGTATTGATTGAAGAAGATGATGATTATTATACAATTAACCCCAATTATTTCCAGAGAATTTCGATAAAATGATTGACAATATTAAACCTAAAGAAGCAACCGCCATAATCAATTCATTAATCAGCGGTGTAGTCCCTAAAATTGGTGTTCAGCATATAACTGTTGGTCGTTCTGAAGAAATAAATGCTGTAATTTCTTCATTGGAAGATGTTAAGAATGGTCATAGTTTGGTGAAATTCTGGATTGGAGACTTTGGTTCCGGCAAATCTTTTATGCTTCACTTACTCAATACCGTAGCACTCAAGCAGCGTTTTGTAGTAAGTAATGCAGACTTCACTCCTGACAACCGTTTATATTCCAATGACGGGAAAGCCGTTGCCCTTTACTCGGCAATTATAGATAATATAGCTATTCAGACTAAACCAGAAGGTGGAGCCTTGCCAACTTTATTAGAAAAATGGATTGAATTAATCATTACTAAAACAGCAGAAGAAAATGCGATTTCGTTGGTAGACATCCGAAACGCACAGTATTTTAATCTCATTCAGTCAAATATCATGAAAACTATTAATGAAATTACTGAAGTGGGTAGTTTCGATTTTGGAACGGTAGTAATGAAATATTATGAAGGATATATCACAGACAATGAATTTTTAAGAAGGAGTGCCTTAAAATGGCTAAAAGGAGAATATAGAAGTAAGCTTGAAGCAAAACAGGACTTAGGGGTTAGAGAAGTCATTAATGATTTGAATTATTATGACATGCTCAAAAACTTTTGCAAGCTATTTGTAAATATGGGGTATAGCGGTTTCATGATAAGCCTAGATGAAGCTATCAATCTTTATAAAATCTCAACGTCAGTCATGCGCGAAAAGAATTATGAAAAGATTCTTACTATATACAATGACTGCTTCCAAGGGAAAGTGGCAAATCTGTTTTTTAACTTTGCAGGAACAAAAGAAGTCTTAGAAAATGAGCGGAGAGGACTTTTTAGCTACAATGCTCTAAAATCCAGACTCTTAACCAATAAATTTGAGACAGCTGAAATAAGAGATTTTGCCCAGCCGGTTATTCGTTTAATGCCACTCAACCATAATGAAATATTTGTACTTCTGAAAAAGCTGAAAGCAATTTTTGATTATCATTATAAAACTGATATTTCTATAAGTGATAATGAAATTCATCAGTTTATGGAGGAGTTATTTAATAAGCCAAGTGCATCAGAATTTTTGACACCTAGAGAGGTAATCAGAGATTTTTTAAATATTCTGAATATCATTCGCCAAAATCCAACAGTAGATAAAAATCAATTATTTGGAGAATTGGAGATTTCAGATGAAAGACCCAATGAAGTTTCATTAGATAGCATTGAAGAATTATAATGTCCTTTGATTTACTTTCTGAGCCAATACGAAAATATATTCGTAATAAGGGTTGGGAGCAATTACGCCCAATTCAAACGGCCGCTATTAATAAAATTATCACATCAGAGGAACACTTAATTTTAGCATCGAGAACGGCATCTGGAAAAACAGAAGCAGCTTTTTTGCCAATACTTTCAAAAGTCAATTTTAATGATTCAGGAGTACAAGTACTTTACATTTCACCTTTGATAGCCTTAATCAATGACCAGTTTTATCGTATTGAAGAACTTTGTAAAAATCTTGACGTAAGTGTAACCAAATGGCATGGAGAGGCCAATAAAACTGCTAAAGAACGAATAATTAAACAACCAAATGGCATAATTTTAATTACTCCAGAATCATTGGAGGCTATGTTTGTCAATAAGCCTCATCATGTAAAACACTTATTTGCCAATTTAAAGTATATCGTCATTGATGAAATTCACTCATTTATTGGGACAGATAGAGGGATTCAGTTAAAGTCTATTTTGGCAAGGCTGCAAAGGCTTAATGTCAGGTATTTTAACATCATAGGGCTATCTGCCACCATTGGGGATTATGCTGACGCAAAGAAGTTTACAGGTGACGAATTGAAAACTAAAGTTCTGCTGGATAGAACCGCCAAAGAAATTAATATTGTATTCCGTTACTTCAAAAACAAGACCGAAGAACTGCCCTTAGAACTTGTAAAAGATTTATACCTAGAAACTAGAAACAATAAAGTTCTGATTTTCCCTAATAGCAGAGGAAGAGTTGAAGAGATCGCAGTAAAGCTTAGAAAAATATCAGACACAGTAAAAGGGCATCCTAATTATTTTTCTCACCATTCATCGGTTGATAAGGAGGTAAGAGAATTTATCGAATATTTTGCTAAGAATAATACCAGACAAAATTTTTGTATAGTCTGCACATCCACATTAGAATTAGGAATAGATATTGGAACAGTTGATGAGGTTGTTCAGATTGATGCGACCCATAGTATCGCTTCTTTAATTCAGAGGGTAGGAAGAAGTGGCAGAAAAGAAGGGGAAAGCAGTAATTTATATTTGTATGCTACTAATAAATGGAGTTTACTACAATCTCTTGCTTGTTGGTTATTGTATCAAGAAGGTTTTATTGAACCTCCCCTAAAAAATGAACAGCCTTATGATATTTTAGTTCATCAGGCTTTATCCTTAACCAAAGGACACTCAGGAATTAGATTGACAGAATTAATTAAGCAACTTCACAAAAATGCAGCATTCAGTCAGATAGAAGTTAGTGAAATAGAAGAAATTATTAATCACTTAATTAAAATTGATTTCTTAGAAAAGCTACAATATGAAGTAATTATTGGTATAGAGGGAGAAAAAATAGTGAATAGCCGTGATTTTTATAGTGTATTTAAAACGGAAGAAAGCTATAAGGTTATAAATGCGGGGATTAAAATTGGTGAAATACCATTTTCACCACAGATTATTGAAGATGAGAATATATTACTTGCTGCAAGAATCTGGAAAATAAAATTTGTTGACCATACTTCTAAAAAAATAGAAGTTGCTCCCGCAAACGATGGCAAGAAACCTAGGTTCTCTGGCAATGGCTCAGTTATTCATGAGAGAATACGAGAAAAGATGTTAGAAATTCTATTGGCTAACAGCAGTTACAATTTTTTGGATCAATCTGGTTCTGATGAAATTGAAGCGATGCGTAAAGATTTCTCTATTTTCTCAATAAAAAATTCTCAAGACGAAAGACCTTTATTGATAGGAGAAAGACATTCAACTCTTTTTACTTTTACAGGAACACGAATAAATAGAGCCCTCCAACTATTACTTAATATTGCAGGAATAAAAAATAATCTTGATGATGAAAGCAGTTCTTTCGAACTTGAAATTTCAGAACGTGAGATAACTTCCAGATGGCAATCTATATCCCAATCAATTATTAATATAGATGCACATATTTATGACCTTTTACAAACTAATCCTACCATCTTGGATTTTTCTAAATGGGGAGGCTATTTACCAAGTAGTTATCAGATTAAACTGATAAAGGAAAAATATTATGATCTCGAAGGAACGAAAGAATTCTTATCAAGAATATACAGTCTGAGAACAAACTAAATTAACAATATGATTTAATAGCTATAGTGCTATTCTATCACACCTCTAATAATGACATTCAAGGAAAACTTAGAAGCTAGGATGTGTATTTAATTACAATATGCCTGAAAAAGCGGAAATTAATAATGAAATTGTTGGTTTTCCTAATGTGTACCTACCTTCTTTTTTGTTAGTTGTATAATCCAGGGCAATACTTTGTCTGTTGGTGGAAAAATAGCAATAGTAAAGGGTAATAAATATAATCATTAGAGCTCAATTCAAATAACTTATTGATGAGCTTTAGGGGGGCTTTGATTGGGATATCTTCTCGTCACATTTTAGGAGAGATGTTTATGAAAAAAACGTCAAAAGCATACTCCATCTTGAACGAACATGATAGTCGGAAAGGTGCAATGCATGATGAGAAGTGGTTGGCACAAAGATATGTACAGTGTAATGATTATGCTAATACTAGCAAACGTATATGGTTACTAGTAGAGAAATTAATAAAATTGAACTAATGAAGTAAATATGATGAAAATTTTGCATACTGGTGATTGGCACATTGGCCAACTTTTTTATGAGTATGACCGTACATACGAGCATCAGCAATTTTTGAATTGGCTGCTTGTTACTCTTACAAAAGAGCATGTAGATATTTTGCTGATCAGTGGTGATATATTTGATCTATCTAATCCTTCTGCAGCATCAATTAAAATGTTCTATTCCTTCCTAAACCAGGCTGTAAAGGCAAATGCTGAGTTACAAATAATTATTACAGCGGGCAATCATGATTCGGCAGCTCGATTAGAGTCGCCCAAACCGTTATTGGAATCTTCCAATATTCATATTATAGGTTTAATAGAAAAAAGAGAAGATGGGAAGATTGATTATAGTAAACTTACAATACCGTTAAAGGATAAAGATGGTAACGCAAACGCATGGTGCATTGCTGCCCCCTTTTTAAGATTGGGGGATTATCCCGTAATCGTCGATTGTGACAATCCATATTCTGATGGTGTAGCCGCGTTTTATAAAGAAGCTTTTGAGTATGTTGATTCAAAAAGGCAAGTTGGTCAGGCTATAATCGTAATGGGTCATTTGCATACCCAACAAGCAACTGTAAGTGATATAGACAAAATGGAGCGATTGATTATGGGTGGTGTAGAGTGCATTTCTGCGTCAGCGTTTCACGAAAGAATTTCTTATGTTGCGTTAGGACATATCCATAAAGCACAAAGAATAGGCGGCAAGGAACACATTCGTTATTGCGGAAGCCCATTACCTATGTCTTTCTCAGAAACCAGTTACAAGCATCAGGTGATTGTATTTGATTTAGGAGATGAGAAAATAGAAAACTTTAAAGCAATTGAGATTCCTGTTGCGGTACCCTTAATACAGGTACCAACGGTTCATAGCTCTCTGGTAGAAGTTCTTGATTCACTACAACAGTTGACACAATGGGAAGGAAACTACAATACAGCCCCTTATCTGGAAGTGCGGGTAACGGCGGATGGTCCTGAACCAGGTATTCGTCATAAAGTGGAAACAGCACTTGCAGGTAAAAATATGCGATTGGTGAAAATTGATGTACGCTACAAAACTGCGTCAATAAATCCGGAAAAAAATACAGCAGTAGTTCAAACACAGCTCTATGATCTAAAACCACTGGATGTATTACATAAAGTGTATCAAAATAAATATAATAACTCAATTCCCGAGGATCTGCTAAAACTGTTTCAGCAGGTGGCTCAGGAAGTAAGCGAAATGGAAGCATAACGATGAAAATACTAGCCATTCGAATCAAAAATCTTGCTTCTCTCGAAGGAAATACAGAAATAGATTTCTGTAGTGAACCTCTTTGTTCCGCAGGGATATTTGCCATTACAGGTTCTACCGGTGCAGGAAAGTCTACTATCCTGGATGCACTTTGCCTGGCTTTATATGCTAAAACACCCAGATACTTGCAGGCTAGGGAGTTCGGCATCGAAATAACCGATGCACAGGGAAGCGCCATCAGCCAGGGAGATGTGCGTGGTATATTAAGAGACGGAACCGGCGAAGGATTTGCAGAAGTGGATTTTGTGGGTGTTGATGGACAACCTTACAGGACTACCTGGCGAGTACGGAGAGCCAGAGATAGGGCTGATGGAAGTCTCCAACAATATTCTATCACTTTAAAAAATATTGACACCAACACGGATATATCTGGCAAAAAAAATGAAATATTGGAAGAAATAGAACGGCTGGTGGGTTTGAATTTTGAACAATTTACCAGATCCGTATTACTTGCTCAAGGGGATTTTACAGCTTTTCTCAAAGCAGCCAAAGATGAAAAATCAGCCCTTTTGGAAAAGCTTACTGGAACCAGTATTTACTCAGAAATATCTAAGCAAATATTTGTCAATTACAGTAAAGAGAAAAGGGAGTTGGAAGACCTAAACCTGCAAAGAGAAGGCATTCCCACGCTGACATCAGAAGAAGTAGAAGATTTAAAGCAACAAAAAGTAATACTTGCACAAAACATAACAATACAGCAAAAAGAAGAGGAAGCGTTAACCAAAGAAATTGCTTGGCATAAACAACTTGAGGTGTTACAAACCAGCGTCACTGAGGCACATGCAACACAAGCACAGGCCATCGAAGCAAAACAAAATGTAGCAGGCCGTGAACAACAATTAAAGCAGGTGGAACGAGTGCAGCCTACCCGGACATGGGTAGATGGACAGCAGACGACTGAAAAGCAACTGGCAGAAAAAATAGCATCACTACAAGATTTACAGACAACGCTTGGTATCCTGCAGCAGCAGCAGGAAGAATTGGATAAACAATTGCAAACCGCAAATGAAACATCGGTAGAGGCTATACAGAAACAGGAAGCAGCGGCACCACAACTGGAGGAGGCAAGGGCATTGGATGTACAGATCAAAGAAAAAGCGGAACAGGTAAATCAGGCAGTAACAGAAGTAAAGACCGCAGAAGTTAATAATCAGCAATTGCAGCAACAACTACAGACGCAGCAGCAGCAATCTCGACAGTTACTGGCTTCTATTTCGCAATTACAGCAATGGAAACAAGACAATAGCGCACGGCAACCGATTGCCGAAAATTATAGCTTAATCAGTGCAAAGCTTGGGGATGCTGAGAAGTTGCTGGATATTGCACAAGCATTATTACCTCAACTGCAACACACACAAACCGCTATAGCCGAAGTGAAACGGGCAAAAACTGAACTGGATACAAAATTGTCAGTTATTACCCAACAATTACTTGCAGAAAAGGAAAAACATACCAACGCTTCGGGGGCTTTAGTGGCTATACCCATTTCATCTTTAGAAAAAGAAAAGGCATCTACGGATTCTTGCATAGAAGATATAGTTATGGCGGAAGCACACTGGAAAATATTATCCCACGGCCAGGCAGACCTGGATACCTTAAAACAAAAACTCGTTGATAATAAAAGTGAATTAAATGATAGATCCCAGTCATTCGCACAGGCAGTAGCACAGTTGGGGATTGCCACCGCTGAGCGGGATTCATCGCTCCGTATGTTGGAAAAAGCACGCCTCGCCGCTGCAGAAAATGTGGAAGCCCTTCGGTTCCAATTAATCCCTGAGGAGTCCTGTCCAGTTTGTGGCAGCACAGCGCATCCGTATGTTACCGAACATACTCAACTGAATCATGTGTTAGCGGAACTTGAAGCAACACATCAGCAAAATGATAAAGCTTATACCACCTGCCTGCAAACAGAAAGCAGTTTGAAAGAAGTGGTTAATAGTTTAAAAGAAACAATTGCTTTGCAGGAACACGAAACAGATACCAAAGAATCAGCACTTGCAGTGCATCAAAAAACATGGGAAGGCTTTGCCATTTACACCCAAACTGCTGAAATACCTAATGAGCAAAAGTCAACCTGGCTGGGACAGCAATTACAGGATGCGAGGGTACAACAAAAAAATCTGCAACAACAAATACAGTTGTATGCCGAGAAAAAGCAGGAGCTGGATGCACTACAAAACACCATAAATGACTTGGAACGAAGGCAGAACGAGAACAGTAATGCCGTAAAAGATACTGAGCGAAGACTGCAATCATTACATGAACAAGAAACTCAATACCATAAAGAACAACAAAACAACAACCATGCTCTTGTCGCTATAGAGAAAAGCTTATCTGTTTACTTTGTCGCAACTGATTGGTTTACGCATTGGAAAACTAATCCAGTAACATTCCAACAACACATGAATGACTTTGCCGAAAAATGGAAAGCCACTATTCAAAAGCTGGAAGATGACACCCGACAGCATGGAATATTGACCGCAACACTCGAAGCAACAAAAGGACAGCTACACAATGCTTCAGTGGATGTACAAAAAAAGCAGGTCGCACTTAATGCCGTTACGCAACAGCAGGATATTATTACCCAAAAACGAAAGGCTATCTTTAACGGTGAAACTGCTGTATATATAGAGCAAGGTTTAAAGCAGGCTGTAATAACAGCACAGCAGGCACTGGAAAAAATTAAGATTGAACGGGACCTGTTACAAACAAGCCTTACTCGAACAGGCACGCAAAGAGAGCAGTCCGAAAAAGATTTAGCGTCTTTACGGCAACATGCTGCAACCTTTACTCAAAAGATACACGAATGGCTTGCCGCATTTAATAGCCTCAATACGCAGGCATTGGATGAAGAGCAATTATCGCAATTGTTGACGTATGATGTCGCCTGGATAGAAACAGAACGAACCGCATTGAGGGCGATAGATGATGCTATTACGCAAGCAGATTCCGTATTACAGGAACGTAATACACAACTAAAGCAACATGAGCAACAACGGCTTTCTGAACGAAGTGCGGAAGTATTAACCGAATTACTGAACACAGTAAGAACAGACCTTCAACAGCAGGGAAAACGAAACAATGAAATCGGTTTCCAACTACAGCAGGATCTTGCCAATAAGCAAAAAATAGGAGACCTACTAGGTATTATTGAAACAAAAGGACTCATTACAGACAATTGGGCTAAACTTAACGATATTATTGGCTCCGCAGATGGCAAAAAGTTCCGCCTCATAGCACAGGAATATACCTTGGATGTATTACTCAGCTATGCCAATGTACACCTGGGCATGCTCAGCAATCGCTATCTGCTACAACGAATACCAAATTCACTAGGTCTCCAGGTGATAGACCAAGATATGGGTGATGAAGTTCGTACAGTTTATTCACTTTCCGGCGGCGAATCGTTCCTGACATCGCTGGCGCTGGCATTAGGGTTGGCCTCATTATCGAGCAGCCGAATGCAAGTTGAATCCTTGTTTATCGACGAAGGCTTTGGGTCGCTTGACCCCGTTACCTTAAATATCGCTATGGATGCACTTGAACGTCTTCACAACCAGGGTCGTAAGGTAGGTGTAATATCTCATGTGCAGGAGATGACTGAACGGATACCAGTACAGATTAAAGTGAGTAAAGAGCAGAGCGGGAGAAGTAAGGTGGAGATAATTTCTCAATAAAAACAATCATATTAATGGCTCAACTGAAAAATCCGTTTATATCGAAAGTTCAAATAAAGAATTTTCGCAATTTTTTAGATGTTGACGTGCCTCTTGACCATAAACAGGTAATTATCGGCGAAAACAATGTAGGCAAGACTAACTTCTTGAGAGCAATCCAATTAATATTGGATAAAAACTATTCTGATACTGATCGTGAATTACTGCCCGAAGATTTTCATGAAAGTATAGATAATCCCATGATAATGGGCGCTGAGATTGAGATCAGGTTACAGATTATGGGTTATGAACATAATCGAAAACTAGTTGCACAATTTGCTGATGCGGTCGTCTCTGATGCACCACCTACCTTACAAATTACTTATAAATATTCCCCCAATAAAGATGAATATGGAAACATACTTAACTATCGGTTCCTTATTTACAAAGGGAATGATGAAAATGCATTGTTTGGAGCTGAAGATCGTAATTTTATAAACATATATGTAATAAAAGCATTAAGAGATGTGGAGCGAGAGCTGAAAGCCAATAAAAGTTCTCCATTGTATAAACTTGTTAAACAATATGAAATATCTGTCGAACATTTGCAAGAAATTTCAGACGAATTAAAGGGTGCTGCGGACGGCATTTTAAAATTAGATGAGATTATTCATATCAAAGCCGCTTTGACAAATCAATTCGCCATTTTATCGGGGCTTCAAAGAGACAATGAAGTCACATTGCGAAATTTTGATATTGATACAGAACGACTACTTTATACTTTGCAAGTCTATATGGGGCTTAAAGAGCGGCCTGTTTCAGAACTAAGCTTGGGTCTTGCGAATATACTTTACATATCCTTAATGCTGTTGTTATTAAAGGATAAAACGATCATTCCTGTAATAAAAGAGGAATTGTTTGCTTCGCTTTCTGAAAAAGACACAAACAAACTACTAGCCAATCTATATCAAAAGACCGAAAAAGGGAATTATGTTTTAAAGGAAGATATTGATGGTGAGAATCTTGATTCTCTATATCAGTTTATGGATGAAAACAACTATAGATATCAGGCATTTACTATTCTTGCTATTGAAGAACCGGAAGCTCATTTGCATCCTGTTTTGCAACGTTTAATTTATAGAGAAGTCTTGCATAATAGTAATACCTCTGTAATATTTACTTCCCATTCTACACATATAGCTTCTGTTACTCCGCTAAACTCAATCGTTCATATACGTTACGTAGGAAACTCAAGTAAAGTATTTTCGACGGTAAATCTAGCCATATCCAAAAAAGAGAAAAAAGATATTGAACGATATATTGACGCGAAACGTGGCGAAATCTATTTTGGGAAAGCGATTATACTGGTTGAAGGTATTACTGAAGAATACATAATTCCGTCTGCTGCCAGTCTCACAGGTACTCCATTAGACGATTTTGGTATTGTAGTCTGCAATGTTGATTCAACCAATTTTAAACCATATATTTTATTACTTAATACACTTAATATCCCTTGGGTATTATTTACTGACGGTGATTACTATGAAATAAAGAAAATCAAAAATGATAGAGGAGAAGATAAAGAAGAGAGACTTTATCATGTCATGAATAATGGGCAGCCTGGGGGTTACAGAGGAAATGAAATCATTGCTAAGTCACTAATAGAACTTGGTCTCCTAACAAATGAACAAATACCTAAAGATTATAGTGATCAAGACAAGCTTTTCAAAGAAAGAGGATGCTTTATTGGTAGTTATACATTGGAAGTGGATATGATGAATGAATTGGATACGAAAGGGATTGAAACACTCAAGAATGTTTATGAAGAGTTGAAACCTGGTGGTGAAGAAATGCAACAGAACTTTGAAAATGCCTTGGATAATAAAAAATATTGGTCGGCACTAAATAAAATTGAGGGAAATATCAGTAAGGGCCGTTTTGCACAGCGTTTGGCAAACGAGCTCACAAAAGAAATGCTCCCTGATTATATACTTGATGGAATTGAGGTAATAGTAAACAAAGTGAAAGAATCCCATGAATGATGAATTCTATAAAGATTTAGAACTCATCAGAAAAGATGAGAAGCAATATGAAGCTTATCGATCAACGAATAATACGGTGGTCATTGCTGGGCCTGGTAGCGGAAAAACTCGGGTACTGGCATTAAAGGCGGTATCATTAGACAAAACCGAAATACACAAACCTTCTGGCCTCGCCTGTATCAGCTATAGTCGAGAAACGGTACGAGAGCTCAAAAAAAGGTTGAAGCAATACGGCTATATTCCTGGTAATAGGGATTTTATCGGTACTGTCCACAGTTTCAGCCTACTACATATTATTCAACCTTTTGCCCATTTGTACCCGCAGTATGGCATTCCCTTACCTATTAAAATTCTTTCCGATGACATTAAAAATGGCATTTACAATAGTGTTTTAAAGGAATTGAATATAAAAGATAGCCGGACTTTGTCTTTGACTGATATAAACAAGCATCGTTCACTTTCTTTAAATGGGCGAAGTAATATTCATGCTACTTCGTCTCCTTTGGTTGTTAATGGGGCAATAATATTTGAAACTAAGCTTCGCCAAACAGAGTTTATTGATTTTATAGACATTATTAACCTGTCTGCTAAAATCATAAATGAACAGGCATATGTTCGACGTTCTCTACAATGTAAATTTCCATGGTTATTAATCGACGAATATCAGGATTTAGGAAAAGCCCTACATGAAATGGTGTTGGATTTGGCTTTGTTTGCTGGAATGAAAATATACGCTGTAGGCGATGCAAACCAATCTATCTATGGATTTAATGGTGGATATCCTGAATTTCTAAGAGAACTTACCGACTATGACGAAATCACTACTATTGAGCTTACCTCCAATTATCGAAGCTCGCAACCCATTATAGATGCATCACTAGAGACATTAAGTTTGGAACCACCTGCTCCCTCGTATGTTGCAGAGAAACTGAAAAATGACGTTGCAGACTTCCTGTTCATTACATGTGAGGAGGAAATGGATCCACAATATGAGATTGTCGCAGATAAATTAATCCCTAACCTGATTGCTAAAGGTGTATCTCTGAATGAAATTGGAATCATCGTAGGTTCTAATGCACAAGCCCAGGAGATGGCTCAGTTTCTACAGAAAGAATATATTTCTTTCTTTATTGTAAACTGGAATTTTGAAAACAGTGCGGTTGCCGTTTGGCTACAGGATTGTGCAAGGTGGTGTTGTGAGAAAGGAAAACAATCTTTTGATGATTTGTTCAAGTTTTGGAAAAAGCTGATTAATGATCACAATGATCCAAGGAAGGAATGGGAGAATATACGAATAAAAAGTCAATTTTATATAATACTTTATACGAGTAAAGGATTCAAAAACTGTTTTATGTGGCTGGAATATGTAATCAATGAACTTAATATTAAAACTATTCTTAACAATTCCGAGATTTATCCTAATGAAATTGGAAATTTAGATAAATTATTACAGGAAGCTAAACTGAAAAATCTAAAAACTGCAGATATAAGGCGGTTTGCTAATTTGGGGTTCCCTGAAAATGAAGTGACTATTACAACAAGACACAGTTCGAAAGGGTTAGAATTTGAAGTAGTTATATTATTAGGAATGGAAGATAACCATTTCCCTAATTATTATCGTCTTAATAATCCAATAGCGTTAGCTGAAGACCAGAGACTGTGTTATGTATGTGTAAGCCGAGCAAAAAAAACTTGTATTCTATTACGGTCTAATTTTTTTACTATTGAGACAAAAAAGGGCCCTTGGCGTAGAGAATTTACGGCATCTCGATTTTGGGTTAACCTGCATAATAAGTTCGGAAATGTCCTAAACACTTTTACCAATAAAACTTACAATTAGCAGTTCAACACATACATGTAGATGAATCCGAGTCAATAAAATAGAATACCATCTTCCCCACTATAATTTTTTTTGGCCTGTTACATCTATCATTGCTATCTGATAAATTATATAACATTAATTTTTGCAAGTACATGGTTTCTTAAAAAAGCATAATAATGAAAACTCCTAACCTTTTCGACTTTAACTACCAGCTTGACTTACCCGATCAGGAAGATTTTCCGTTGAATCTTAGAGAGCAGGGACGAGAGGTACGAGACATTTTATTGAGAGATATAAAAAAATCAGAAAGCTACTTAATTCTTACTGGATTCACCTCGCTAGCTAATTTGATTGATGTTTTTGGAACAACAGATTATCCCAAATTACAACAGGTTCGTATTGTCATTGGATTTGACCCTGATGAGCGGGTAAGTAAACGTCTTCCCCATTATTCACTTCCTACAGAGATCAAGAACTATTGGGTAAAGCAAAATGTAAGTATCCGTTTATGTGGTCCTATATTAAATATTATAGAAAAAATAAACAATGGTATTTATCAATTCAAAGCAAAAGACAGATTGCATGCGAAGATTTATGTGGGAGATCAGGCAGCTATACTAGGTTCATCTAACTTCAGCAAATCTGGTACAGTGCATCAGACTGAAGCAAATATCAGGGTTGAATTATCATCTTCAGAAGTAAAGGAAAGTCAATATAAAGATATTAAACGTGTTGCGGAATACTATTATGGTATTGCTCAAGATTATAATAAGGATCTAATTGAACTGTTTAGTAAACTTTTAAAAGACGCTACTTGGGAGGAAGCTTTAGCAAGAGCAATAGCAGAGATACTGGAGAGTAAGTGGATGCAAGATTATCCTGCCTTGTATCAAGCACTGATTACTCACAATCTTTGGCCTTCACAAAAAATAGGAATTGCCAGAGCCATGAAAATAATTCAGGATCAGGGACGTGTTTTAGTGGCAGATCCTACTGGGAGTGGTAAGACAAAATTTGCTACAGCGCTTGCTTATACCTTATTTCATTGGTTATGGGAGAATGGAAGAAAAGACCGTTCTAATGCTTTGATTATATGTCCAAAACAGGTAATTGATAATTGGGAAAAAGAACAAGAGCATTTTTCCCTTTATAATAAAATTGAGTCTATGGGTAGATTAAGTCTTGGATTGGATAAAAGCCAACGCATGTTACAGAAGGCTATTCAAAGTTCAGATATATTGGTAATAGATGAAGCCCACAATTATTTGCATCCAATGTCAAAGCGAAGCAAAGCTATCATTCCCAAAGGGTCTTGTCATGTAATACTTTCTACTGCTACTCCTATTAATAAAAAGATAGATGATTTATTGCGGTTAATTGAACTACTTGATATTGATAATTTAAGCGATGAAGACTTAATGACCTATCAGGAGTTGAGAAAGAGTAGAAAGAAAGGTATAGACAAAAGTCATCTTGAGAAACTAAAGCGATATGTGAATCAATTTATTGTGCGACGCACAAAAAGAGAGTTGAATAAAATGATAGATAGGGAACCGGATCAATATAAAAACAAATTTGGTCATACCTGTAAGTACCCGAGAACAAATTCTTTAGTATATAACACTGGAGAAACCGAAAAAGACAAAATTATTGCTCAACAAATATTATCCTTAACCTTACAATTAAAGGGTATTCATTATTTGCAGACGCTGAAAATACCTGATTATCTTCACGTAGAAGAAGAGAAAAGACTATACATTAAACAAAGGTTTATATCCGCTTCTGCATTGGCTGCTTACATGGTAAGAGTTAAATTACGCTCTTCCAACTGTGCACTTTTTGAGTATTTATATGGTACGAAGGCAGCTAATCAAAAATTTGCTATTAATTCCACAAAAAACCCATCAGGAGACATTTTAGATAAAATCAAAAAATGTTGTTCAACACTTCCTAAAAAACACATCAATGAGTCTTTACTAGGTGAAGAAAGTCGATGGTTATATAATGAAGCTTTATACAAAAAAGCGTGTGACTTTGAAATAGAAATTTATCAAAAAATAGGAGCATTAGCAGAGCAGCTAAGTGGCAAACGAGAACAAAGCAAAGCTGATACGCTTATTAATAATATCAAAGAGCATAAAAAGATATTAGCGTTTGATTCCACAGTAATTACCCTAGATTACTTGCATAAATTGATTATTGAGAAGCGATCTGACATAAAAACAATCGTAGCAGCAGGACACAATGCCCGCGACAGAAACCAAGTAATCCAACTTTTTGCTTTAGGTAATCAGACACAAGATAAGCTTATTGCACTTTGTTCAGATGCCATGTCTGAAGGAATTAATCTTCAAGATGCCAGTTGTATTCTATTACTAGATATGCCTAGTGTTTTAAGAATAATTGAACAACGGATAGGTCGTTTGGAGCGTATGGATTGTGAGCATAAAGAGATAACAGTTCTGTGGCCTGATGATTCGGAACAATTTTCTTTAAACGGAGATAAACGAATGATTGATACATTATTGCTAACTGAGGATTTAATTGGCAATAATGTTTCTATCCCTCAATCTATTTATGAAAAACACTTAAAAGATGATCTTAATACAAAAAACATTATTCGTGCATACAATGAATATGTGGAAGAAGAACGTGAGTGGGACGGGGTTCGGGATAGTACTCAGGACTTATACAATTTGATTGAGGGGGAAGGGGCATTAATTGACCATAAAACATATGACTTATATAAAGACGTTGAAGCTACAGTTAAAACAGCTGTCAGCTTTATTGAAACCGATAAGAACTGGTGTTTTTTTGCTTTTCGAGGAAGTACTAATAAAAGCCCTAAATGGTTGTTTATTGATGAGAAAAACAGAGGATACACAGACTTCTCTGAGATATCTGAAAAACTGAAACTCTATCTGAATAAAGCAAATATTATTCAGAGAAGGTGGAAAGAGGTTGATACATTACTTACCATCAAGCAAATTATTCATAAGCTTAGGAAACAAGAAAAAGCGTTATTGCCCTGGAAGAAAAGAAGAGCATTGGAGCAAGGAGAGAAAATATTAAAGTATTATGCAACAAAGGTTTTCAAATCTCGGGAGGATAAACTAAACGCTGAAAGGCTACTAACTTTATTCAATCCAGAGTCTGAAGATGACAATTATATTGATTTAAATCAATTTGCTGATTTATGGTTAGATATTCTTGTTCCGGAACTTGACAATCTTAAAGCCCTTAAGACAAGGCGACGGCAAATATATACTTTGAAAGATATGACTTATCTGAATGTGAAGCTTAATAGAGAACACCTTATTTGGTTGTTGGAAAACTGTCAATATTCGAATACATTGGACGAACTAATATCTGCTTGTATTATTGGAATTAATAAGTGAATATGAAATTTTTTAACAGTAAAAAGTCTTTTACGCAATTAATTAGAGTCTGAGGTAAACTTTATTCTATATTTCTTAAGATATGTAATAGATATACTTCTTTCAAATTAGACTTTACTGTAAAATTTACCTGTAAAAATTAAGATTTGATATTACAGACAACTGACTTTAGCTAAGAATAAATCTCACATTTCTTATAAGTAATAATTGACTGTAAGTGCCTTATTTTCAATCTTAAATATGAGAAATTGGAATGTATATATTGTCAGATAATAAAAATCTAATTTTCTTCAAAGTGTTGATTTAAATTTAGTTTTTTACAATTTACCTAATAATAGTTTAAAACTGATGTGAGACTCAAACTTCAGAATGTCTTTTCGATTTTAGGAGGTAGTAAATTTCCAAAGCCATTCTTCCTATAATTGCGGGAATTTAGAGCCATGATTTTGTATCTAGATACCAAAGTTTATTATTATTCTAGGCTCTTTTTAATTCCTAATCGAATCTGAGAGAATATTTAGGGATGAGAGCTTTTTTATTTTTACACAACGTTAATGAATTTGTTTTTTCTTTTGAAAATCAGCTAGAATTCAAACAATCATAGAATTCTTGAACCTATTTTTCTGTTTATATAAAGTTTGTATCCAAAAAAGTTAGAATCGGAATCAAAGGTTCGATTATACCCCCATTCAGCCTCCTATGATCTGTCTTGCTGAAAACCTTCTTGATTATAACGATTCATAGTAGATATTTATGATTTAAGTACAAACCTATACAGCAATTTCAAGGCGGAATATTTTTTCTAAATCATTCAAGAAGCGGTTCGACATTAGTTCGAGGAGGGGTACAAAACCAATCAATTGTGATGCCTTCAAGACGTTTGTAAAGGTCTTTTACGGCGTTTAACAGCTGTGACTGCTATAATTTCATCCGTTTCAGCATCATAGGTATAAATGATTCATACCTTTTTCTTCTTCTTACCTACACATAAATTTGTACTTTATGATAAAGCTTCTTGCTCGGTTTTAACGTTATTTGATTCCGTATTTTTAAAAGAATTCGTATTACGCAACCTTTGCTGACACCTAAAACACTAGCAATATCTGTAATCCCACTACCATGTAGTAACATTTTGATAATCTGGCGTTTAATACTAATTGCTGCACCCCAATATAGGTACTCATACTGAATCGGATCGTCCGCGACTGTTTCTTGCAATCTGTACACTTGTAATTTTGAGTCTTATTCTTTTTTAAACCATTCTTTTCCCACAATGGAATTGTACTTTTGCAGAGAAACAATGGGGGCAATCTAGCTTTACTATTATTTGAGACATAATAATGGCAAAGTTCGCTCCCTTGTTTTATTTATCCAACTCATCATACATTTAGTACCACAACCTTAATTTCCTACGAATATCTGAATGAGCTTTTGCTGTCCTACTACATCAAGTTTATAATTACTAATTTCTTAAGTTTTAAGTAATTATTCAACCTTAGTCTTGATTTTCACATCTAAGAGTTTGTTTTGGAATCACATTCTATTGATAATCAAAGAGATAAAAGCAATTTGAAGCATAGCTTCTGATGAAAGTATCGTTTTTTCAACGTCTCGGAATAACCTTCGTCTAAAATTGAGCCATCCAAAAGACCTTTCAACCTGCCAACGTCCTTTTTGAGGAATAAATCCTGTGGTTGATTCAGGTTTTTGCATCACCTCGACTTTCCATGCATAATTTGTTTCTACGTGTTCTTTGAAAGCAACTTTGTAACCCGAGTCGGCTGTTATTTTTTTTAATCTTGGAACTTTACCAGCCAATAAATCAATCGCTAAAATTCCTGCTTGGTTATCTGAAATGTTAGCTGCCGTAACTTTTATAGACCAAGGAAGCCCAAGACTGTCAACTATTAAGGTTCTTTTTCTGCCATTTACATTTTTACCACCGTCAATTCCAGTTTCTTCATTAGTGAACTGAATTTTCTTAACACTCTGACTATCAATGGCTACTAAGCTTGGAGTGTCGTCTTTCCCTTGTCTTTTTCGCTCATTTTCTACAAGAGTATTGAGAATATTTTCCCAAATCCCTCGTTCTTTGAATTGAGTGAAATGATAGAAGACTGTTTGCCATGGGGGATATTTACTATCTAAACTCCTCCACTGAACTCCTCCATTATTGAGTGAAAAAATTGCATTGATGATGGTCCGCAAACTGTGTTTACGCTTTCTTTGGTCATCTATAATTATATTAATAACTTGCCATTGAGAATCGGTTAATTCAGAAAAACTTGTCTGCAATATCTTGTTGTTTTGGTCGATAACAAGATACGCCGATTCTCATTTTTTAACTAATTTCTATAATTCCAAAACAATCTCTAAAGATATGCCTATATTTTTAGAAATATAATAACTTGCCTCCACTTGCTGTAAATGTGACATTTTAGTCAATTTATTTTAAGACCAGACAAGTTTTATCATTATTTAATTTTTATCTCTTTTTCCAATTCTTCTACCTTTTTCTGTAGTTTTTTATAGTCATTATTTATCTTATCAATATAAAGTGTTTGTTCCTCTATTTTTTCTAACAATTTGGCAACAATAGTTTGCATTTCTATGCCATTCTTAACAACCTCTTCTGCTGTCGGCATATTGGGTAAATGTTTATTTTCTAAGGCATATTTTGTCACTTCTTCAATAGATTGTATTTGATAATCAGACTCAAATACTTTGTCCGACCATTCGTTTACGCTACTATAGCGTATCTTAAAATAGGGTAAAACAAAATTACCTCTTTCATCTAAAGCTATCAGTTCTTTATCATTTACTTTCATCGCCGGACTATTGAAACCTACTCTCATATTAACTACTCCTTTCACATCCAGACGATACCGTGGGCTTGCAGTACCTATACCTACTTTTAGATTGGTATTAGTGGTGTCTCCTAAAACTATCGCATCATTAACTGATACTTTGGCATTGTAACCAATGGCAGCAGAACGTTGGAGTGTTGCTGCATTGGCACCGGCCCCATTGGCATTATTGCCAATGTAAACATTGAATTGCCCTGAAGTATTTGCATTACCTGATTGATAGCCTATAAATACATTAGAAGCCCCTGTTAAATTTTCAGAACCAGCCAATTTGCCCACAAAGGTATTAGTAGCACCGGAAGAGATTTTTAGTCCGGCAGACTCTCCGATGAAAGTATTATTATTTCCGGTATTTGTGTTCTCCACTCCCATACCTGATTGCGTGCCAATATAGGTATTGCTGAATCCTGTCGTATTAAACGCACCGGCATTTATACCAATGGCAACATTACTGTTTGAGGTGTTTCTCCAACCTGAGCCATGCCCTATGAATGTATTATTTATTCCTGTAAGATTATTTGATCCGGATAAAAAGCCGATAAAAGTATTACCTACACCAGTAGTGCCACTAGCACCTGCGTAATAACCCATATATGTATTGAAATGCCCTGTTGAATTTGCCTGACCAGCACTTTTACCGATAAACGTATTGCTATAGCCAGTTGAATTACTTTGCCCTGATAAGCTGCCCAAAAAAGTATTTTCAGAACCTGTATTATTGTCATTCTGACTACCAACCCCAGAAAGCCAACCAATAATTGTATTATTACTGCCAGTAGTTGCCCATCCTCCTGCACTCTTACCAATAATTACGTTAAAGTCGCCTTGAGCCTGCCAACCTGCATCATAACCAATATAAGTGTTCTGAGACCCAGCGGTATTATACCTTCCGGCAGCATTTCCTAAAAAAGTATTACTTAACCCTGTAGTATTTTCATATCCGGAAGTACTTCCAACAAAAGTATTAGCAGAACCATTAGTATTGTTAGCACCAGCCTGTACGCCAATAAAAGTATTATAGGACGCCAGGTTTTTATTTCCGGCATTGGTACCAACAAAGGTATTATAACTCCCGCTAGCAGTATTTCTACCTGCATTTGCTCCTATCAATGTGTTCCAGGTTCCGGTAGTATTAGATAGCCCGGAAGAAGCTCCCAAAAAAGTATTACCCTCTCCACTTGAAATATTATTACCTGATAGAATCCCTACAAATGTATTTGATCCACCAGTTGTATGTATAAATCTACTTGTTCCTACCTTAATCTGATTCTGAGCAAGGGAAACCTGTGTTGAAATGCAAAGTAATATAAGTAACTTCTTCATAGCGTCGGATTATTTTTTCAATAGTTCTATTTCTTTTTTTAACTTATGGTTCTCTTCATGAACCTGATTTACGTAGATAGTCAGCTCTTCAATTTTAGCTACCATAGTTGCTAGTAGTTGCTTCATATCTGTCCCTTTTTCTACCAGTTCTTTTGCAGAAGGCATATCAGGTAAATGTTTATTGGCCAGGGCATATTTAACTACCTCATCAATGGCTTCGATTTTGTAATCAGGCTCAAATACTTTATCAGACCATTCATTTAAATGCGTATACCGGATTTTATAATCAGGTAGAATAAAATTCCCTCTTTCATCCAAAGTAAGGTATTCTTTATCATTTACTTTCATAGCAGGACTATTGAACCCTACTCTCATATTTACTACGCCTTTTACGTCCAGCCGATAACGAGGGCTTGCAGTACCTATACCTACTTTTATATTATTATTGGTTGTATCTCCTAAAACAATCGCATCACTGATAGCTACTTTGGCATTATAACCAATGGCGGCAGAACGTTGAAGAATGGCAGCATTGGCACCAGAACCATTGGCATTATTGCCTATATACACATTAAACTCTCCTGTAGTATTTATATTACCTGATTGATAACCTATAAATACATTGCTGCCTCCTGTTAAGTTTTCAGAACCAGCAGATTTGCCAACAAAAGTATTAGTCGCACCAGAAGAGATTTTTAACCCGGCCGATTCTCCGATAAAGGTATTATCGTAACCAACATTAGTACTTTCGGCTCCTAATCCTGCCAATGTCCCAATAAAAGTATTTCGGATACCAGTAGTATTGAATGCACCGGCACTTCTACCAATGGCCACATTGCTTCCTGCGGTAGTTTTCCAGCCTGAAGCGTAGCCAACAAATGTATTACTAGTACCCTCTACATTATTTGAACCTGATAAACTTCCCAGAAATGTGTTACTCCCACCAATTGTACTTTCACTGCCTGCATAAAAACCCAGAAAGACATTATTATTAGCTGTTGTTGCCTTAAAACCCGAGATGGCTCCGATGTAAATATTAGAAGTACCTGTTGAATTATTGCCACCAGAATTATTGCCAATAAAAATATTCTCTGAGCCAGTTGAATTGTTTCTACCGGCAGAATATCCCAGAAAAGTATTATTGTTTCCAATATTTCTTACTGCACTATTACCGCTACCAGCCAGTGTTCCAATAAATGTATTCTTAGTTCCCGTTGTAGTATATAAGCCCGAATTATATCCAAAATATGCGTTATCCTCACCTGTGTAATTATAGCCTCCTGCAATATCTCCTACAAAAGTATTTCTTGATCCCAAATTAGGCACCGAACTTGTTCCACTCCCTGCGGCTCTGCCGATATATATATTTTCATAGCCTGATATACTATTAGAACCGGCATTTCTACCAATAAAAACATTTTCGGCTCCTGTAGTATTATAATGCCCGGCACTTCTACCAATAAACACATTATCACTACCAGTAGTATTTTGCCTGCCTGCAGAAAACCCAAAAAAAGAATTGTTACCTCCAGAATTTCTTGCAGCATCACTTCCCTGCCCTGCCTCAGCTCCTACAAAGGTATTGTAATCTACATCGAAAGCGTATCGTCCGGCATGCGTACCAATAGCTGTATTATGATCACCTTGAATATTATAACCAGCTGCATATCCCAAAAAAGAATTATTTATACCAGATATACTTAATAGGCCTGCCCGAAAACCAATAATAGTATTACTATTGCCAGTAGTTATAGATTTGCCGGTTTCATATCCAATAAAAGTATTATTACTACCTGCAGTAAGGTTAAGCCCAGAATTATATCCTAAAGCTATATTTCTTATACCACCATTAACATTTATTCCAGAATTAATTCCTAAAAATACACTTCCGTCACTCTTGGTATGAAGAAATTTATTTGCTCCGATCTTAATCTGATCCTGAGCTGTTAAAACACTAGAAGTAAAAAAGAATATTAAAAAAAAATTTTTCATGATTTCAAATTAGTTTTGAGGTAAAGTAAGGGAGGATGCATTAGGATAATTGAGGAAACCATTTCCTATAATTATTCCTTTAGTAGAGCCGTTAACATTAACTTGTACCTCGTGATTTAAGTACACTTCATCACTAAGCTTTGGAATATGTCCACATATCCAAGTGGTAGGAGCATCCCAATTGCCATTTTGTGCGGTTACTAATACATCTCCTTCACCACATCCTGTAATTCCTGACACTACTATGCTTGCCGTGCTTACATTAGGACAATAAGGAAAACTACAACTTGCAATAAAAGTATTAGAAGGTCCATAAATTTTGATATTGATAGGTGTACCGATTTGCCCTGTAGACCAACTGACTGTCCCATTATCACAGCCAAAAGCATATAAATAAACGTTTTGCCCGTACTTTACAGTTGTTGCATTGACTCCTGCAGTTAAAGTTACCGTAGGGCACTGTATTACTGTAACAGTAGTGCGGGCAAAACCCCTGTTAGTACATCCACTTATTACACATTGGGCAGTATATTGAGTAGTTACTGTAGGATTTACAGTAATTTGATTAGCAGTCTGATTGACAGGTAACCAAACCACACTACCACCTGTACACCCCGAAGCCGTAAGTACACTGGCTTGCCCGGGGTTAACTGCCTCCAGACTCGCAGAGATGCTTGGATGCGGACTACTACCAACTATCTGCTTCTTAGTACGATTGCCATTGGCGTCATAGGTCAGAAGGGTAGTGGTTTGAGAAAGTGCATTAAAGTAAGTCCACAAGAAAAAAAATAGTAAAACAGAAACTTTAAAGTAAGATAGTTTCATAAATGTTAAAAGTTTGGATTAATTTCTGATACCCTGTCAACTCGTACCCTGTTTGGGGCTAATTGAATTTCTCGAACACCTCCGGGATTACCATCCAAAGGCTTCGCACGGGTAATTTTATTTATATCTGTAAGCCTCGCTCTTCCCTCACTTACAAATCTACCTGAGTTGCTATTTGGTAGACCTGCCACACTACGATAATTTGCTATATTTGTCGGATTTACATTTGTCCAATATCTACCATTAGCTACTGCTTCTCCGCCATAAACTCGATAAACTTTAAATTCAATACTTGCAAGAGGTGCATATATTGTTCCATAACCTTCTAATATTCCCGCAGCCCCCCATCCGAAAGCAATACCTTTATCACCATTTGCCCAATATAATCCAGCTCTAACACCTGCACCAAATACCGGAATGTTACAAGATGAGCATTCATTATTTATGTAATCTTCAATATCTTCATGTGATAATTTATTAAACATCATTACAAAAGCCCCAGTCATTGCGCCATTTGAAAAACTACCTCCTGTTAATTCAGAAGATATTCCTCCAACTACAGAAGCAGCAACTATCTTTGAGCTGTTTTCACCAAAGTTTGATCCTATAAAATCTTCGGTACCACCGGAGATTGCTCCTGTAATAAGACCGTGTATAAACTTACCTCCTGATATTTCTGACATAGTTCCTTGAACCAAACCGTGTCCAACTATTTTTATGGCTAAAGAATTTGATGAGAATGTGCCAGCTAAATCACCAACACCAGATGTGAGACCCGCAGAAAGTCCACCTAAAATAGCCCCTTTAAATCCAGATTTTAGGGCACTACCTAATCCACCGCCATTTAACAAAGTACCTGTTACACTACTTGCAAATCCGCCTGCAGCTCCAGAGAGTAAAAGCGACCCGCCTCCTGTAAATGCTGCCGCTCCAATACCAACGGCAGTAGCCAATAATGGCTTCCAGTTTTCCTGTACAAAATTAACCACTGGTTTTACTACACTTACCACCGCTTTTACAACACTACTTACGGCCTTTTTTATACTTTTAAATAGCCTTTTAAAGGAAAAATATCCACTAGGATCAGTATAACTCAATGGATTATTCTCTACATACGCATAGCGATTCAGTGCCTGTAAATCTGTGAAATCTTCTATGTATGGGTCAGCCTGTATGAAACGGCCTAATATTGGGTCATAAACACGCCCATTCATATCAATCATAGCAAAGATGTCGTAATGCTCATGATTAGTAAAGCCCCTGTCCTGGCTACCATTAAAGTCACTATTCAATACCGTCCAGTCTGAATTTCGTCTTTTCCCCCAGGCATCATAGCTATATTCTTCTAGTAATACCCCCGCATTTCCAGTTAAGCCTGTAATTGATCCTAAATGGTCTTTGAGATAGTATTTCATCTGCGTTGTGGTAGTAGCTCCCTGAGTTTCAGTTATCTGAATCCCGATGTCCCCTACAAAAGTGGTAGTTTTAGTTTTGCCCGCAGCAAAACTTTCTATTTCTACTAAGCCACCAATGTATAGTTTTGTACGTGTCAGCACGTTTCGTACATACATCTTCTGCATGATACGTTGCTGATCCGGGCCATAGAATACTTCTACCCGTGCGGTATCGTTTGATATTTCTTTTACTTTATTAAATGAGGTAAAAGTTGTATTAATATTGAGGTTAAAAGAGCATTGTACGCTATCGCTATTGGTACGCACATTTAATAACCGATGTGGGCCATTGTTTACGCCACCATACTCATAGTAGCCTACATCTGATTTATACGTAATATTTCCGAGTTCATCATAGGTAAGTGAAGTAGCTGCAACCTCATTAATCCTGGTAGTAATTAAGCGGTTAATATTATCATATTCAAATGTTTCGGTTTTATTGCGCTTTTCGTCTTTGCGTTTAGTCAGATGAGCCATCTCATTGAACTCAAAACTAAAATGCTGTAGCGTAGTGCTATTCAGGTAAGAGCGAATGGATTTCAGATATTGGGTAGCATCTTCGTACTGCTGTTCTGTTTTTACGCCATTACCAAACTCCTGTAATAAGATATTGCCTTTGGCATCCATGGTATTGAGGCGCCAGAAAAGACCATTATTGGCATTATTTCGCAGCTCATATAAATAGCCATAAGTATTATAAACATTTCTTAGCACTAGTCCGGAGGCAGGATAACTAAGGGTATTTAACCGGCCTTTTGCATCGTAGGTATAAGTGGTAGTAAAACTCTGACTGTTGACGGTAACGGCTTCCTGGCTCTTTCTACCAAGAATATCATAAACAAATGAATGGGTTGAAACATAACTACTGATACTGCTTAATTTACCGATGGCTTTATTGCCTGCATCATACGTATTTGTTGTTGTGCCATCGTTATCTACTCTGGTTAATACCCGCCCTAATTTATCATATGTCATCGTGACAATATTTCCATTAGGATAAGTTTGTTTAATCAGTTCGCCGAAACCGTTATACTCATACAAATAGGTGCCCATATCAGGGTCAATCATTTTTGTCTTAAAACCTCTGGCATCATATTCATTAGTAATCGTATTTCCTTTGAAATCTTTAATAGTCAATAAATTATCTGCGGCATCATACGTAAAAAAGACACTATTGCCATCATTCCATCTACTTTCTACTATCCGGTCTTTTACATCATCAACATCAGATTTTTTTTGATTTTTAAAATTAAAGAATTCAGTGAGCGAGCCTCCGTACAGAGTGGTTGCAGACCTTACGCCTCCGGTCTGAGTTTCTTTTAGAGATACCAATCGCCCCAGTTCATCCAGTTCTTTCTGGCTATACCCGGTTGATGATTCTCCGTCATAATAGGGGTATGGGTTTTTAATAATTTCTCTTACATCAGGTGAGATGGTACGTGTATAAATATTGTCTGTAATGACCCAGCGGCCATCAAAACCCTTAGATTTTTTCTGGATTTCTCTCCCATACGAATCGAATTGTGCAATAGAGATTTGTCCGGTACTTACCTGATTATAGGTCAAAAAAACGGCCTCTGCAGGGCTTTGGAAATGTGTAGTACTGGCTTTCCGAAAAACTGTAGCCAGCCAGGAACCATCAGGATTTGTCTGCTTGATAAGCCTTGAAAAACCATCATATTCATAAGTGACTGTGAGGGCGTTAGGATCGGTTTGAGAAAGCGGCAGACCAAATTTTTGCTCAAAAGTAGCCGTAGAAGTATGTCCTAACGGATTTATGGTTGTTTCAATAAACCGTTTCGTTAATGCATCATAACTGGTTTGAACGCTTCTGTCCTGATAGGTGGTTCCGTTCCAGGCATTTGTAGTGCTTTGAGTGATATTACCGAAAGTATCATAAGTATAGGTTTTAGTAACCCGAAGTTGAGGGTCAAGATTAGCATCTGAGGTTTCCTGAGTTAGTAACCCGGTAATTCCATCATATACAAAAGTAGCTTGTCTGACAATAGTTGGCTTTCCAGTAGCAAAACGATTGACTGTTGCCTGCGTTAATCTTCCTAATAACCAGGAGGATATATTATCAGTATAGACGTTAACAGTGGAATCTTTAAAACCACTTCCATAATCTACTACAACATAAGTAGGATTACCGTATGAATTGTGTAATTTCCGAACCTTCTGAATTTTATTATTAACGTAATCATAAGTTATCTCTTCCTTTGCATAGGCATGAAAACTTTTAGCATAGGCATCATTTGGGTAAGAGATCAAAAGAGGAGTATGTTCGGTTTTGGCAATGAAAACATCATTCGAATAAAAACGCTCGGTTTTCATAAGTGTTTCGCCCGTATATTTCCATTGGTCGTCACCTTGTCTATAATAGCGTATATCATAGATACCTGTAATCGTATCTGTTTCAATAATTCTCGAAAAACCTCTGAATCCACGACCTTCTACATTGATAGTGGCTCCAAAATACTTGTATCTTTTGGCTGTTTCATCACCTGTAGATGTTTGCGTTTTAATTTTGGAAACTATATATAAGGGCGATTGTATATCAACATTTGGGAAGGTTACCTGTCCGGCTTTTTCATAAAAAGAAGTATTCAGCAAATTATCATAACGAATTTCTGTGGCAAGCCCCGCGCCATTAGTGATTTTCTTAATAGTGAATCCTGCATTCTGTTGTAATTTCTGAACAAACCATTTACTATTGGCAGCATTAAAATATAGCAAATCACTATGAGAGCCCTTTAAGAAATTGCTGACCTGAGGTTTAGGATTCGCTCCGGTATTCTTAAATCTTACTACAGGCATAGCATCAGCTAATGGAGCAGAAAAATTGAAAACAAATCCGCCTGCATTCAGGTAAGTTCTGTTACTGCCATTAGTTGTCTCATAAAAAGTGAGGTCTATTAACCCATCGGCATTGAAATCATTCGGCAATACATTCGGATAGGTTGAAATGATGGAGCCTGATACATCCAGAGTAATATGATTGGCCTGCACTTCAAAATCCTTATCACCTTTGTTGGGAATAATGAGTACCTGGTTAGTGCTAGGTTTTACTACTAAAATATCAGGAAGATCATCCGCATTTAAGTCAACCAGGTTAATTTTATTTGATGACCCTGCTAGCCAGGATTGGTCAAGCAGGCTTCTTTGTCCTGTAGTTATGCGAGCTCTGAATTGATTATTTCGGGTAGGAGCATCAGCTACTGTTCGACTTGATTCTGTAAAAATGGCTACGTTTTTACCATCTGCTTTGTCAACGATAAAAATATCAGTTAAACCATCATTATTGAGGTCTTCAAAAAATTCCTCAGGTTCTGCACTGCTGCTCCAACTGGCGTTGTAACCACTACCGGCAAGGCTACCCTGCACAGATTCATAAAACGACATAGCAGTTGCCGAATTAGTTGGTAGTTTTACTGCTATCTGAGTTCTGGATAGTACCGGTTTATTGGTACCAGCTTCATAACTTAAATCAACAAAGTCTGATAATCCGTCCTGGTTAATATCTACTATATAATCATTCCAGGGTGTACCAGCCATCGTGCCCCGTTTTGTATAATAAATACAGGGATACGTATAAGAGGCCCCCTGAGAAGGAACAGGGGGATTAGAAATAAAAAATAAATAGTTTTCTCCTGCCGGAGAAGGATTCCAGGTAAGAATAATATCATTGATATTGTCTCCATTGATTTCTCCTACCTGAACTCTAAAATCGCCACCATTACTTAATGCAGTCGTGCTACCGCTTGAGGGCGAATGAGCAAATCCTCCGTTACCATTATTGATATAAAATTGCAGAGAGAAATTAATACTATTTGCCGGAACATCCCAGATGGCAATATCAGTCAGACCATCCCCATTGAAATCACCAAACAATCTTTTTTCAGGGGTTGTAGCAGGTACGCCTGTTACTTCTGTAGCTGCACTTACGCCTTGTTGCAGATTACTCCAATCGAATATGGTTGGCTCTAAACATACCTGAGAATTACTTCCGTCGCATTCCTGTATTTGAGATAGTAAAGAATATTGATCGAAAATATAGGATAACTTGTATTCTCGTACTAAAGTTGACTGATATAAGACCTGAACTGACTTTAATCGTTTCTGGTAAGTGTTTTTTTGTTGATAACGAATACCATAAACGGTAGATTTATCCGGACGGTTTTCCCAGATAAACTGCACCTTATTGTAAGGAATCAGGCTACCGGCAGTATTACCGGTATATTCTATCTTATCAGGGTAAACCTCTCCTGTACTGGCATTTTGTGTATAAGAAAAGGTCATGTAATTGCCATTTCTATCTTCTATTCTATTCACAAGCCATTGATAGGCTGCATTTTTTGTTGGATCAACTAACCGGCTATCGATTGTATTGCCGTATTCAAATATTAAACCTGATTTGGTATAAACTTTAAAATATTGTGGGCTTAGCGTGGTGGCATTTTCAAAAAGAACTATTTTGCTAAAACTATTTTGCTCTGTATAATAAATTGTCTGATCATTACCGTAATTATCATCAAACGGAATAGCAGTATTGATAGATTCCGGAGCCAGTACCAATCTTTCTCCATCTAAACTAAAACGGTCAGACTTATTATAATTTATTCCTACAGAAACGGCTTTCGTTTGCTGATTTATGTCCGCTGTCTCATCTTGTGCACGCGTTTTAGAACTTCGGGTAATACTTGAAAGTCCACTTAAAGACCATCCTAACCCTACGAAACTATTGCCTCCCTGACTATTATAACTAAGTCCTAATTTCGGCTGCAAACCGGCTGTCCCGGCAGGAATAACGAATGGGATATGATAAGTGGCAGAGCCAGCATCTGATACAGCAAAAGCCCCCTGAGTATAACCAAAATTATCGCCAGGAACTGATGACTGGGAAAATAGTTTACTGATTGTTAATGTATAAAATAGAAGAGCTAGTATATGTCTTTTCATATCTATATAAGATATTAGGCTTAATGAAAAGACAAGATAAATCTTCTTTTATTACATATACTGTTTTTTTAGAAACTTTTATTATAAGGTACTTTTTTAGAAATAAAGAGCTACCTAACAGGCAGCTCTTATCCTAAAACAACTTTTGATTTTTGACTAAAAACCAATATTTACCTAAGTTCTATTGAAGTAGTAAAAGGGCCGGTTTCTTCTATCTACGGACCAGAGGCAGTTGGTGGTGCTGTTAATTTTGTTTCGCAACGCCCGACGGCAGTGCCAACAGCACGTGTAGGTGTACAATTTGACCAATGGGGTTATCGTAGAGGTGTTATGTTTGTTTAAGAAAAGCACAAGCCAATTTTTTAAATTTGTAGGTACCAATCAACAAATAAAAAAAGCGGCTTATGCAAAGACAAATTAACATAAAAAGTTTTGAACGGCAAACGATCTATGTAGGGATCGATTGCCATCTAAAGAGTTGGCAAGTGACAATACTCTGTGGAGATGTATATCATAAGAGTTTTAGTCAGGCACCTAATGCCCATCAACTAAGTTCATATTTAAGTCGGATGTTTCCTAGAGCGAACTATAAGGCTGTCTATGAATCAGGATTTAGCGGCTTTGAAGCCTGTCGACAATTGCGTAGTTTAGGTGTAGATTGTATGGTTATTCATGCCTCTGATGTACTAACAACACACAAGGAACGCCAACAGAAGTGTGATAAGTCAGATAGTAATAAATTAGCCAAGTCATTAAGAGGAGGCCAAATAAGAGGTATAGACATCCCAAGTAGGACATTAGAAGCAGACAGGAGTTTACTACGTCAGCGTTATCGTTTATCGAAAGAATTATCACGACAAAAGATTCGGCTCAAATCTTTATTGCATCAGTTTTCGATAGCCGTACCAGAGAGATTTAAAGCATGTTTAAATTTTGAAGAAAGGGCATCAGTTGCTTAAATTTAAAGTGACCAAACCCAAATTTAATGCAAACCCAATTCGAAGAATTGACTGATGCCCAATGGCAAGTTATCAAAGAAATTTTAAAGGATAATAGAAAACGGAAACATAATTTAAGAGATATAGTAAATGGGATATTAGAAATTCTTCGGATAGGGACTCAATGGAGAAATCTAAATCATTCTAAATTAAGCTGGCAAATTATCTACTGGTAAGCCAGCCCTGTATTACTTTCGTAGGTGGAAAGTAAATGGAACTTTAGAGACACTTAATAGTAGTCTAAATTCAAAAGAAAGGATACGTCAAAACAAAGAAGCGACACCCAGTTTATTATGTATTGATAGTCAGTCAATTAAGTCAGCTCCATTTGTAAATCAAGATAAGGGTATTGATGGCAATAAGCTTGTTAATGGTCGAAAAAGGCATCTTATTGTTGATACGCTTGGCTTAGTTTGGGGAGTGGTTGTGCAGGCAGCTGATATACATGATGGAACAAAGGCTCATCTGTTGATAGAACATTGTTTAGATTATTAGAAAGAATGAATCGGATCGCCGAAGCGAAAAATACTCGTTGATGATGCTTATAAAAAGGTATTCTACGACTGGGTTCAAAATAATATTATTGGTTTAGAATCGGAGCGCCCTTTAGATTTGTACTTTAGTTATTTATAATAAAACTGTTATTACTGTATTGTTTTCTTTTTGCTACCGCTTCGGCGGTCCGATTTTTCTTTTGTTGAAATGTGGATAAGTAAGACATTTACATTAAGAACTAACCATTCGGTGGCGACACATTATCCGAACACCAAGGTTAATTACCTATGCTTCGATTCAATCCGCCACCGATATTTTTCCCTTAGTGACCATATAACAATTAGAGTTAACTACTCATTATTAAGGACTGGGTCGATGGGTTAAAATTGGTTAGTTTATCACAAATTTATCATAAAAAGTATGCAAACCAATGTTAGGCATTTTATCGGCATAGATGTATCGAAGCCTTTTTTTGATGCGGCTCTGATGACAGTTGTTAATCATCAGAAGCAAGCAATAGAATCGGCTCAATTTGAGAATACCAAACCTGGCTTAAAGTCTTTTCAAAAATGGCTCAAAAGTAATAAAGTAAGTTTTGATAAAAACACAGTACTTGTCATCGAAAATACAGGTATTTATCATCGTTTACTTTGGGCATTTTGTAACAAGATTAACCGCGTCGGCGGTCCGATTGCAACTACATATTGGCAATGCTGCTCACATCAAATGGAGTTTTGGTATCGCCAGAGGCAAGAATTCGGACCGCCGATGCGGATGAAATTGATGCCATAAGACTATGCAAATATGCCTTTAAAGAGTCAGATGAACTTAAAATGAGTCAGCCATTGAATCCAAAACTGATGTAATTGAAAGACCTTCAGACTTCAAGAAAAAGGTTAATAAGTCAGAAAAATGCAAATCAAACGTATTTGAAAGAATTAAAAGATATTAACCAGAAAACAGTACCAATAACTTTGCAGGAAATATTTCAGGTAAACAACTGGCATCTTATGCTGGTGTAGCCCCCTTTGGACACTCAAGTGGCATAAGCATTAAGAAACGAGAAAAAGTACATAAAATGGCCAATAAAGAGCTTAAGAAAATATTGCACATGGGAGCTATGTCTGTCATTCATTGTAATCCGGAAATGAAACAATATTACGACAGAAAAACGTTAGAAGGCAAACACTCCTTAAGTGTATTAAATGCTATAAAAAACAAGTTAGTTTTAAGGGCAGTGGCAGTAATCAAAAGCCAAGCTCCTTTTGTGGATAACTTTGCAAAGTCCAGTCAAACAATAAAAAAAGTAGCTTGAAAAGACATAAAAAATAGATACCTTATTGCTTGGATGAACCATAACAATCGCTGCGATTCGTATATGATTAGGGAATACTCAATAGCCTTAATAGATTAGTTGTCAATATATTACGAAATAAAAGAACCCCGAAAACTGCCAATTTCTTGGAGTTTCGGGGTTTTTGGTGTATTTTAAGGTATCTGACGCCATAAAATACGATGCAAACTACATTAATTTCTTTTGATAACCCAATATTTCCTGAGTATCATTCGGGCGGCGTACCGCTTTTCAAGAATTCTACAGAACTTGGCTGGATTTACGATGTAATTCCGTGGCAAGAATTGGAGAGCCTGCTTCCTATTAAGAAAAACCCGGCAGGAGCTCCTTCTTACCTTCCTCGACAAGGATATTTCGGTTTGATGTTTTTAAAGCACTACACAGGTTTAAGCGATGAAAAGCTCTTAGCTGCCTTCCAGACTAACTGGGCATATCAGATGTTCTGCGGATGCCGTTTGAAAGTGGGTGAAGTTATCAGAGATAATGCATTTGTAAGCCGTATTCGTACTTATCTGTCCAGACATTGTGATATGCAGAAAGTTCAACAAACGCTGATTAATGCCTGGAAAGGGAAAATGTACAATACGAATGTTATGCTTATAGACGCTACGTGTTATGAGGTGCATATGCGCTTTCCTACTGACGTCAAACTGCTGTGGGAGTCCTGCTGCTTTCTTTGGGAGGAGCAAATACCAGTCTTATGCAAGCTATCAGGAATCAAAATGCCTCGTTCAAAATTCAAGGAACATAAGAACAAGCAATCTGTTTTCTCTAAAAGACGAAAAGTTAGTATTAAAGACACCAAAAAGAGAAGAAAAGCGCTGTTGTATCTATTAGGAAAAGGGATAAGTGCCTATCAGAAACTTTTGAACCAAACCAAAGGTATTCACCTCTCAGCGCCAATAACACAAAAACTGAAGACAGTAAAGAAAGTCTATTTACAGCAACTTTATCTGATTGAAACCAATACCACAAAAGTCAAGGATAGAATTGTAAGTTTATCTCAACCGCACATAAGACCTATTGTTAGAGGAAAAGAGAATAAACCGGTCGAGTTCGGTATTAAAGCCCACATGATGCAAGTGGACGGTATTAATATTGTTGAACATCATAGCTACAATGCTTTTAATGAAAGTACAAGACTTAAAGCTTCCTTCTTTAAACATAAGATTATCTTTGGAGAATGCACACATATAGCTGCCGATAGAATCTATCCTACCAATGCTAACCGCCGTTTTTGCAGTTCTAAAAAGCTTCAAACTAACTTTGTATCAAAAGAAAAAGCCTTTAAAGACAAAAACACTAAGACAATGAAGGCTATGCTAAATAAGGAAAGAAGTACGCGATTAGAAGGCTCATTTGGAACGGAAAAGGAACATTATGGGCTAAAAAGGATAAGAGCCCGTTCACCAGAAACACAAAATGTGTGGCTGTTCTTCGGAATTTTCACCGCCAATGCGGTCAGAATGACCAAAAGAACACCGAAAGAACTCAAGTTAGCAGCTTGAAACCTATCATAAAAGGCTTTCATGGGAGAAAACTGTCTATACAAATCTGATGACCCCAAAATCCCCCAATTCTGCTCTAAATGTTGTACAAAACAAAGACTGAGGTTCCTTAAAATAAAAAACCAGTCTATAAAAGGCTGGATTTTCTATATGTCGTCTCTTTTGGAATCAATTATCAAGGATGGCCTAATTAATTTTGCAAAAATTATCAATCGATTTCATATATCGAATTCTTGTAGTATTGAATCCGATTGAAATAATCTTACCAGAATCCAGATATAACCGATGTAAGTCAGCCAATTTTTTAAACCATCAAAGAAAGTCTAAAATAGTAGTATCTTTAATTGCTATCTTGCCCAGCTACAAAAAAACAATCAGAGCAAGGTTATAGGGGCATTTAAAAAAAAACTTATACCCTAACAGGTATATTTATTTAGAAATATTTATATTTATACTCGATAAGGTATGAAGATTATGAATCCAATCAGTGAATTTGTTAAACAAAAACGCAAAAGCGTAAAATTAACGCAGGAAGAATTAGCTCAGAAAGCAGGAGTGGGTCTCCGTTTCCTGCGCGAGTTAGAACAAGGGAAAACCACCCTCAGGCTCGATAAGGTAAATCAGGTACTAGACATGTTTGGCAGTGAAGCCGGAGTAATCAGAAAGGAGGTGAGTGATGAATAGAGCTGGAAACGTGCTTTTTTATAAACAACTTGCAGGCATTATTTTTGAAGATGAAGACGGGTATCATTTTCAATATGATAGTGATTATCTTAAGCAGGAAAAAGCTCAGGCCGTCAGTCTGACTTTGCCTTTACAGGAAAAAGCATTTCATGAACAAGTATTATTTCCTTTTTTCGATGGATTGATTCCAGAAGGATGGTTAATGGAAATTGCTGTTGAGAATTGGAAAGTTAACCCCCGTGACCGTATGGGATTATTGCTAAGTACCTGTCGCGATTGCATCGGCGCTGTAAGCATCATCCCACAAACAATAGAAGCGATATGAAAAAGTGCTTATACTGTTATCAGAGGCTTGAAGAGGAAACCAATGATTTTCATATCAAATGTTCCAGAACCTTTTTTGGATCAGATAAACCTCCTGTTCTGTCTTTGGCTAAAGCTGATTTAAAAGCCATAGCAAAGCAAATTATTGCTAAAAGTGTTACTGTGACAGGAGTGCAACCTAAGCTATCATTAGAAATTGAAAAAATAGATACCAAGCATAGCAGGCTAACCATTGTCGGATTATGGGGCAGTTATATTTTAAAGCCTCCATCAGATGTTTTCGAATCGTTACCAGAGAATGAAGACCTGACCATGAAATTGGCAGGCATTTGTGGTATTAAAACAGCGGCACATTCATTAATAAGGCTTCAATCCGGTGAATTGGCATATATAACCAAGCGGTTTGATAGAAGTAAAGGTCAGAAAATACATGTAGAGGACTTTTGTCAGCTAACAGAAACATTGACCGAACACAAGTACCGAAGTTCAATGGAAAAGGTGGGGAAAGCAATTCGCAAGTTTTCTACCAATTCAGGTCTGGATTCGCTTTCATTTTTTGAACTGACTCTATTTTGCTTTATAACGGGCAATGCTGATATGCACCTCAAAAATTTCTCATTGGTTCGTGAGCGTGATGGAGATGTATACTTTAGCCCTGCCTATGATTTGGTGTCGACCAAGCTGGCAATGCCGGAAGACACTGAACAAGTCGCCCTTACGGTTAACGGAAAAAAGAATAAGTTGAAAAAAAGTGATTTCTTAAATCTGGCAAAAACATTGCAATTGAATGAGAAGTCTGTTGACAAGGTTTTAAGTAATCTGTTTAAAAAGGAAGAAGAGCTATTGCAAACCGTTGAAGCAAGTTTTCTAAGTAATGAGCAAAAGCCAACCTATATTGATCTCATCAAAAACACAATGGAGTTATTAAGACATTAGAACAGTTAGGGATACTTAGCTTCTTAAAGAAATAGGAAAGGAGGTGATTACAAGTCTATACCCTAAGGGGTGTAAATACTTGATTTTCACTGTTTACTAAACCCGATAGGGTATAGTTTTAGGAACAATTATACATTCTTATAATTTTAGAGAATACTTTTGCCCACTACTCTGAGAGGTGTGTATGCTGATAAAAATTTCTTTTATTAATGTCTTTTGAATTGATGCTATCCTTTGTATACTTCATTCTACCAGGTGTGATTACTAAGATCAAGAGTGATCTGAGGGTGTTGGATTTCTTCCTCCGGCCCTAACACCTTTGAAACCTATTTTCGGCATATGAAAAACTAAAAGCTTTTCTTCCTTTGGCTTGCTGTGCCGACAAGATTCCAATGCTTTTGGTGCATCCATGTTTTTCCAATATAAAAGTTCTACCTACCATTATCTTTCTTTGGTATCAGTCTTAGATCCTGTAATTTTCTGCCAAATTTGTCGTCTGAGGTCAATTTTAAGAAATCATCTTGTAAGCCTAATACTCATAGCAAATTAAAGTAAATACCAAGAGAAACATTGGGATTCCCTTTTCTATAAGATACTAGGAAGAATGCTAAAAACCGGTCATTTCAGAGACCTGAATGAAGGTCAGATTCCAGCGCTAATGCGCCAACTTGATATTTTCTCCGAATCTCTCCATAATCAGTTGAAATCCGTGAAGCAATTTTTTTATCGCGTTATTTTGTTGATTAGTACCTACAAATAATGAGCATTTGTTATGAATAAACAATATTTATATTTGAGTAAATCCATCAAGGAAAACCAGAATAGGTATCAAAGGTTCGATTATACCCCCGTTTAGCCCGCAAAAAAGCACTCAGTTTGAGTGTTTTTTTTGTGTCTATAAATTTGGAGTCCCAAACGATGAAGGAAATAAGGTTTCAGAGTAAGGGAAAACAAAAATTAAAATACGGTGTGGGAGTTCAACGGTGCGATGTATCGCTTGGTTAGAATACCAGAAGCCAAAATTTATTCATTCGGTTCGGTAGTTCAGTTGGTTAGAATACCTGCCTGTCACGCAGGGGGTCGCGGGTTCGAGTCCCGTCCGGACCGCAATTAATACAAAGCGCTGATTATCAGCGCTTTTTGTTTTATAGTGAGGTAAATGATCGAACACGCGAAGCGCGATTCGGCACCAATCTTAGAACCATCTTTCGTAGGTCCCATAAGAGATTTTATTCGTAATTCATTTTTCTTCGATGGCAAACAATTTTTAATCCTCGGCTTCCGGTTCCTTTTGTTTCTCAAATAGTAGTTGTTTATTAGAAGATGTTCTTGTTTCAAAAATGCGCAGTGCATTTTTTTGAATAACTCTTATCATGTTATCTGGTAAGCTCATAAGGCCAAAAACTTATCTATTACACTCACTCTTACTTTTGAGTTAAGTATACGTTTGCTAGTATATTCCGTAGTAGATTCAATTTCTTTTTTATTGGACAAATCACTTCAAGATATAGTTTTCGTGATTTGATTTCCATTATTGATGCTCATGAAAACAAATCCTATCATTTAGGATTTGGGAAGGGAGTGTCAAGGAGTAATTTTGCAATGCTATTTTTTTAGCCTAATTTTATATTGATAACTTTTTGCCTAGCAAACACCCGATTGTTCCGTATTAACATGATGCAATTTATACTAAAGACCCTGAAAATATCTGGTATCTTACTACTATTTTTATTAAAACAAGCCTATTCACAAGAAATTTTATTATCGTCAAAGTCAACAGTGCCGATGAATATCACCAGCCAATTGGAGATATTCGGAGACTCAACTGCTGCCATTCCTTTTGAGCAAATTGCCTCAAAGAAGTTTGTTAAAAACCCACAGAAATACTTCCTTTTTCCTTACTCTGATAATGCTTACTGGATAAGAATACAGATTAAAAATAAAGACAAAGACAATAGAAAATGGGTATTGAAATGGGATAATCCGCTAACTGAGCAACTTGATTATTATGTTTCAGATACATCAGGCAGAAACTTTAAGCATACGCAAAAGAAATTATTGACAAGCCAGAAAAAAAATAAATTTGTACAGGAAGAAATTACCCTTCCATTTGAATTAGCCCCTCATGCTACCAAAACTATTTTCTTAAAACTAAAAAATCAACGTGGGTTATATGGCGCTTTAGTGCTACATTCGGCCGATTCGTATACTGAATCCAAAATTGATACTTTTTCTAGAAATAGCTTTTTCAATGGCCTCATTATCTTTCGTTTATTCCTGGTACTCATATTGGGCTTATTTATTATCAAAGATTTTGTGTTCAGGGTGTACTCTTTACAAATAGTTATCCGCACAATCGCTTTTTTGAGTATGATGAGCGTAGTCGGGCCAATCGTTTCCTCTGATCCTGACATTGCTCAAAGAATCAATTTTCTTGGTTATAATTCCTTCCCGATTGGCTCAGGTATTCTTATTTTAGCCGTGCTTGATTTGAAAAGGCTACCTAAATGGGTTCCTTATATTATTTATGCCACTATCGGTTTTACTATTCTGATTGACATACTTGTCTGGTTTGATTATAAATGGTATTGGCTGAAAGCCGGACATTACGGCATCGTTTTTTCCGGAGCTTTTATTCTATTGCTCTACATTTATGCTTTACTGGCACGAATCACGGTTAAGGTTTATTATTCCCTTCCTGTTATTTTAGGGGTATTCAGTAATCTGCTAATTAATCTAAGATTATTCGGTTTACTTGAATTCAAACCCATATTTTCCTTTACTATTTTCCTTTTTGTTGCCGAAATTTTTCTTTTTGCCATATTTCTAGGGCAAATTTTTATAAATGCTGAGAAACGAATCAAGTTTAATGTGGTGCAAAACGAACGGCTGAAAGAATTGGATACCATAAAAACTACCTTTTTTACCAATATTTCACATGAGTTTCGTACACCATTGACACTCATTCTTAGTCCGCTTGATGGGTTGGTTAAGAAGTATCCTGCTGAAACGGTGTTTGACCCCATGAAACGCAATGCCCTTCGGTTGCTCACACTCATCAATCAGTTGCTCGATTTAAGTAAGCTCGATTCGGGACAAATGCAGGTCAGTATCAGGCAAAATGACCTGGCAAAGTTTATTCAGGTGTTGGCTAGTTCGTTTAGCTCTCTGGCCGAGAGCCGGGGAATACAGTTTGAGATTATACAGAACCGAAAACAAGCCATTGCGTATTACGATGCCGATAAAATTGAAAAGATTTTGATTAATCTTTTGTCAAATGCATTTAAATTCACCCAGAATCAAGGCAAAATAATGGTATCAGTCAACTATACAGATGAGTTTAGTGCCGTAACAATTGTGGTAAAAGACAATGGTATTGGTATTGCTTCTAAAAAAGTCGGACAAATTTTTGACCGGTTTTTTCAGGTAGACGGTACCGAACAACGAGGCTATGAGGGTACTGGTATAGGTCTGGCTCTGGTAAAAGAAATGGTTGAACTCCACAAAGGCACTATTAATGTGGAAAGTACACAAGGGCAAGGCACCACTTTTACAATAAAACTGCCTATTGATAAACATACATGGCAAACTGAGATAGTAAATACAATCCCCGGAGAAATCAAAAGTGAAATGCCCGATTTCTCTTATTTAGTACCTGTTACCCAATCATTTAATACAGAAGATACATTGCTGGCAGAGGAAGAAAATATATTGCTGATAGTAGAAGATAATGCAGACCTACGCCAGTATATCAGGAGTGTCTTTGAAAATGATTACCAGATTATTGAGGCCGCCGACGGACAAGAAGGTATCGAAAAAGCCCTGACATTTGTACCCGATATTGTAGTATCTGACTGGATGATGCCACGGTTGGATGGCTTGGAGCTTTGCAAATTATTGAAAACTGACGAAAAAACCAGTCATATTCCAGTAGTCATGCTCACAGCTAAAGCTAATATCGAAAACCGGATTGAGGGGCTTGATTTAGGAGCAGATGATTACCTGACTAAGCCATTCAATAAGGAGGAGCTACAGGCCAGAGTAAAAAATCTGGTTACACAAAGAGCCTTGTTGAGACAAAAGTTTGATAAGGCTATTGTAGACATGAAGCCAACAGAAATAAAAGTGGCGTCAATCGACGAAAAATTTATTGTGAAAGCTAAAGAGATAATTGAGAAAAACCTTTCGGACAGTACTTTTAACATCGAACAGTTTGCACAGGAAATGGCTATGACTCCGGTAGTATTACGCCGCAAAATAAAGGCCCTCACCAACCAGACCACCACACAGTTTGTACGCAAATACCGCTTGCAAAAAGCGGCTAATCTATTAACCAATCGCGCTGATACGGTTTCAAATATAGCTTATCAGGTGGGGTTTGAAAACTTATCTTATTTTACCAGATCCTTTCAGGAAGAGTTCGGGCAGGCACCTTCAGAATATGGGAAATAATTGACTTTCTCAAAAAAAATCAAAAGAAAGTTCATTCAGTGTTAATAAAATACACAAAAAAATGATTAAAAGCCCCGTACTCCGGGGCTTTTTTATTGGCCGAAAAGTGTCAAGAAAAGTCGTTTTTAGGTTAAATAAAACAGGGTTTCGTAAGCGAGTTTTGTATAAATCTTAATTTACCACGAAGCCAATGAATCAACTTTACCTTACCCGCCGTCAGCAAATTGCAACCGACCAGATAGTATATCTTGAAAGCGAAAGTAATTACACCTGTATTTACACCACCGCACAAGTCAGGATAGTAGCCACCCTTACACTTGGGTCAATCCTCGAACGACTGGACACCAAAACTTTTCTCCGGGTAAACCGAAGCCATATCCTCAATCTTTCCTATATCTCCACTTGTCGCCTTGAAAACAATAAATTGATTTTCCGGCTTCAGGACGGGCAGGAATTTACCGCCTCCCGAAGAAGAGTAAGAGGGGTGCAAAAAACACTGAACAAGACATCAAAAGACCTTTCGTGGTAGAAAGACAAAAAGCTGGGGGGAATAACTGACGAGGTATTTCCTCCTCTTTTTCAGACTACCATCATAAATAATAACCCAAGAAAAAATAATAGAACAGCTACCATGAAAAAACTCTTAATCTTCTTACTCTTCGTTTCTCCGAGCCTCTTTGCCCAGACCTTCAGTACGCCTGTTAGTGTAGTAACTGATGCTGGTTTTAGTATTAAAAATTCTCATCAGATAGTGAACGGGAAGCCTGCTTTTGTTTATCGGAATGCTAATTTTGATTTAATGTATGTAAGGGCTAATGATGCTGCAGGCAGTTCCTGGGGTGTTCCGGTCACTTTAGAAACTGACACCGATGCGGATGATACATTTGAATTAGAAATAATTGATGGAAACCCTGCAGTAGTTTATTCTGTAGGTGGTGTAATTAAGTTTAAAAGAGCCATCGATATAAATGGTGTATCATGGAATACAGCAGTTAGGGTTAGCCCCAATAGAAGTACTGGAGTGTACCCCACTTTATCAATAATTAATGGTAAGCCTGGAGTTGCATATCGTTCTGGGCTTGATTCTTTAAAATTTTCAATAGGAACTGATGCCCAAGGAAGTTCTTTTAATATCCCAATAGCAGTAGTGACCATAAGGGCAGCTAGTTATATTAGTTTAAAAGAAATAAATGGTAATCCGGCTATTTCATGCTATAATGGGAGTGTTCAAGATTTATTGTATATCAGAGCTACAAATGCCACTGGTACTAACTGGGGGAGTGTGCAAACCATCCAATCTTCAGGAATTGTAGGAGCTTACAACTCACTTGCAATTGTTAACGACCGTCCGGCAATTACTTATGTAAGTGACAATAATACTGCTAATGATTTTGAGGTAAGGTATATCCGTGCAAATGATGTCAATGGCAGCAGCTGGGGAACATCCCAAACAGTTTATGCGGTGCCTGGTAGGAATATTGGTTTGTTTTCTTCCTTAGCTATAGTAGATAATGTACCAGCCATTGCATTTTTAGATAATACATTCAGAGTTTTAATGTATGCAAAAGCACAGGATGCTAATGGTGATGTATGGAACACCTCTGTGGTCGTAGATAACCAGAATGTTACCAGTAGTATATCATTGACAGCTATTAATAATAGAGCAAGTATTATCTATCGGAATGGCAGTAATGTGGCCAAATATGTGCTGGAGTGTTTAGCACCTGCTGATCCAACCTCTGTTTCTGTCAATAATGCCAGTATTTGTACAGGCAATAGCGTCAGCCTGACAGCCAATGCTTGTGCCAGTGGTACGCTCACCTGGTATAATCAGGCAACAGGCGGGACAGCCATAGGCACGGGCTCACCCTTGAGCCAAAGCCCGACGGTAAATACTACTTATTATGCGAGTTGTAAAGATGGAAGTTGTGAAAGTAGTAGAGCAAGTACTGGCTTAGTAACAGTAAATAGTAATCCGGGAGCACCCACAAGCCCAATTGCCACGCCTGCAACCATTGTAGTTTCCGGCATCACAACACTAACGGCAAGTGGTTGTGATTCACCGTCTAGCATCACCTGGTATGATACCGCCAATAGTGCCACAGCGTTACCTAACAATACCCCAACTATATCCTCAAATAAAACATTTTTTGCCAGATGTACAGACACTAATACTTGTGTGAGTACGCCCAGTACAACAGTTTCCGTTACTTATTGCACACCATTAAGTTTATCACCCGGCAATGTGAGTATTACCTGGACAGGGGCCATAAGTACCGATTGGAATACGGCCTGCAACTGGAATCCTGCCTGGGTGCCTGATAATACGAGTGGCAATGTTTATATTGGTATACAATCCAATCAGCCTGTCATTTCAGGAGTAGTATCAACAATTGGCAGCCGATTGTATATCAATGCAGGTGCTATACTTACGGTCAATACTGGTGGTGTTTTAACCGTAGGAGGAGTGGAAGGCTCATCTATTACTTTGAATGGTGGTGCAATTATTAATGAGGGTTCTATCACTACGAATACAACAGGAACAGGAATAAGCTGTGCTGGCTCGTCATCAACCTCAATTACCAATAGAGGTACAATAAATTTGAATAATACTAGTTCGGGATTATTTACTGGGGGTACAACTACAATACTGAATGAAAGCACAGGGGTTATCAATTTAACTTCTCCATCGGGCTTTGCTTCTTCATTTAGTTCCGGCATCTTATATATAACGAATCATGGAACCATTACTTGTTCAGGCTCAGGTCAGTTTTTTAGTTTCAATAATGGAAGCACCTTAACAAATGATGGGACAATCAATATTACTGCAGGAGAGGGAATGATTAACCCAATCAATTCAAGCGTCACAAATAATGCCTGTGGTAAGATTATCATGGCAACGGGTAGTTATCTCAATAATGGTACAACTACCAATGCAGGGCTCTTTCAAATGCCCCATACCTATAATTTTAACAATACAGGTACCTTTACTAATAATGGGGTGCTGAAAGCAAATATAGTTGCAAGCATTACTAATAATAGAATGGTCATTACCAATGCTTGTCCAATATTTACCTTGGGCAGTTCTAACAATTATACCGTTAGTGGTATTTTTACAGACGATGCAGCCAGTATTTCAGCAGGAAATTATACTTCAGCAGGGAATATATTTACGGCTAACAACTCTATTCCAACGGGTTCACAAACCTTATATGCCCAGGTAAGTGATGGTACATGCACTTTCATTGTACCATTCACATTTAATAATCTAAAGCCTACTTCCGTCGCAGCAAGCCTGACAACTATTTGTTCAGGTAATCCTGTCTCTTTATCAGCCAATACTTGTGGAAGTGGACTTACAATCACCTGGTATAATCAGGCGACGGGAGGAACTTCGATAGGCACAGGCTCGCCTTTGAGTAAAAGCCCGACTATCAATACCACTTATTATGCGAGTTGTAAAAGTGAGAGTTGTGAAAGTAGTAGAGTAAGTACTGGTTTGGTAACAGTCAATAACAATCCATTGCCCCCCACAAGCCCAATGGCCACGCCTGCAACCATTATAGTTTCCGGCACCACAACATTAACGGCAAGTGGATGTAATTCTCCGTCTACCATCACCTGGTTTGATACCGCCAATAGTACCGTAGCATTACCTAACAATACTCCTGCCATATCTTCAAATAAAACATTTTTTGCCAGATGTACAGACACTAATACTTGTGTGAGTGCGCCCAGTACAACTGTTTCGGTAACTTATACTACCTCTTGCAGCCAGGTAGCCACCGCCACCGAAACCATGACCTGGACAGGCACAGCAAGCACCGATTGGGCAAATGCCTGCAACTGGTCTCCCATTGGAGTGCCTACAGCTACCAACCCTGTGATAATTAATGATGTAACCAACGACCCGGTGATAGTTTCAGGAACTGTCCTGGCAAAAACTGTACGTATTAATGGAGCAGGGGCAAGTCTCACTATTAATAACGGAGCTACACTAACGATTTCAACAGATACGGGTTACCCTGTCGCAGTTGATAACGGAGCTACTTTGACAAATAATGGCATCTTAAATGCAAGTTATACCAACTTAAATCCAGGTAGTTTTGCAGTACTGACTATAGATGATAACACTACTGTACATAATTATGGTACAATTTCTCTTTCTGCGCCTAATAACTATGGTCTGCGTACGCGTTCAAACGCAATTTTCAATAATAAAACCGGAGCAACCCTGACTATAAATGCAATTGTGGGTATTATTAATGAGAGTACCGGAATATTCACTAACGAACCTGGGGCCATCATTAATGCTTCTGCCACCATTGCCGCAATTGCATTTTATAGCGGACAAATGAATAATTATGGTTTAATTAGTCTAACAGGGGCATTAGACATTGCATATACAGGTACAATCTTTAATAACTACGCCTGCGCAACAGTAAAAATTACAGAGCCTTTTATTTCTTCAACAGGTACAATAGTAACCAATAATGGGTATATGGAAATTGATGGAGGTTGGGAAAATTATACCAATTTTACTAATAATGGTGTATTGAAATATGGTTCATTAAGTAATGCCGGCACTTTAAACAATACTACTAATGCCTCAATTATTGTCAATAATTCGCCAAAACCTATTTTTACCTATGGGGGTACTTATGATGGTACTGTCAATGGTATTTTTACCGATGCTACTGCCACAACCTCGGCAGGTACATTTACTGCGCCTAATACCTTTATACCCACAGGCTTGCCAAATGGTAGCCAGACATTGTATGCCAAAATAACCCAAAGTGGTGCAGCTTGTTCTTATATAGTGCCCTTTACTTATTGTAACACTACTGCAAGCATCAGTTATTCAGGCACGCCCTATTGCAAATCTGCGAGTGCCTCAAATGTCACTTTAACAGGCGCTAGTGGGGGCACATTTACCTCTGCTCCGGCAGGGTTGGCTATTAATCCTTCATCTGGTCAGATTACCCCAAGCAGTAGTACAGCAGGTGCTTATAAAGTTACTTATACCATTGCGGCAAGCGGAGGATGTGCTGCTGCAATAGCTACCACAAGTGTGACTATTACCAATAACCCAAGTGCGACTATTAGTTATTCAGGCACACCCTATTGCAAATCTGTGAGTGCCTCAAATGTAACCTTAACAGGTACAAGTGGAGGAACCTTTACCTCTGCTCCGGCAGGGTTGAGTCTCAATGCTTCATCAGGACAGATTACCCCAGGCAGTAGTACAGCAGGTTCTTATACTGTTACCTATACCATTGCTTCTAGGGTAGGATGTGCTGCCGTAACCGCTACCACAAGCGTGACTATTAATAGTAATCCAGGAGTCCCCACAAGCCCAATGGCCACGCCTGCAACCATTATAGTTTCCGGCAACACAACATTAACGGCAAGTGGATGTAATTCTCCGTCTACCATCACCTGGTATGATACCGCCAATAGTACCGTAGCGTTACCTAACAATACTCCTGCCATATCTTCAAATAAAACATTTTTTGCCAGATGTACAGACACTAATACTTGTGTGAGTGCGCCAAGTACAACAGTTTCGGTAACTTATACCACCTCTTGCAGCCAGGTAGCTACTGCCACAGAAACCATGACCTGGACAGGCACAGCAAGCACCGATTGGGCGAATGCCTGCAACTGGTCGCCCAATGGAGTACCTACAGCTACCAACCCTGTGATAATTAATGATGTAACCAACGACCCGGTGATAGTTTCAGGAACAGCCCTGGCAAAAAAAGTAACCGTTAATGGTGCAGGGGCAAGTATCACTATTAATAACGGTGCTACGCTAACGGTCTCAACAGATACGGATTTTTGTGTCTCAATTGAAAATAGTGCTACTTTTATAAATAATGGCACCTTAAATGCAAGTTATACCGACGAAAGCTCACTTGGTGTTGGAGCACTGATTTTAGGGACAAACGCTACTGTAAATAATTATGGTATAATTTCTCTTACTGCGCCTAAAAACAATGGTATGCGTACCTATACAAACGCAATTTTTACTAATAAAACAGGGGCAACCCTGACTATAAATGCCAATACAGGTATATCTACTCAGAGTACCACATTCACTAACGAAACAGGGGCAGTCATTAATGGCTCTGGAATCAGTAGCGGTATTTCTTTTAATAACGGACAAATGAATAATTATGGTTTAGTTAGTATGACAGGACAGATGACAGTTTCCTCATCCGGTACAATCATTAATAACTATGCCTGTGCAACATTAAAAATGACAGGAGGTTTTTCAGCGCAAAGTGGGATAACAATAACTAATAATGGCTATATAGAGTTTGGTGGAATTTTCAATAATGCTGCCGTTCTTACTAATAATGGTGTGTTGAAATATGGTTCATTAAATAATACCGGCACTTTGAACAATACTACTAATACCTCAATTATTGTCAATAATGCGTCAACTCCTATTTTTACCTATGGGGGTACTTATGGTGGTACTGTCAATGGTATTTTTACCGATGCTACTGCCACCATCTCAGCGGGTACATTTACTGCGCCTAATACCTTTATACCCACAGGCTTGCCAAATGGTAGCCAGACATTGTATGCCAAAATAACCCCAAGTGGTGCGGCTTGTTCTTATATAGTACCCTTTACTTATTGTAACACTACTGCAAGCATCAATTACTCAGGCACGCCCTATTGCAAATCAGCGAGTGCCTCAAATGTAACCTTAACAGGCACAAGTGGAGGCACATTTACCTCTGCTCCGGCAGGTTTGAGTCTAAATGCTTCATCAGGACAGATTACCCCAGGCAGTAGTACAGCAGGTACTTATACAGTTACCTATACCATTGCGGCAAGCGGAGGATGTGCTGCCGTAACAGCTACCACAAGCGTGACTATTACCAATAACCCAAGTGCGACTATTAGTTACTCAGGCACGCCCTATTGCAAATCAGCGAGTGCCTCAAATGTAACCTTAACAGGTACAAGTGGTGGCGCATTTACCTCTGCTCCGGCAGGTTTGAGTCTGAATGCTTCATCAGGACAGATTACCCCAGGCAGTAGTACAGCAGGTACTTATACTGTTACCTATACCATTGCGGCCAACGGAGGATGTGCTGCCTTAACCGCTACCACGAGCGTGACAATTACCAATAACCCAAGTGCGACTATTAGTTATTCAGGCACACCCTATTGCAAATCTGCGAGTGCCTCAAATGTCACTTTAACAGGCGCTAGTGGAGGCACATTTACCTCTGCTCCGGCAGGTTTGAGTCTGAATGCTTCATCAGGACAAATTACCCCAGGCAGTAGTACAGCAGGTACTTATACTGTTACCTATACCATTGCGGCAAGCGGAGGATGTGCTGCTGCAATAGCTACCACAAGCGTGACTATTACCAATAACCCAAGTGCGACTATTAGTTACTCAGGCACGCCCTATTGCAAATCTGCGAATGCCTCAAATGTCACTTTAACAGGCATAAATGGAGGAACCTTTACCTCTGCTCCGGTTGGGTTGACTATTAACCCTGCTTCTGGGCAGATTACCCCAGGCAGTAGTACGGCAGGTACTTATACAGTTACTTATAACATTTCGGCAAGCGGAGGATGTGCTGCCGTAACCACTACCACAAGCGTGACAATTAATAACAATCCTTCTGCACCGACTATAAATGCTCCTAATCCAAAAGTAGTTTGTGCGCTTGGCACTTTAACTCTAACAGCCAGCGGTTGTGCAGGAACTATCAACTGGTCTAATGGTTCATCAGGTTCAAGCCTGACGCTTTCATCTGTAGGCACTTACTCCATTTCAGCTACTTGTACGGTTGGTTCTTGTATAAGCGTGGCCAGTACTGCTGTCACAGGTTTGCAGATTGCTAGTCAGCCGTCTGCGCCAACAATCACTGCACCGAATCCAAAAATAGTTTGTGCGCCAGGCACTTTAACTCTGACAGCCAGTGGTTGTGCAGGAACTATCAACTGGTCTAGTGGTTCGTCAGGAAGTAGCTTAACACTTTCA
>NZ_BAAGXU010000064.1:56643-56857 GCF_054779675.1 Emticicia fontis
CACAGTTGGTTCTTGTATAAGTGTAGCCAGTTCTACTGTCACCGGACTGCAAATTGTTAGTCAGCCATCTGCGCCAACAATCACTGCACCGAATCCAAAAATAGTTTGTGCCCCAGGCACTTTGACTCTGACAGCCAACGGTTGTGCAGGAACCATCAACTGGTCTAATGGTTCGTCAGGAAGTAGCTTAACACTTTCAAGTGTGGGTACTTAT
>NZ_BAAGXU010000064.1:56867-58644 GCF_054779675.1 Emticicia fontis
GGCCAGTACAACTGTCGCAGGTTTGCAGATTGCTAGTCAGCCATCTGCTCCAACAATCACCGCACCGAATCCAAAAATAGTTTGTGCACCTAGCACTTTAACCTTAACAGCTAGCGGTTGTGCAGGCACAGTCAACTGGTCGAATGGTGCATCAGGAAGTAGCTTAACCCTTTCATCTGTGGGTACTTATTCCATATCCGCTACTTGTACCGTAGGTTCTTGTATAAGCGTGGCAAGTACAACCGTCACAGGTTTACAGATTGCTAGTCAGCCATCTGCCCCAACAATCAATGCTCCTAATCCAAAAGTAGTTTGTGCGCCTGGCACTTTAACTCTAACAGCCAACGGTTGTGCAGGAACTATTAACTGGTCTAATGGTTCGTCTGGAAGTAGCTTAACACTTTCAAGTGTGGGTACTTATTCCATATCCGCTACTTGTACCGTTGGTTCTTGTATAAGTGTGACCAGTACAACTGTCACAGGTTTACAGATTGTGAATCAACCCACAGCCCCAATAATCACCGCACCGAATCCAAAAATTGTTTGTGTCCCAGGCACTTTGACTCTAACGGCCAGCGGTTGTGCAGGCACAGTCAACTGGTCTAATGGTTCATCAGGTTCAAGCCTGACGCTTTCATCGGTTGGTACTTACTCCATATCCGCTACTTGTACGGTTGGTTCTTGTATAAGTGTGGCCAGTACAACTGTCACAGGTTTACAGATTGTTACTCAACCTGCTCCACCGACCATTACGCCTCCTAGTTCTTTGGTAGTTTGTGCGCCAGGCACTTTAACTCTGACAGCCAGCGGTTGTGCAGGAACTATCAACTGGTCTAGTGGTTCGTCAGGAAGTAGCTTAACACTTTCAAGTGTGGGTACTTACTCCATATCCGCTACTTGTACGGTTGGTTCTTGTATAAGCGTAGCCAGTACAACTGTCACAGGTTTACAGATTGTTAGTCAGCCATCTGCCCCAATAATCACCGCACCGAATCCAAAAATAGTTTGTGCACCAGGCACTTTAACTCTGACAGCCAGCGGTTGTGCAGGAACTATCAACTGGTCTAGTGGTTCATCAGGTTCAAGCCTGACGCTTTCGTCTGTTGGCACTTATTCAATATCCGCTACTTGTAACGTTGGTTCTTGTACAAGCGTGGCCAGTACAACTGTCACTGGAATGCAAATTGTTAGTCAGCCATCTGCGCCAACAATCACTGCACCGAATCCAAAAGTAGTTTGTGCGCCAGGCACTTTGACTCTGACAGCCAGTGGTTGTGCAGGAACAGTGAATTGGTCTAATGGTTCGTCAGGTTCAAGCCTGACGCTTTCATCTTTGGGTACTTATTCCATATCCGCTACTTGTACTGTTGGAAGTTGTATGAGTGTAGCCAGTTCAACTGTGACTGGATTGCAGATTGTGGCACCTCCTACTGTCAATATCACAGGAAATATTAACTTGTCTTGCAATACCACTACTGTAACTAGAACGGCTAATGGAAGTGGGTTGTCGCTCACTTATCAATGGTCAAATGATTTAGGTACGGATGCTACAGCTACTATAAGTGCTGCTGGAATTTACACAGTGACAGTTAGAGGAACAAATGGTTGTACTACTACAGCAACGACATCGGTAACTGTTGATAGTTCCGCTCCAAATACACCAACAATCACCGCACCGAATCCAAAAGTAGTTTGTGCGCCTGGCACTTTAACTCTGACAGCCAGTGGTTGTGCAGGAACTATCAACTGGTCTAATGGTTCGTCAGGAAGTAGCTTA
>NZ_BAAGXU010000064.1:58654-59957 GCF_054779675.1 Emticicia fontis
AGCCAGTTCAACTGTCACCGGACTGCAAATTGTTAGTCAGCCATCTGCGCCAACAATCACTTCACCGAATCCAAAAGTAGTTTGTGCGCCAGGCACTTTAACTCTAACAGCCAGTGGTTGTGCAGGAACTATCAACTGGTCTAACAGTTCATCAGGAAGTAGCTTAACACTTTCAAGTGTGGGCACTTATTCCATATCCGCTACCTGTACGGTTGGAAGTTGTACGAGTGTGGCTAGTTCTACTGTCACCGGACTGCAAATTGTTAGTCAGCCATCTGCGCCAACAATCACTTCACCGAATCCAAAAATAGTTTGTGCGCCAGGCACTTTGACTCTAACAGCCAGTGGTTGTTCAGGAACCATCAACTGGTCTAATGGTTCATCAGGAAGTAGCTTAACACTTTTAAGTGTGGGTACTTATTCCATATCCGCTACTTGTACGGTTGGGTCTTGTATAAGCGTGGCCAGTACAACTGTCACAGGCTTGCAGATTGTTAGTCAGCCATCTGCTCCAACAATCACTGCACCGAATCCAAAAGTAGTTTGCGCACCAGGCACTTTAACTCTAACAGCTAGTGGTTGTGCAGGAACTATCAACTGGTCTAATGGTTCATCAGGAAGTAGCTTAACCCTTTTAAGTGTGGGTACTTATTCCATATCCGCTACTTGTACGGTTGGTTCTTGTATAAGCGTGGCTAGTTCTACTGTCACCGGACTGCAAATTGTTAGTCAGCCATCTGCACCAACAATCACCGCACCGAATCCAAAAGTAGTTTGCGCACCAGGCACTTTGACTCTGACAGCTAGCGGTTGTGCAGGAACCATCAACTGGTCAAATGGTTCATCAGGTTCAAACCTGACGCTTTCGTCTGTTGGCACTTATTCCATATCCGCTACTTGTACGGTTGGAAGTTGTACGAGTGTGGCTAGTTCTACTGTCACCGGACTGCAAATTGTTAGTCAGCCATCTGCTCCAACAATCAATGCACCGAACCCAAAAATAGTTTGTGCGCCAGGCACTTTAACTCTAATAGCCAGTGGTTGTGCAGGAACTATCAACTGGTCTAATGGTTCGTCAGGAAGTAGCTTAACCCTTTCATCTGTGGGTACTTATTCCATATCCGCTACTTGTACGGTTGGAAGTTGTACGAGTGTGGTTAGTACAACTGTCACAGGTTTACAGATTGTTAGTCAGCCATCTGCACCAACAATCACCGCCCCCAATCCAAAAGTAGTTTGTGCCCCAGGCACTTTGACTCTAACAGCTAGTGGTTGTGCAGGAACCATCAACTGGTCTAATGGT
>NZ_BAAGXU010000064.1:59967-60482 GCF_054779675.1 Emticicia fontis
CTTTCAAGTGTGGGTACTTATTCCATATCCGCTACTTGTACTGTTGGTTCTTGTACAAGTGTGGCTAGTACAACTGTCACAGGTTTACAGATTGTTAGCCAGCCGTCTGCACCAACAATCACCGCACCGAATCCAAAAATAGTTTGTGCGCCAGGCACTTTGACTCTGACAGCCAGCGGTTGTGCAGAAACTATTAACTGGTCTAATGGTTCGTCAGGAAGTAGCTTAACACTTTCAAGTGTGGGTACTTACTCCATATCCGCTACTTGTACGGTTGGAAGTTGCACAAGTGTGGTTAGTACAACTGTCACAGGTTTACAGATTGTTAGCCAGCCGTCTGCACCAACAATCACCGCACCGAATCCAAAAATAGTTTGTGCGCCAGGCACTTTGACTCTAACAGCTAGTGGTTGTGCAGGAACCATCAACTGGTCTAATGGTTCGTCAGGAAGTATCTTAACACTTTCAAGTGTGGGTACTTACTCCATATCCGCTACTTGTACGGTTGGAAGTTG
>NZ_BAAGXU010000064.1:60492-60946 GCF_054779675.1 Emticicia fontis
GCCAGGCACTTTGACTCTGACAGCCAGTGGTTGTGCAGGAACTATTAACTGGTCTAATGGTTCGTCAGGAAGTAGCTTAACACTTTCAAGTGTGGGTACTTACTCCATATCCGCTACTTGTACGGTTGGAAGTTGCACAAGTGTGGTTAGTACAACTGTCACAGGTTTACAGATTGTTAGCCAGCCGTCTGCACCAACAATCACCGCACCGAATCCAAAAATAGTTTGTGCGCCAGGCACTTTGACTCTAACAGCTAGTGGTTGTGCAGGAACCATCAACTGGTCTAATGGTTCATCAGGAAGTAGCTTAACATTTTCAAGTGTGGGTACTTATTCTATTTCAGCTACCTGTACGGTTGGAAGTTGTACGAGTTTGGCTAGTTCTACTGTTACTGGACTGCAAATTGTTAGTCAGCCATCTGCGCCAACAATCACTGCACCGAATCCAAAAATA
>NZ_BAAGXU010000064.1:60956-61618 GCF_054779675.1 Emticicia fontis
TGGTTGTTCAGGAACTATCAACTGGTCTAACGGTTCATCAGGAAGTAGCTTAACACTTTCAAGTGTGGGTACTTATTCCATATCAGCTACCTGTACGGTTGGAAGTTGTACGAGTGTGGCTAGTTCTACTGTCACCGGACTGCAAATTGTTAGTCAGCCATCTGCGCCAACAATCACTTCACCGAATCCAAAAGTAGTTTGTGCCCCAGGCACTTTAACTCTGACAGCCAGTGGTTGTGCAGGAACTATCAACTGGTCTAATGGTTCATCAGGTTCAAACCTGACGCTTTCGTCTGTGGGCACTTATTCCATATCCGCTACTTGTACTGTTGGAAGTTGTACGAGTGTGGCTAGTTCTACTGTCACCGGACTGCAAATTGTTAGTCAGCCATCTGCGCCAACAATCACTTCACCGAATCCAAAAGTAGTTTGTGCGCCAGGCACTTTAACTCTGACAGCTAGCGGTTGTGCAGGAACTATTAATTGGTCAAACGGGTCATCAGGTTCAAGCCTGATACTTTCATCGGTTGGCACTTATTCCATATCCGCTACTTGTACGGTTGGAAGTTGCACAAGTGTGGCTAGTACAGCTGTCACAGGTTTGCAAATTGTTAGTCAGCCATCTGCACCAACAATCACTGCACCGAATCCAAAAGTAGTTT
>NZ_BAAGXU010000064.1:61790-350759 GCF_054779675.1 Emticicia fontis
TATTTCAGCTACCTGTACCGTTGGAAGTTGTACAAGTGTAGCCAATACTGCTGTCACAGGTTTGCAAATTATAGCTCCTCCGACTATTAGTATTACAGGTAGTAAAAATTTGTCTTGTAATGAGACTTCCGTAACTAGAACTGCTATTGCTATTGGCGAATCGCTTATTTATCAATGGTCAAATGATCTGGGTTTAAATGCTACAGCAAATATTTCTTCTTCAGGAACTTATACTGTAACAGTAACGGAATCAAGTGTTTGTTCAGCTACGGCTACTACAAGTGTGACTCAAAACTTAGCACTTACAGCAAGTGCTACTAATAATGGACCCTACATTATTGGCCAGACTATACAACTTAATGGGTCAAGCAATGGTAGCGGAACTACCACTTACACCTGGACTGGCCCTGCCGGGTTTGTTAGTTCAAGTCAGAATACGACTATCCTGAATGCTTTATCAGCTAATTCCGGAACCTATACACTTACAGTTATTTCAGGAATTTGTACTTCTACTGCAACTACCAATATAATTATCAGTGGCATTGATCCATGTGTGCAGATAGTAGATTATCAGTATGTCAAATCGGGGAATCCCTATCAACCATTATTTTCATTAAAGGATGGCATGGTGATTCAACAAATTCAAGAACAAGTGTCTATTATGGCTGTTCCCATTTGCCCAACTATTCCAATCGGAAGTGTAGATATGACTATTGTTGGACCAGAAATTAACTGGACAATCTTGCAGAATGTTCAGCCATTTGCCATTTTTGATAATCTTGCCAATGATTTTAATGGACGCAATTTTACTCCAGGGACTTACACGATGACTGTAACAGGTTATCTGGAAGATAATAGAGTAGGTGGAATAGTTTATGGACCTGTAGTAACTACTTTTACTGTAGTTGGCAATATGTCGACTATTGCAGCTCCAACTATCCCTACTAATACTCTCTGTGCAGGAGGAAATATAGAAGTTAGTTTTGCCACTACCGGTGATTTTTCTCCAATTAATACTTATCAGATTGAACTTTCTGACACACTGGGTAGATTTGTCAATCCATTGATACTTGGAATAAGTAATGCACCTGGTACTGTTGTGTGCCAATTGCCACAAACTCTACAGGCAAGTAATAAATATTTGATTCGTGTTACATCCTCTAATCAGGTTATTGTGAGTAATCCTACCATTAACTTTCTATCTGTTGTCCCTGCTTCTAAGAACTTAATTTCAGATTTTACTTCCGGAAATATAACAGAGAAAGCGTCAACTCAGATAATAGCCAATAGTAGAATTATTTCTCCGGCCAATGTGACTTATAACGCAGGTAAAGCTATTGTATTAAACCCTGGATTTGTTGCTGAAATTGGGAGTATTTTTAAAGCTGAAATACGAGGTTGCCAGAATTAATAGTGAATGTTATATGAGAGATGGCTAAATATTATCAAGATAAACCCTGAATTAATTACAAGAGTGTGAACCAAAAGTGGACTATGCCTGTATCAAATCGGGTTTTTGCCTTATCATAGTTATAAATTATTTTAAAGGTAGCATGAAATTTTATTATTTTGACAAAAAACTCAGTTGGAGCCAACTCCAACTGAGTTTTATAAAATCCTTGACATGGACTACTTTACACTCCCTTAACCTTCAAAAATGTTATCTAAAACGTTAAAAATAGGACTAAGGATTCGATTGTAAGCCCGTTTAGCCCGCAAAAAGCACTCAGAGATGAGTGCTTTTTTGGTTTATAGCATTTCTGAATAGTGATGTTGGGATCAATCCTAAAAGTTGTGGAGCAATGAAATAATTCGGAAATGATAGAATAAACTTTCCCGCTTAATTTTAACTCTGTATAAATGCTTTAAGTGGTACATAACGCAAATGAACCCTTGTCTTTAATTTAACGTGAGTTCGGGATTATCGTTTAATAAAAGTAGTCTGTTTATTTTCTAAAAGCAACAAGCAGCTAATGCTCCAAGAATATGAGTAATAGCATTGATTGGGCTACAATGTCTGGTATGTTCAATGTCAAATACGGTCATAAGAATATCATTAACGAATTCAATTAGTGCTCTCTTTTTAAGATTAATCTTTTTCTTGAGATGCATAAGTTGATTTTTCATATTTTCTCTAATTTTAGTAACAAGATGTAACCCTTGTTGATAGAAATAGGAAAAGAATTTAGAAAGATAGCCTTTATCGCCATATCATTTGCCTTTTAAACCTCTGAAGGATCTTTTTAAAGATTTGTTCACTATTATCCATCAAATTGGTTGGAGTTAGCATAAAGTTCATAATTTAGCCTAATTCATTGATAAATAGATGTACTTTTAACCCATAAAACCATCGTGTAGAGGATTTTATTCTTCTGGCAAATTCAGTAAATACTTTATTAGAATGAATCCTGCGATTATCACAAACGGGCAATTTTTTACTGTCAATAAAGTAACTACCTGTTTGTTTACTTAGTAAAATCAGAACTTTGACAAACGTATGCAGATTGATAGCTTGAAGTCTAATGAGCTCTACCATTCACTTTATCAAAATAATCGCATGAAAAAAATATTTCGATTAACTTTTTTTTGGAGTTTAGCTCTGTCATGGGGCTTAAATTTGAGGTTTATGGAGTCGAATACCACAAATATCTCATTTTTTGCTCTTTTGACTTTTTAACTAATCCCAAACTCACGTTATAATAATAATATTAGAAAACCTGACTTTAAGCTCATTAACAAAACTTTTATTTCCAAAACATCGTATATCTAATAAATATATTCTATGGCTATTTGTCAGATGAAAAAGATTTCTTTGCTTATATTCTTTCAATTCCTCATTCTTCAGCTATATGCGCAACAAGCTTATAAACTGGGGGATGTAGTAAAGAATATTCCAGTTTCTAAAGTTCTTAATACTGATATAAAAGGTGCTTCACTCAATAGTTTCAAAAAAGAAATCACTATTATAGATTTCTTCGGCACCTGGTGCGCTCCATGCATTAAAGCATTGCCTCATTTAGGTGAACTGCAAACTACCTTTAAAAATAATCTGAATATTATTCTTGTTTCTAATGAGGACGAAGCAAAACTGGCCAAATTTTTAGAAATCCATAAACCATTTAAGTTTCCGGTAGTTGTAGATAAAGAAAACACTTTTAATAACCTGTTTAAGCCTGCTTCATTTCCTTACACTGTAGTTCTTGATAAAAATGGAACCATCATAGCTGTTACCGATGCAATTAATATAAATGATAAAATGATGAGTGACTGGTTGACTGGGAAAAAGATAAATACCTCCGTTACTAGCTCAATAACAAGCACAGTTACTATGCTGCCAAATAACCTGAAATCGGCTAATAAACTGGTTCAACTTTCTCAAAATTTTGTCTATTCAGCTAAAACAGGGGAGAATACAGCTAAGTTTTTACAGGAACTAAAAACACTAAATTATAATGACCTGATAAAGCAGCTGACAAGAGATAGTGACAAAAAAGCCTTCTGGATAAATATTTATAATAGTTTTACACAAATTATTTTAAAGAAAGACCCTGAAAAGTACAAAGACAGGAGTGCATTTTTTGAAGCAAAACAGATATTGATCGCAGGGCAATTATTTAGTTTAGATCAGATAGAACACGATATTCTACGGCATTCAAAATCAAAATGGAGTTTAGGTTATTTTAACAAGTGGTTCACAGATAAAAGAGAAGAAGACTTACGTGTCGAAAAGGTAGATTACCGTATTCATTTCGCCTTAAATTGTGGAGCTAAAAGTTGCCCTCCCATTGCTTTTTATAATCCTGAAAATCTAGATACGCAATTGGATTTAGCTACCTATGCTTATTTGAAGAGTGAAGTAATATATGATTCTAAGAATAATATTGTGCATTTGCCTGCCATTATGAGTTGGTTTCGGGGAGATTTTGGCGGCAAAAATGAGATGCTTAGCTTGTTAAAAGAGAAAAGGATTATTCCGGAAAAAGCAAATCCATCTATTGAATTTAAAAAGTATGACTGGGAATTGTATTTAGATAACTATAAATTTTAACTGACTATTATGGAAAATCATTATTATAACGCCGAAGACTTAGGCAAATTTGGAGGTATTGGCGAATATCAGAAACCTTTAGCTGATAAATTCTTTGCCTGGTATGGAGAAGTATTTGGTGAAGGAAATTTAACTGCCAAAGAAAAATCATTGATTGCATTAGCCGTAGCACATGCCGTACAATGTCCCTACTGCATTGATGCCTATAGCAGTGATGCTTTTGAAAAAGGGTATAGTGAAGCGCAGATGATGGAAGCTGTCCATGTAGCGGCAGCAATTAAAGGCGGTGCTGCCCTGGTACATGGTGTACAAATGATGAATAAAGTAAAAGAAATATCGATGTAAATGCTAACGGCTCAATGAAATCACTTAAGGCACAAGGGAGTAATCTGGCTAGCACACAGGAACAAATAAACATTCTGGAGGGTGGGTATAATGAGAGTAATTTACCCAAGCAAGTGCTATTTAGTGAAAAACTGAAAGCATTGGGGCACTTTCCATTACAACCAACCAAACTGGAAATCTTTCAAATAAATGTTGGCAAGATGTGTAATCAGGTGTGCCAACATTGTCATGTAGATGCTGGGCCTGACAGAAAAGAAATAATGACAGTAGAAACCATGCAGCAATGTCTGGATGTACTCAAAAATAATGAATCCTTTAAAACTGTTGATTTGACTGGTGGTGCCCCAGAAATGAACCCACATTTCCGTTGGTTTATTGAAGAGATTAAAAAGCTGGATAAACATGTGATTGTTCGCTGTAACCTGACTATTATTCTGGCGAATAAAAAATACCATGATTTGCCTGACTTTTTTAAGCAGCACTCTATTGAGGTCGTTTCTTCTCTGCCTTTTTATTCGAAGGATCGCACAGATCGTCAACGAGGGACAGGTGTATTTGTAGACAGCATCAAAGCTCTTCAGTTACTGAATAATGTCGGATATGGTGTAGAAGGCAGTAATTTACTCTTAAATCTGGTTTATAACCCTGCTGGTGCCTTTTTACCTGCCTCACAAGCTACTCTTGAAAAAGAATACAAATATGCCTTAAAAAAGGATTTTGATATTGTATTTAATAATCTTTATACCATCACAAATATGCCTATCAGCCGTTATCTAGACTATTTGCTACGTACGGGTAACTACGAAAAGTATATGGATAAACTTATTACTGCTTTTAATCCATCAGCCGCTTTGAATGTGATGTGTCGCAATACACTTTCCATTAGCTGGGATGGCTTTATGTATGATTGTGATTTTAACCAGATGCTTGACTTGAAAGTAGCCGTCGGTCAGGAACATATTTCACAATTCAATGCTACTGAGCTACTTAACCGACCTATTATCATCAATCAACACTGTTATGGTTGCACCGCTGGCGCTGGTTCCAGTTGTGGAGGCGCAGTCGCTTAATGATATGCAACAAGCAATTATTATATTTGTTCGCAATCCTGAATTAGGCAAAGTAAAGACACGCCTGGCAAAAGGGATTGGTGATGAGGAAGCATTACAGGTCTATATCCGTCTATTGAAAAAAACACATGAGGCAATCAAACACATAGATGCTCATAAGTTTGTTTTTTATGCAGATGGTATCAATCAGAATGACTTATGGGAGAACGACCTATTTATCAAGGCCCAGCAAACAGGTAACGACTTGGGAGAAAGGATGTATAATGCTTTTACTTACCTTTTTAGTAAAGGATATGGTAAAGTACTCATTATTGGCAGTGATTGCCCGGATTTGGAAACAGCCATTATTGAAGAAGCCTTTTTAAGTTTAAGCGAGTATGAAGTAGTCATTGGACCCACATTTGATGGAGGATATTACTTGCTTGGGTTAAAGAAGCCTAATAGCTGTTTTTTTGAAAATAAGCTTTGGAGTACAGACTCTGTCTACCATGATACCATCCAGAATATATCAGAGTTGAATTTGTCTTATAAAGCATTAGCACAACTGGCAGACATTGATACGGTTGAAGATTGGCTTCCTTATAAAGATATGCTTTAAAAAGAGGCAATAAAGTAATGATACGACTTATCAAGGATTAAGGAGTCTCTTATAAGTAGTAACCATTTCTACCTGAGAAGCCCCTTTATGAAACATCTGTATGATTTTATAATTGGCGAACTGGACACTTAGCCAGCTATTGTTGTGATATTTCCGAGCTGATATCAGTGCGGCTTTAGGAATAATTTTATATCGTCCGCTTTTTCTTGCCCGCACTACAATTTCGTAATCTTCCATGATTCTCATATCAGACTTAAAACCGCCAATTTCTTCAAAGAGCGTTTTTGTAATAAAGAAAGTTTGATCTCCACCATAACAAACAAACCAGTCAAACCGGGTAAAAAAGGAATTGATTTGTAAAAAAAGATTAGCACTGTCAAATTTTGTTCTATACCTGCCGCAATTAAAATTACGATTCAGATAATACAATAAATCATTGGCAAAGGAAGCAGGCGGGAAAGTATCGGCATGAACAAAATACAACAGGCTTCCTGTACTTTTTGAGGCACCGTAATTCATTTGGTTGGCTCTTCCTTTTTGAGGAGAAATTATAGCCTTAGAACCTGCCTTAAGTGCTAAATTAAGTGTATCATCACTGCTTCCTCCATCAGCTACAATAATTTCTCTGACCAACCCATTGCCATTATCTTTTAAAAACTGAACAAGTCGAACGATATTTTCAGCTTCGTTGTAAGTAGGAATAATGATGCTAATCATGATCCGTGCTTTTAGATTATAGAGTTATATCTGTAAATACCTTATCTAGATAGAGGCTTTTTTTACTATTTATAAGTCTGATAAGTTATATAGTAATAAAACCGTTAGATATAATCCTTAAGGTTTTATGATGTCAACTGCATTGCTTCTTGGTTATATATAAACTAAAGAAACTTTATTTCTACAAATATATATCATCATAATTTTATAGCGATCTATGATAATAAAAAAGCTCGTCAAAATGACACTACTATCTCCAAAATATGTGTAATAACAAGTTATATGATAAATTGTTATTACAATAAGCTACTTTAAACAAAATCATAAAAAAACAACGCAAAAAAATTCCACTTTCTTGGAATTTCGGGATTTTTGTTGTATTTCATAGTATCTCACGCCATAAAATACACTATTTTCCTTTAATAGCCCTATCTACGGAGTATGCACTCATCTGACTGCTGACAGAATTTACCCTACCAATGATAACCGCCGTTTCTGTAGTTCTAAAAACCTTCAAACCAACTTTGTAGCGAAAAGTAAGACCTACCATGATAAAGATCTTAAGTTAATGAAGGCCATTAATAAGGTAACAGGCGCCATGACCAGGCATCAGATAAAATCAGTTTAATAATTGTTTCAAAGTTTCTTCATTATTTTCTTCAAAATAAGGATGGTGATATTGATGGAGTTTCATAAGTACCTGCAATAAATGATTTTTTTCCTCAATGCTCAGGTTTCCAACGATATGCCCTGACATTTTCTGAATGCCATTCTGAATTAGACCAAACTGTGTACGACCTTTATCAGTTAATGACAAGAGCTTTGAGCGGGCATCTGCCGGATTATCTCTTTCCTGTAGCATGCCTTCACGAAGCATTCTTTTAAGGACTTCATTACCTGATGATTTCTCCTGAATACACATTCGAAGCACATCTATTTTTTTAAACTCTTTATTGGGAAAAAGAGAAACTAACACGGCAAAGTCATCAAGAGAGTAGATTTCGGTATCCCGGAAAACCCTGCGTGCATAAAACTGTGCATATTTATAAGCAATACCTAAAAACATTGAAATCAAGCCGTCTTGTGACGGAATGAGATTATCTGCACTTTTTTGTGATTGATTGGCTTCATTGATAATCCATGAAACAAATTGTTCTTTCTGCCAACGTTGGGCATGTGTTTGCTTCTGGTAAGTTTCTGCCAAAGCAATAATTTCTTTTAAAATAGTATAGTCCATGGCTTACTAATCAGCATGATTAATGGTATTATATCAAACTATTGAAAATTATTTTGTTTTATATAAAACATTTAAAGGTAAAAAAATGTTCTATATAAAACTAATCTAATTCATTTTGTATGAAAACCATTAAATTCTACTTTACTTTTTTCTTATACTTATTGAGTTTTTCTGTTTTTGCCCAAAATATAGGGAATATTTACGGAAAGGTTATTGACAAAAATACCCAGGAACCTCTGATTGGTGCTACTGTAAGTGTTGAACAATCAACGCAAGGTACTACTACCGACCTTGAAGGTAACTTTCGTTTGTCTCTACCCGTTGGCAGTTATAACCTGAAAGTTACGTTTGTAGGCTACCAGACACTTGTTAAGTACAATATCAATCTTACTTCCGGTAATGCACAGTCTGTGAATTTCGAGCTACAAGCTGAAGCAGCTACCTTAGGCGAAGTAACGGTCAGAAATCAGAAAGAAAAATCGGCTATTGCATCAGATGTTATCACACCGCTTTCTGTACAATCGCTTACAGTTGAAGAAATAAGGAGCAATCCGGGTGGTAATTTTGATGTTTCAAAAGTAATTCAGGCACTTCCCGGAGTAGCAGGAACTACCGGAAGCGGTGGTTTCAGAAACGATATAGTTCTGAGAGGTGGCGGGCCAAACGAAAATATCTATTATCTGGATGGCATCGAAATTCCTGTCCTTAACCACTTTTCTACACAAGGAAGCGCCGGAGGACCAGCGGGTATTATCAATACAGCTTTTGTTGAAGACATCAAATTGAGTACCTCTGCTTTCAACGCACAATATGATAATGCGCTTTCGGGTGTTTTTGAAATTAACCAGAAAGTGGGTAATTCAGAGCGGCTGCAAAGCAATATCCGCTTAAGTGCCACTGAACTGGCAGCCACTTTTGATGGCAAAATAAGTGATAAAACCAATTTCCTGCTTTCGGGGCGTCGTTCTTACCTGCAACTTTTATTCAAACTGATAGACCTGCCCATCAGACCTAATTATTGGGATTTTCAGACTAAAATTACTCATAAACTAGGAGAAAAAACAACATTGAACCTTATAGGTTTAGGGGCAATCGATGATTTTAAATTTGCTTTACCCAAAGACCCCAGCCCTGAAAACATTTATATCTTCCGCAATTCTTCTTTGATCAATCAATGGAATTATACAGCTGGTGCGTCTGTCAAACATCTGATTAATAAAGGTTTCATTACTATTGCATTGAGCCGCAATCATCTGAATAATTCACTGGAGCGGTATGAAGACAATAATAATCCCAATCCACAGTCGCAGAATCTCTTTTCCCAATCGAAAGAAATTGAAACCAAACTCAGGGCATCTCTGAAAAAATCTCAGAATGGTTTTACTTATAGTGTAGGCGGAGTGATACAGTATGTAAATTACCGGAATGATTTCTTCCAGAAAATAAGAAATGAAGTACGTGACGAAAACGGGAATATCATACTGCCTGAAGTAGCTTATCGTTTTATGACAGACCTGAATTTCTGGAAATACGGGGCTTTTGCACAGGCTGGAAAAACCTTTGGGAATCAGGTAAGTGTGGCTGCCGGACTAAGAACCGACATGAACAGTTTTACTGACGAAGGTCAAAACCCTTTAAAAACGCTCTCGCCCCGCCTTTCTGTTTCAGTACCTTTCAGCAATAATTTCAGACTTAATGCCGCCTGGGGAAGCTATTATAAAATACCTATTTATACAGTATTAGGTTTCAAGGATACGCAAGGTAATTATACCAACCGAAACAACAAGTATATCAATACCATACACTATGCTCTAGGTTTAGAGTATCTTCCTAAACCGGATTTGAGATTTACTGTAGAAGGCTTTTACAAAGATTACCGCAATTACCCGGTTACTACCCTGAATAATATCTCCTTAGCCAATCTGGGTGGTGATTTTGGCGCCATTGGTAATGAAGCTGTGCAATCTACAGGGAAAGGTCGTACTTATGGTGTTGAATTCTTTGTTCAACAGAAACTTGTGAAACGCAACTTCCTGACACTTTCTTACACCTTTGTGCGTAGCAAATTTGGTGGGCAAAATACCGTTCTAAGACCCTCTGCCTGGGATGTCCGACATCTGGTTTCACTTATTTATGGTCTTAAATTAAATAAACAGTGGGAGTTAGGCGTAAAATATCGCTTTGCAGGCGGTAGTCCTTATACGCCTTATGACCTGGCTGCTTCTCAACGAAATTACCTGACACTCGGACAAGGGATTTTTGATTATACTCAATTAAATTCGGTTCGGTTGAAATCCTTTAATCAGGTAGATATACGCGTGGATAAAAAATGGAATTATTCCCGCTGGACCTTAGATGTATTCTTAGACGTACAAAATGTACTGGCCTTTAAAAATGCGTCCATTCCTTATTTTACCTTCAAACGCAAAGCCGATAATTCTGACTTTGAAACAAGCGATGGACAAGGCATCAGGTCTGATGGGTCAAATGCTATTCCGGTAATTTTAGATAATCTATCCGGAAGGCCGACGCCAAGTATTGGATTTATTATAGAATTTTAAACCAGCCAGTATCTATGATTTTTAATTCAAGTATTAATAAACGAGAATTTAATTATTATTATAAAGTCATTATTGAGAACGAAGTATCAAATGAAAATGAAGGAACCATAAATCAGCTATTGAACTTGCTGAAAGGCTACGTTTTTCAATCTCTCAGACAGTTTAAATCAGGAAAGAAAATGATTCTGACGTATTCGAGTCACTATTTTTTCAGGGAAATACTGGAGAAAGGTTTCTATGGTTTTGAATGTGATATTATTGATTTTACAGCTGACAAAGTAGCCATTGAAGCCTATCTTTATAATGAAAATCATTCAAAACTTATGATAAAGTGGTTTAGTGTATTTGAGAGAAAGGAAGCAAAAAAACAGACTACTCTAAACCCAATTATTTAATTACTGTTTTTCTTGATATAAGTATAAAGACCGACCACTACAAGCTGATAATTGTAGTGGTCGGTTTGCTTTTCTATCAATCAGCTATGTTTTTTCATTGAATATTTTATGTACAAAAGCAAAGTAGTGACCTAGTATAATGCCAGGCGGACCAAGAGTCGATAGAAGTACCCTGTCTGGCTAAAAGCGTTCTGTAACTATCACACCAAGCATTTGTGCATTCAATGGTATATCTGTACTGATACATTTGCTTGCCAAAGAAGTACGATTGAAACCATGACGTACTTGTGTTTCTCCGATTTTCAGGCACATTAGCCATTTTCTGATGTTTCTGACAAGCTTTTCTAAATTCTTCTGAATCAAAGTCTTTATCTGCATTCGGTCAGCCACAAGTTGTTAGAGGTACTTTGTTTTTTTCGCCCTTGATACCCAACTGCTTCTCTTAGCTGCTGTATGAGTACCATCTAATTGACCAAAATGAAAGCCCAATAAGCGTTTATGCTGACTTATCAAGCTATTCATAGCTGGTTGCCAGCTGCCATCTTTAACCCATTTTCGAAAATGATAAAATAAACTACCCCACTTAATTTTAGCTGTGCAAATCGCACTCACTATATCTGCATAGTCATGCCAACTACCACCTCGTTTGCCCACACTTAAATAAGGAACTATGTATTTTTCTATGCTATCTTTGCTCAGGATTCGTATCATTAAAAGGTCTGTAAAAGGTAAGAGAGTTACAAAAATCTTAATTTTATGAGTCTTTTTTTATTTACTTTAAATCAGTTCACTATAATAATCATTATTCAAGGAATATAATTGACTATTTAAAATAAGAATTTGTCAATTTATAAGACTGAACTTTACCCGAATTAGCAAAAGCCTGTAAAATACCATTGCTTTTGAAGAATAAACAGGTACGGATATCACCACTGAAATTAAGACCACTTTGTTCGAAAGCCATAGGATGAAATCCTCCCTTACCATTACCTAGTAAAATAGTTCCTCTTGAAGCATCCTGCCTGCCTTGATGGGCTTCATTAGCAAAGAAATTACCTCCCAGCAATAAATCAATATTTCCATCATGATTGTAGTCTTCTGGTATTATTGAGAAGACAGGAGATTGTTGCGCCTGCCAGGGAAGCGGTGTAAGCTGAAAACTGCCTTTACCATCATTCATAGCCACGCAACTGTTTAGCTCATATACTTCTTTTTTAATCGCGCCCTTTTTGTCATCAGTAGAAAATAAGTCATCGAATAATACGCTTGAATAATCTTTGAAATTCGTAAACCTTTTGCGGAAAGTATTGATTTGCAGATTCAGGTTTTCGCGTGGATGAATGGGAACTAATTGGCCCTTGTTATACTGACCCATTATCGGATCAATTCTGTTATTGTTATCAAAATCTTTTGCTAATAGAACTACAGGGTGTTCAGTACTTGATTTATAAAAAGAATTTAGTCCTTCATTGCCAAGTATTAAATCATCGAAACCATCCTTATTCAGGTCTGCTACTTCAACAGTGTTCCACCAACCTTCTGTTTTTTCTTTTTGATAAAAAGATAGCTGACCTTTGTTATTCTTTATAATAGTCAATGGCATCCATTCACCAACTACTATCAAATCCTTATATCCGTCTTTATCTATATCAATTATTTTTGCATCACAAACCATCCCGAATTTACTCAGAAATGGAGCGAGTTGAGTTGTCGCATTTATAAATTTCCCACTGTCATTTCTAAGGATATAGCTTTGGGGTTCTTTGGGATATTCATTTGGGATAATTCGCCCACCTATAAAAATATCCAGGTCATTATCGTTATCTAAATCAAGTGTTATGATTGTATGACTGCTTACATTAATGGAAGGGAAATCTTTTGTACTAGTAAAATTTCCTTTCCCGTCGTTGAGCCATAATTGTGGCTGAAAAGCTTCTGATACATTTAATGGTCTCTCACAACTTCCTCCAGCAAAGATTAAATCCTGGTCTCCATCTTTATCAGCATCAAAAAAATGAATAGCACCTACTTCCATATTTTTGCTGGTAGGGATTTCTGAAACCTTTTTAAATTTTCCTGCTTTATCCTGAGTAAAAATTTGTGTTTCGCTACCTGATAATGCTCCTCCGATAGCCAGGTCTTCTATACCATCACCATTAATGTCTGCTTTAGCTATAGCCGGACCTAGCTTAGAAAGCATTTTATGTAGTGTAGCCGTTTGATTAAAATCTACATAATTGAATTCCCTGTGTTCAAAATCCAATAGGCCATTGCTAGCCTGGAAAAGTTTATTGATGGGTTCAACAGGGGTTTTACTTTGAGTAGCCTCAGCGTATTTTACAGTTAATTTCCCAATTGTACTGTCAATCGCATATTTTTTCTGAACTTTACCATCGGGCCAGGTAATAAATAATGAATCAATTTGCTTCTTTTTCCCCAATCCTATTAAAATATTGTGAGGCATAGAAGAAAGATAGCCTCTAATCGGATAATTTTCAAATAGAAGCTGTTCATTACCAACCCAAGCTTCTACTTTAGCACCTATTCCTGACTTGTTGTTGGTATTTCCTTCAAAATCGATTGTTAGGCTCCGATTTGAACTTTGCAATTCTGATGAATTTCTAAAGATGGAAGCCTCGCTATCTACATTGTTTACTATTAAATCCAAATCACCGTCATTATCAAGATCAGTATATGCTGCACCGTTAGCGTAAGAGAGTTCGTTTAATCCCCATTTTTCAGATACATTTTCAAACGCAAGATTACCTTTATTTTGGTAAGCATAATTTTTGAGTGATATTTCTGGTACCTTCTCCATTAAATTTTTACGATTCTCTGCTCTTGCTTTATCCGAGCCAAACATATCTTTGTTTCGGTAATAGCTGATAAAATCAAGGTCTGTTACGTTCTTCCTATAACCATTTGAAACGAAAACGTCTTTCAGCCTATCATTATCAAAATCACAAAGTAGGGTAGACCAACTCCAGTCTGTTTTGGCAATTCCTGCTAAAAGACCGTTTTCACTAAATTGTGGGATACCATTTTCATTGCCAATATTAACTTGCAGCATATTTCTCATGTACTGCAATTCATAATTGTTGGGAGGGTTTATACTCATTTGTTTTTTATCATAATCAGGTTTGCCCAACATTTGCTTCTGTCTAGAATTATCTTCCGGCAGCATATCCAATTGGAAAATATCTATCTTGCCGTCCTGATTGATATCCGCAGCATCTATACCCATGCCAGATAGGGCAGTATGGGGCATAGCTTTTTTGATTACATTTTCAAACGTACCATTGCCCTTATTTAAATAGAGTATATCTGAACTAAGAAAATCATTAGAACAATAAATATCCGGCCAACCGTCATTATTGTAGTCTGAAATAACCACACCAAGCCCTAAACCTTCATAAATAATACCAGCTTCTGCTGAAACATCTTTATAAATAGGATGATCATCTGTTATACTATAGTTTTGAAATAATCTACTGGTTGAGGGATGTGACCCATCATTTATAGCAGGTCTCAAATAACTAGGATTCTGCGTATCTGGTGAGGTATTTAATAAAAATACATCAAGATCACCATCAATATCATAATCAAAAAATACAGCCTGAGTTGAATATCCGGCGTAGTCAAGTCCATATACCGCTGCTGCTTCCTTGAAGGTTGGTTCTGATGTTTTCTGATTAATATACAAGAGATTATGAGTATTAGCCATAGACGGATGATAAGCAACCGAAATATAGATATCATCCCAACCATCATTGTTAATATCAATTACCGAAACCCCATTACACCATCTATCTGTTGTTAGTCCTGCTGATTTTGTGATTTTTTCAAATTTCAATTCCCCCTTATTCATATATAACTCACAACTAACCTGATTACCTGTAAGAAATATATCATCAAGACCATCATTGTTAAAATCGCCAATCCCGACACCTCCTCCATTGTAAAAATTAGTAAAGGTAAACGCATTCAAATGGTCGTTAGCTTCTAGCTTATTCATAAAATCAACTCCCGTTTTAGAACCTGATAGTTTTTCAAAGAGTTTGTCAGGTTCTGTTTTGCATCCGGCTAAGAATAACAAGCAGATCAGGATTATTAAGGTTGGTTTCATAGGTAAATAATAGTAATTGATGGTGATTTTAATGAAATATTTCAAGAGTAACTCAAGCAATTGTTAAAATAATACTAGTTAATAAAAAAAAAATCATATTCAGTTTGTTTTTATATTATTATGTGTACATTTGACACATATTTATTTGTGTTAAATTGACACATATCAAAATTACACAAAAAAAAATAATAAAGTTTCTATTCTTACAATTTATTTTAACTTTTTAAAAATGAAGGTAAACAATTACAAACCGACCATCCAGCGAGGTTTATCACGGAAGTCGATAAGGCTGCTGCTGTTTTTTTCATTGTCTTTATTTTCTTTTGGCACATTAATGGCGCAGGTCAGAGGTGTAGTTAAAAATGAAAATGGCGAGACGTTTCAAGGAGTGAATGTTGTGATTAAAGGCGATACCAAAGGCACAATTACTGATGCCAATGGGCGCTACGAAATAGCGGCGACTACTGGGTCGACCTTAGTATTTAGTTTTTTAGGGTACAAGTCTCTTGAAATGCCAGTAGGTAGCCAAAGAGAGATTAACGTTTCACTAGAAGTAAATGCGGATATGATGGAGGAGATTATTGTAGTAGGATATGGTACACAAAAGAAATCGTCTCTTACGGGTGCTGTATCATCTATTACTAATAAAGAACTTTCTGCACAGCCTGTTATTAGTGCTACCCAAGCTATGCAAGGACGCGTACCGGGCGTATCTATTGTAAATAATAGTAGCCCTGGTGCTGAGCCAACAGTTCGTATCAGAGGGGTAGGGTCTATCAGTTTAAATCCTAATCCTTTATACGTAATTGATGGTGTTCCGGCAGGAGGGTTGAATACTATTTCTCCTAATGATATTGAATCTATTGAAGTACTGAAAGATGCAAGTGCCTCTGCTATTTATGGTTCAAGGGCAGCCAATGGGGTTGTCTTGATTACTACCAAAAAAGGTAAAGCAGGAAAATTGAGTATCAGCCTTGATTCTTATGTGGGTATCCAATCGGCCTGGAGAAAGCTTGATTTATTAAATAGTGCAGAGTACATCAAATATGGTACTGCATTATTGACTGCATCGGGTCAACCAGTTCCTGGTCGTTTTGCAGCTATGAATACGCCTATCTATGAGGGAGCTGCTACCACATTTGCTCAGACTGACAATGATTGGCAGGATGTGATGTTTAAAAATGGCCCGATTCATAATAACCAGCTTTCATTAGCCGGTGGAACCGATAAATCGAAGTTCTATTTGTCTCTGGGCAACTTCAAGCAAGAAGGTATTCTGCCATTTACCGAATATGGCCGCCAAAGCATACGCTTAAATTCTGACCATAGTATCTCCAGATTTATTTCAATTGGCCAAACCATGATGGTGTCAAGAGATAAACGTATTGCCGAAAGAGATGCGGGAGGCAGAAGCATGGTGATGAACATTATGCGTATGACTCCTTACTGGCCGGTAAGCGACCCAACCAAATTAGGTGGGTACAGTACCACGGCTCAGGGGCTTGACGCCACTGACCCAGAAAACCCGATGCGTATTGCCGTACAGGAGCAGCAGAACCAGATTGACCGTTCATTCAAGATGTTGGGTACTGTATATGCCGAAGTTAAATTCTTTAACTGGCTAAAATACAAATTTACGATGGGTGGCGACTATTCAAGTTCGATTTTTACGGGCTTTGTTCCAATCTATAACGATGGTAACCGTAGTCGCCAAACGGCTGAGCTTGCTCAGAACAGAGGACAATATTTCTCTACTATATTAACTAATCAGCTGACCTTTGATAAGACTTTCGGCAAGCATTATATCAACGCGCTTGCTGTGCTTGAAAGACAGGATGCCTCCTTTAAATCAATTAACCTTACCGGGCAACGACCTGATAATAATATTATGGAGATTCAGGGCGCAGCAAACATCAATGGTAATACCTCAAATTCGGAAAATACTTTACTGTCTTATGTAGGCCGTCTGAATTATGAATACGACAATAAGTATCTCCTGAGTGGTTCGGTACGTCGTGACGGCTCATCAAAATTTGCGCCGGGAAATAAATGGGGCACTTTCCCATCGGTGTCTGTAGGCTGGAGGATCAGTGAAGAAGCTTTCATGAAAGAAGTAGTAGCCATCAATGAACTGAAACTCAGAGGTAGTATTGGCGTAACAGGCTATAATGCAATAGGTGATTATGACTGGCAGCCACTCATTTCAGCAAACAGCACTAATTATTCATTTGGTAATGCTTCACAATTGGGGTCGTATTTTAACAGCCTTGGTAACACCCAGTTAAGCTGGGAGCAAACAACCATGAAAAACATTGGGCTTGACCTTTCTTTATTCAGCAATAAAGTTAGTTTATCAACTGAGTTTTATTCACGTAAAACAGATGGTCTATTATTGAGAGTGCCTCTGCCGGATTCAGAGGGTTATTCAAATAGCCCGCTTGCGAACGTAGGTAGCATGGAAAACAAGGGCTTTGAATTAGCATTGGGTTACCATATTGATTCAAAAGACTTTAAATCTACTATTACAGGTACATTTGATTTGGTCAGAAACAAAGTACTAAGTCTGGACACGCCTAATGCCACAATTAACGCGGGTAACAACGCAGACTTCGGTGGATTTGACATTACCCGTACAGAGGCTGGACATCCATTTCAATCATTCTATGGCTGGCAGGTAGAGAAGATTTTCCAGAACGAAGGCGAAATCGCAGCAGCTAACGGGGCTGATGGTAATGCAAGCACTCCTTATCAGAACGAAGTGACAAAACCGGGAGATATTAAGTTCAGAGATCTGAACAATGATGGTAAAATTGATGCTAACGACAGAACCTACCTGGGTAGCTATCTGCCTAAATTCTCTTATGGCCTGAACTATTCAGGAACTTATAAAAACTTTGATTTCAGCCTGTTCTTCCAGGGTGTGTATGGCAACAAAATTTACAATGGAACAAAAGTAATTGGTCAAGGGATGTTGAGATTGTTCAACGCTACGACTGACGTACTAAATGCCTGGACACCAAGTAATACCAATACAGATGTGCCAAGAGCAGTAAGTGGAGATCCTAATCAGAATGCAAGAACATCTGATAGGTTTATTGAAGATGGTTCATACCTGAGATTAAAAAACCTTACTATAGGCTATACTTTACCAGCTGACAAGATTGCGAAACTGACCAATAATGTATTAACGAAAGCGAGAGTTTATGTCACGAGCCAAAACCTGTTAACCTTTACCAAATACAGTGGCTATGACCCGGAGATTGCATCCAGAAATAACAACCTGCTTACCAACGGCGTAGACTATGGAATGTATCCGCAAGCGCGCACGCTTACGATTGGTTTGAATCTTGGTTTTAATTAAAAATTGCCAAAAAAGATTAAATACTTCGAAATGAAAAAAATAATATTTCTTACAGGCTTCTTAGGTCTGGCCACCGTGATGAGTTGTGATGACTCAGTATTGGATAAGGTAAATCCAAACGGTGTGACTTTTGAAACGTATTTTACGAATGATAACGAACTCGTAGCCGGAGTAAATGCGGCCTATGCTACTATACAGGGCTTTGGCCTTGCAGCCAGAGAATGGTTCTTTGTGCATGATTTAAGAGGAGATGAAATGGCTACCGGTGGTGGCCAGTTGGAAGCCCCTCGGAATCAATTGCTGATTGGAGTAAATGACCCCGCAAATTCGGTGGCAAATTCAGTCTACACAGGTTGGTTCAGAACCATTCATAGAGCCAATGTAGTGCTTGAGAGTGCCAATAAGACCACTGCTTCTTTTTCAACAAATATAAAAAATCGGGTTACTGGTGAAGCAAAGTTCCTTCGTGCATGGGCCTACTATGAACTAGGGACTTTATGGGGTGGTGTGCCTCTATATACCGAATATGTTAAATCTGTTGAAGGAGCAAAGGCACGGTCGACACAGCAGGAAGTTTATAAACAAGTGCTAGACGATTTGAAGGCGGCTGAAGGATTATTGCCAGCCACGTATGCCGCCAGTGAATACGGAAGAGCTACCAAAGCCGCTACACAGGTGCTCATGGCTCGTACTTACCTTCAGATGGGCGATTACAACAGTGCAAAAACTGAGTTAGAAAAAGTAGTAAGTTCTGGTCTTTACAAACTGGTTGATAACTATCTTGACCTGACTAACGAAGAAGGCGAGTTTAATACTGAATCAATCTTTGAGGTAGTATTTTCACCTTCTAATGGCGCTTTTAACTGGAGCGGTCCTGATGGAGACGGTACCAGCGCTCAGGAAGAGACTATCAGAACGCAGGAATATTCGCCAATCGGATGGAGAAACCTGATTCCATCTGATAAAATGATAGACAACTATGAAAGAACTGCTAAAGGAGACCCCAAAAATGACCCGCGTTTTGATATGTCTTTCTGGAAAGCCGGAGATAAATTTAATAATGGAAATGATGTAATCAACGATGTAAATGTTCAGGGTAATTCATCAAAAATGGATGGCAAAACTTTTAAAATCAGTTGGAGAAAATATTCTGTGCTTTATAAATCAAACTCTGGATTTATTACCAGTGGCATTAACATGAGAATTATGCGTTATGCAGATGTATTGTTGATGCTGGCAGAATGTGAAAATGAATTGGGTAACTCTGCCAAAGCTATTCAATTAATGAATCAGGTTAGAGCAAGGGCATCGGTTAGTATGCCTCCTTATCCAACTAAAAATTATCCGTGTGATTCAAAAGCCAGTGTATTTACCGCACTTCAACATGAACGCTATGTTGAGCTGGCAGCTGAACAGATTCGTAATTTCGACATTATCAGATGGAGAAAAAATAAAAAGGCAACTGCAGAACCGATTTCTTATTTTGTGGCAAGCAAGCATGAATTATTACCACTCCCTCAAACCGAAATTGATAATAATCCAAAGATTGACGCGAAAGACCAGAATCCTGGTTATTAAGATTAATACAAGAATAGACCGTTGTATAGCGGTCTATTCTTTTCAAAACATTAGTATGTTATTAGGTATAAGTTTTTTTTAAAGAATATAAATTGGTTTCAACAGCGTAATCATTATAAGCCTGTATATGAAAGTTTATAGATGAGCAACTTTTCATAAAATGGTAGTGGATGCTTAAAAAATTGAAATTTTAAAATTATTTCTTTTTTTCTTACAATAATTTGGCTAGCAGGTAATAATATCTAAATTTGTGTATGGCTGACACATATTTTGTTTTAATAGAATTTAATGACCATAAGTGCAATTAATTCTTTTGAGCGCGCATCAATCCCTTATGAAAAAAACACTACTATTTATCTTAATAAATGGATTGTCTGAAGAACAGTCCTCATTAAAAATTTGATATTAACAATCATCTCATAAAAATCAACCATTAAGCCACTTTTTTAAAAGAAACCCAATTATTTGATATACACACAGAAAGGGCAAACCAAAAACCTTGTTGGTATATAAACCTAAACCTATAAATCAGTAATGATCAACAGAATAACTAAATACTTATCCATCTCGCTTGTATGTTTAACGGTTAGCATAGCGCATTCACAAACAACTTTGGTGAATCCGATTCTTACAGGTTTTTATCCTGACCCAAGCATTGTAAAAGTCGGGACAGATTATTATATCGTCAACTCAACGTTCTCTTATTTTCCGGGCCTCCCGGTTATGCACAGCAAAGACCTCAAAAACTGGAAGCAAATCGGAAACGTAATCGACCGCCCATCTCAACTAGATTTTATGGGAGAGCGCATGACACGCGGGCTTTTTGCACCAGCCATCAGCTACTATAAAGGCACTTACTATGTAACCTGTACCGATATTGACCACGACGGCAACTTTGTAGTAACTGCCAAAAATCCGGCAGGCCCCTGGAGCAATCCGGTGAAAATCCCACAAGTAAGAGGCATTGACCCCTCTATTTATTTTGATGAAGAGACAGATAAAGCCTACATCATCTATAATAGTGATGCACCAGACAGAAAACCCTTGTATTCGGGGCACAGAACTATCAGAATGTACGAATTTGATTACCAGAATCTGACAGTGGTTGGAGAAGAAAAACAACTGGTGAATGGAGGGGTAGACCTTTCTAAAAAACCTGTGTGGATAGAAGGGCCGCATATACTGAAACGTAATGGTTGGTATTATTTATATGCTGCCGAAGGAGGAACCTCAGTCAATCATTCAGAGGTAATCTTACGCAGTAAATCTGTATGGGGGCCTTATGTGCCTTATGAAGGAAATCCAATCTTAACCCAAAGAGAATTGCCCGCTGATAGGAAATACCCAATTACTTCAGCAGGGCATGCGCAGTTTGTAGAAGGCCCTGATGGCAAAATGTATTGTATTTTTCTGGCAGTACGCCCTTACGAAGGCGATTATTACAATACTGGTCGCGAGACATTCATTGCTCCGGTAACCTGGAAAGATGAATGGCCGATGATTGAACATGGCGAAAAGGCCATTGAGTATAGCTATCAGACCAATATCAAAGAAATTAAACCAAAAGGGGGGCTGCCCCAATCAGGGAATTTTCAGTATACGCTTACTTTTGACAAGGGAATTGACCCATCCTTTCTATTCATGCGTACAGTCGACAGCAGTTCGTTCAAAACATCAAGAGCTGATGGGCTGACTTTGAAACTAAAACCCGAAACCATATTGGAGTTTAAAAATCCATCCTTTGTTGGCAAGCGCCAGCAACACTTGAATAGTACAGCAGAAACCGAATTGAGTTTCTCTCCGAATTCTGCCAGCGAAAAAGCAGGATTAGTGATTTTTCAGGACGAGCGACATTTCTACTTCATTGCCAAATCTAAAAATGAATACAAAGAGGTAGTACAGCTTTTCAAAAGTCAGCCCAAAGAAAAAACCATGGAATTGCTGACCGAGATACCACTAGCTGCGAATGTAAAAAAACTTGCTTTCCGTATTAAATCAGAGGGAGCAGACTATAGTTTTTATTACTCGACCGATGCTAAAAACTGGCAACTGCTGAAAGATAAAATGGACGGCAAATTTTTGAGTACCAAAGAAGCCGGAAGTTTTATAGGCTGTGTGTATGGCCTGTATGCCACATCCTCAGGCGAAACTTCGACCAATAGTGCCTCCTTTAAATTCCTGAAATATAGTGGCAACGACCCAATGTTGAAATGAAAAAAGTAGCGATAATCATAGCAATCATTTTTTCCGGCTGTTTTGGGCAAACTGTCTGGGCGCAGGAAAGCAAGGCAAAAAATCCTATTATTTTTGCCGATGTGCCTGATATGTCGATGATACGGGTAGGTAAGAATTACTATATGAGCAGCACAACCATGCACATGAGTCCGGGGATACCTATTATGAAATCCAACGATTTAGTCAACTGGCAAATGCTAGGCTATGTATATGATACGTTGGCTAATATTCCCTCGCTAAATCTGACAGATGGAAAAGGTACTTATGGACGTGGCTCATGGGCCAGTTGCATCAAGTATCATAACGGACTATATTACGTAACTACCTTTGCACAAACTACTGGCAAAACCCATATTTATACCACAAAAAACATTGAGAAAGAACCCTGGAAAGCCGTTTCTTTTGCGCCTAGCCTGCACGACCATAGTTTGTTTTTTGACGATGATGGCAAAATTTATATGATTTATGGCAACGGAAAAATAAAAATCATTGAATTGAACGCCGATGTATCAGGCATCAGAAAAAGTGGGCTTGACCAGACCATTATTGAGAATGCCAGCGCTCCGGCAGGTACAAATATCATGTTGGGGGCTGAGGGTTCTCAACTGTTTAAGGTCAATGGCAAATATTATCTGTTTAATATCGCCTGGCCACGTGGAGGAATGCGCACGGTCATTATCCATCGAGCAGATAAAATCACCGGGCCATGGGAAGGAAGGGTTGCTTTACAGGATTTAGGTGTAGCACAGGGAGGATTGATTGATACGCCAGATGGACGCTGGTTCGCTTATTTGTTCCGTGATTTTGGCGGTGTGGGGCGGATTCCGTATCTCGTGCCCGTCAGGTGGGAGGAGGGTTGGCCTGTGCTAGGTGAAAACGGCAAAGTGCCTGAAACATTAGACTTGCCTGCAAGTAAAGGCTTGATTCCGGGCATTGTTCATTCTGATGAGTTTATGCGTAAAAAAGGAGAAGCCGCTTTGCCATTAGTCTGGCAATGGAATCATAATTCTGATAATAGCTTATGGTCGGTTACAGCACGCAAGGGCTTTTTACGATTAAAAACAGGCAGATTAGATAGTTCTTTTGTTTTAGCCCGAAATACACTCACGCAAAGAACTATTGGCCCTGAATCATCAGGTGTTACTTCGCTGGATATTTCAAACATGAAAGAGGGCGATTTCGCCGGGCTGGGGTTATTACAGAAGAACTATGGTCTGGTAGGAGTGAAGATAGGCAAGGGTAGTAAATCAATTGTGATGGTTAGCGCTAATACGGGTAAGCCCATAGAAATTGACCAGATACCATTAGCACAAAATACAGTCTATCTGAAAGCCGAATGCAATTTCAGGAATAGAGCCGATATCGCTCATTTCTTTTATAGCCTTGATGGTAAATTATGGCGTAGTATCGGAGAGCCCTTGAAAATGCCTTATACTATTCCCCATTTTATGGGCTATCGGTTTGGTCTTTTTAATTATGCTACCCAACAGATTGGCGGCTATGCTGACTTTGATTATTTCAGAATTTCAGATACTATTTCATCAACTGGTAAATAGGGTTTAGAACTATTTTAACATTATGAGAAAGAACTTTTTTTGTATTCTATCAATCCTATTATTATTGCAGGGAACAGGGGTTTTTGCCCAGAATCCCAACTTCCATATCTATCTCTGCATCGGGCAGTCGAATATGGAAGGTGCAGGACGAATCGAAGCACAGGATACCATTAATATCGACAGTCGTTTCAGGATACTGGAAGCACTGGATTGCCCTGAACTGAATCGGGTAAAAGGCCAATGGTATACGGCTAAGCCACCCTTATGCCGTTGCAAAACTGGCCTATCACCCGCTGATTATTTTGGCCGGACGATGCTTGAAAACATGCCTCAGCAACAATCATTAGGTTTGGTACACGTGGCAGTAGCAGGGAGTAAACTAGAGATTTTTGATAAAGCGAAGTACCAACCTTACCTCGATTCCTCGGCTAAAGAAAAACCCTGGATGATTAACATGGCTAATCAATATGGTGGCAATCCTTACGAAAGACTGATTGAAATGGCCAGAATTGCGCAGAAATCAGGCGTAATCAAAGGTATTTTGCTACATCAGGGAGAATCAAATACGGGCGATAAAACGTGGCCTGCGCAGGTTAAAAAATTGTATAACGATATTCTGGCCGATTTAAATCTGGCACCTAATTCTGTTCCTTTACTGGCAGGAGAAGTAGTAGGAGCAGACCAGGGAGGTAAATGTGCCAGTATGAACGAAATCATTGCTACGCTGCCTCAAACCTTGCCTAAAGCCATAGTAGTATCTTCCAAAGGTTTACCTGCTGTGCCTGATAAACTGCATTTCAGTAGTGCCGGAGTTCGGATTTTTGGTAAACGCTATGCCGCAGCATTACTGGCATCAGAAGGTAAAAAAATAACGATTGACGAAAGCAGTATTGCGCCTTCAGAAAAAATATTGCTCTATCCTGACGGGGTGCCTAATTCAAAACCCTCAGCAATGAAAGAAACCGGAGCAGACAATGGAGTTTATAAAGGAATTACCACGCCTACCTTAGAATATTATAAAGCTGACCCTAATCTTTCGACTGGTACTGCGGTTATTGTCATTCCCGGAGGTGGCTATGGTGTGGTAGTGTATAATGGTGAAGGCATTAACATAGCCAAAGCTTTGGCTGAAAAGGGAATTGCAGCCTTTATCCTCAAATACCGCCTTCCGAGCGACGAAATTATGCCAGATAAGAAAATTGGCCCCTTGCAGGATGCACAGCAAGCCCTGAAAATGGTAAGAGAGAATGCCGAAAAATGGGGTATCGACAAAAATAAAATAGGTATCATGGGGTTCTCGGCCGGAGGGCATCTGGCTAGTACAGCCGCCACTCATTTTGAGAAATCTTGGATTGATAATCCGAATAATACAAGTCTGAGACCGGACTTTCAGGTGCTGGTTTATCCGGTAATCAGTATGCAGGATAGCCTTGCCCACAAGGGTTCAAGAGAGAATCTATTGGGTAAGTATCCATCGCAGGAAGAGATTACCTGGTTCTCAAATGATTTACAAATAAAAGCCAATACACCCCCGGCCTGGCTGACACATGCTGCTGACGACAAAGTGGTTGATGTAGATAATAGTATTGCTTACTTTGAGCGCCTGCGAAAAAACAAAGTAGACGTTGAAATGCACATTTTCCCGAAGGGTGACCACGGATTTATATTCAAACACCCGGGCTGGATGAACCCGCTATTTGACTGGATGAAACGTAATGGATGGACAAAATAAGAAACAAAACCATGAAGAAATACATTCTGATACTTAATTGCCTGTTAGCAGCGCTGCCTTTTACAGGTATTTGCCAGCTTTCTGCGCCTGTAAAAATAAATGAGGGATTAGTGCAGGGCAGTGTAGAAAATGGCTTATCTGTATTTAAAGGCATACCTTTTGCCGCTCCGCCAACAGGCGAACTCAGATGGAAAGCACCTCAGCCGCCTGCAAGCTGGGAAGGTGTTAAAACCACTACTCAATTTGCACCCGCACCCTTTCAGGGCGGTAATCCACCGTCAGGAAAGAGTGAAGACTGTTTGTATCTGAATATCTGGTCGCCAGCCAGAACACCGCAGGATAACCTGCCTGTTCTGGTCTGGATATATGGCGGGGGCTTTAGTTTTGGTTCAACTTCCGAACCTGTTTACACAGGCGAAAATCTGGCAAAGAAAGGCGTTATTCTTGTAAGTATTGCCTATCGGGTTGGCCAGTTGGGCTTTTTAGCGCATCCTGAATTAAGCGCCGAAAACCCGCATCATGTATCAGGCAACTATGGTTTGTTAGATATGATAGCAGGCTTGCAATGGATTCAGAAAAATATCAAAGCATTCGGCGGTAACCCCGGCAAGGTTACTATTTTCGGTGAGTCGGCAGGGGGCATTGCCGTAAGTATGTTATGCACTTCACCTCTGGCTAAAGACCTTTTTCATGGTGCGATTTCGCAAAGTGGTGGTTCTTTCGGGCCATCCCGAAACACTACCTATCCCGGTGAAAACCTGAAATTATTACCCTTTGCCGAGCAACAGGGGCTTGAATATATGCAAAAAGCGGGTGCAACTACGCTGGCTGAATTACGAAAAATTCCTGCCGATAAACTGCCAATGGGTTTTGGGATGCCGGGCGCCTGGCCAATTATTGATGGGTACGTGATTCCTGACGACCAGCATATACTTTACCAGAAAGGCCAATATAATCAGACACCCGTTTTAATCGGATATAATTCTGACGAAGGGGCCAGTTTTTCTCCACCTAAAACACCTCAGGATTATATCAATGGTGTTAACAAACGCTATGGGAAATTTGCAGATGAACTGATAAAGGCTTATCCGACAGGAGAGGCTACTGTTCCTAAAACCGCCCGCGATTTAGCGCGTGATGCCGCCTTTGGCTGGCATACCTGGAGTTGGGCAAGACTACAGGCACAAACCAGTAAGGCAAAAGTGTATTACTACTATTTCGACCAGCATCCTGATTTCCCCACCGATTCTCCCAAATATGGCTATGGCTCACCTCACGGGCAGGATGTGGGTTTTGTTTTCGGGCATATAAATCCTTCAAGCCCAGACAAGACCGCTACAGATGCAGGTATATCTGAGACAATTATGACCTACTGGACAAACTTTGCAAAATATGGTGACCCGAACGGAAAAGGAGTACCAAAGTGGGAAACTTTCACCAATGATAAACCCCGGGTGATGTATTTTCAACAAAAAGCGATGATGGGGCCTGTACCCAGTGAAACGGCTTTGAAATCGCTGGATAAATATTTTGAATGGAGACGAACGCCTGAGGGTAAAGACTGGGCAAAATGAGATTGTTTAATTGAAATTCTTACTTATAATGAAGCGCATAGTAATTCATATTGTATTGTTTAACCTTTTATTGGTAGCGGCTTTCGGACAGGCTACTACACCTGAACCTCTTTACCCCATCCCTAGTGCGAATCAGTTACGCTGGCAGAAAATGGAGTATTATGCCTTTATTCATTTTTCTATCAATACTTATATAGACATGGCCTGGGGATTTGGTAATGAAGACCCGGCATTATTTGACCCTACAAAACTGGATTGCAGACAATGGGCAAGAATCTGTAAAGAAGCCGGAATGAAAGGCATCATATTTACTGCCAAACACCATAGCGGATTTTGCTTATGGCCGTCGGCCTACACAAATTACTCGGTAAAAAATGCGCCGTGGAAAAATGGCAAAGGAGACGTAGTGAGAGAAATGGCCGATGCCTGTAAAGAGTACGGGTTAAAATTCGGTGTTTATTTGTCTCCCTGGGATAGAAACCACCCCGACTATGGCAAACCTGAATATATTACCTATTTCAGAAATCAATTGAAAGAACTATTGACCAATTATGGTGAAATATTTGAAATATGGTTTGATGGAGCCAATGGAGGTTCGGGCTATTATGGTGGAGCGAATGAGACCCGTAAAATAGATGCCAAAACCTATTATGACTGGCCTAATACCTATAAATTAGTAAGAGAACTGCAACCCAAAATTGTTATCTGGAATGACGGTGGCGACAGAGCCGATTTACGTTGGGTTGGTACTGAAGCAGGCTATGTAGGAGAAACCAACTGGAGTTTATTGAATAAGACGGGTGATGTACCGGAGGAAATGTTGAGGCATGGCCTGGAAAACGGAGATACCTGGGTACCCGGAGAGGTAAATACCTCTATCCGCCCCGAATGGTTTTATCATGAACGTGAGGATAGAAAAGTAAAAACGCTTCCTCAGTTGATGGATACCTATTACAATTCGATAGGACGTAACGGAACATTACTGCTCAATTTTCCTGTAATGCCTAACGGACTAATCCATCAGAAAGATGAGCAAGCTGCGTTGAGTTTTGCCAAAGCAGTAAAAGAAGCATTTGCTGTTAATTTAGCCCGAAGCGCCCGCGCAAGTGCTTCACAGGTTCGTGGAGGTAAACCTGAGTTTGGCAGTATGAAAGCCACTGACGCAGACAAAGAAAGTTACTGGGCTACAGACGATACCACAAGAAAAGCATCGCTTACCCTGCATTTTAATGCGCCTACCTCATTTAACCGTTTTTTGGTACAAGAGCCTATATGGTTGGGTCAGCGTGTCAAATCATTTATTGTGGAGGCTCTTGTTGGTAGTAACTGGAAAGAAATTGCCAAAGAAACCACTATTGGCTATAAACGCATTCTCCGGTTTCCGATGGTGAAGGCCACACAGGTAAGATTAACGATTCTTGATGCTAAAAGTAACCCTCTGATATCGAACCTTGAAATTTATAAAGCCCCTATCATACTAACGCCACCTGTGATTACGCGCGACAAAGCCGGAGAGATTCATATAAATGCAGGAGATTCTGAGTCAGAAGTATATTATACGCTCCATGAAGCTCTGCCGGGGCCCCACTCTGGTAAATACACTGCTCCCGTTAAAACCAGCGATGGGAAAGTAAGAGTAAAGGCCATGGCTTATAATCCATATACTAAACAAAGTAGTATCGTGAGCGAGGAAAAATTTGATGTATCGCATAAAGACTGGAAAATTATAAGCACCGATAAACAATCGGCGTACCAAGTTTTAGACGGTAATCCCTCTACCTCATGGCATCAAAACAAACAACAGGGAATGCCGGCTGATTTGATAATTGATCTGGGCAAGCAGGAAAAACTGGTAGGTTTCAGATACCTGCCCGATCAGAACTGGTGGGCTGATGCCAGCATTATTACCCACTATCAGTTTGAGGTTTCAGCAGATAACAAAACCTGGAAAATGGTAAGTGAGGGCGAGTTTTCAAATATAAAGAATAACCCATTCTGGCAAACCAAAAGTTTTGAGCTCATACAAGCCAGATATATCAAATTGCGCGCACTCAAAAATACGCAGGAGGGTTCAGCCCCCGGCTATGCAGAAATTGATATTATTACGCAATAGAATCTGTTAATATTTCAATACTGTTAATTATAGCAAAGCATTTTTTGATATTTCTGTTATTTGTCGTTTTTGCAGGTAAGGCTCAACCACTGGTTAACAAAAATCTGAAATTATTCTGGATAGGCGTAGGCAAAGAAGACCGCTTAAATGGCGTAAATCAGGAGTTTATGCAGGTGCTTGACCAGAAAAAAATTAAGTACGAAAGCCTGATTTCTGATGGTGGGCATACCGGGATGAACTGCAAGCGCTACCTCAGTACCATAGCCCAGAAATTATTCAAATAACAAATTGATTTTACCGAAAAACCATAACTATGAAACTTAAAGTAATTATTCAGTTTTTAGCGTTTTGCAGCGTACTGGCAACCCCCTGTATTGTCAGAAGCCAGCCACCGAGAGGGCCATTAGTGATTTCGCCACAGGTTAATGCCGACAAATCAGTTACCTTTCGTTATATGGCACCCTTGGCCAATGAGGTAAAACTCAGTGGGCAATTTTTAAAAGCCCCCCTGATTATGACAAAAGATGCTCAGGGTATCTGGAGCGTAACAACTGAGCCTATCAAGCCCGATATTTATCCGTATAACTTTCAGGTAGATGGCGTTGGGGTGATGGACCCTGCCAATGTGGCTTTCTTTCCGAACGAACGTTTCAAGGCAAGCCTGGTTGAAATTCCGGCAGATGCACCTTCGATGTATTCTTTAAGAGATGTACCTCATGGGACTATCAGCTATGAATATTATCCTTCGGTAGAAGGTTCAACCGGAAATTTGGTTGTCTATACCCCTCCGGGTTATTCCAAAGAAAAAGCAAAAAAATACCCTGTTTTTTATCTGATTAGTGGGACAACCGATACCGAAGAAACTTTTTATAAAGTAGGCAAAACCAATTTCATTCTCGACAACCTGATTGCAGATGGAAAAGCCAAACCTATGATTGTTGTAATGCCCTACGGAAACCCGGCAGCACGCATTGCCGAGCAAAAAGGCTTATCAAAACCAGCGGACATTATCAATCGTGATAGTGAAGATGCAGTAAAGAGAGCTAAGTTTTTTGAGACAGACTTGATGACCAATATTATTCCTTATGTCGAAAAAAATTACCGTACACTCAATACGCGTGAGAACAGGGCCATTGCAGGTTTTTCTCGTGGGGGCGGGCAAACGCTGAGAGCTGCTTTTAATAATATGGACAAATTTGCCTGGGTTTGCAGCTATGCTTCGTATATCTCTCCTGCGGAAATGGATAAAGGATTCAGCCATATTGGCGGCGATGCTACAAAGACCAATCAGGAGTTGAAACTCCTGTGGTCGGGTATCGGAACCGAAGACTTTCTTTACAAAGGTACCCTTGAATTTGAGGATTACCTGAAAGCTAAAAAAGTAAATTTTAAAAGCTATGTAACCGATGGCGGACATACGTGGATGAATGTGAAGAAGTATATGAACGAGACCTTACCTCTATTATTCCAATAAACTATGGCTATGATACCCATGAAAAAATATATTCCTTTTGGTTTTTTAGTGTGGCTGTCAAGCCTGTCGTTATTCGCTCAGCAAAGACCACCTGCTATTAGTTCGCCCGATGTTCATGCTGATAACAGTGTTACTTTCAGGTATTTTTCTAAAAAAGCCCAGAGAGTGACACTATCAGGCGAGTTTCTGAAATCACCAGTCTCACTCACCAAGGATACATCCGGGATATGGTCAGTAACGGTTCCGAATATCAGGCCCGATATTTACCCGTATAGTTTTTATGTAGACAGTGTACAGATTGCAGACCCGAACAATACTTACGTTTTTGCCAATGAGCGCTTCAAACGCAGCATCGTTGATGTTCCGGGTAGTACACCACTGGTGCATTCCTTACAAAATGTGCCGCATGGCAAAATCCACTACCAGTATTATAACGCTAAGACGTTAGGCCGTACCCGTGACCTGCTTGTATATACTCCACCGAATTTTGATGCCAGTGGCAAAACCAAATATCCTGTGCTTTACCTGATTCACGGAGGGTCTGATACGCAGGAAACCTGGACAAAAGTAGGAAGAGCCAATCTGATTGCTGATAATCTGATAGCACAAGGAAAGGCAAAACCGATGATTATTGTGATGCCTTATGGCAACGTTCGCCCAAGTCCGATGCCTGATTTTACCAAAGAAATTGTCAATGACATTATCCCATTTATTGAAGCAAATTATCCGGTAGCTACTGATAGTAAAAACCGGGCAGTAGCAGGCTTTTCAGTAGGCGGCGGCCAGACACTCAATATAGGTTTTACGAATACAGATAAATTCGGCTACATATGCTCTTATGCGCCTTATACCGCTACCGACGAATTCAAAAAGAATTTTACAGACTGGAATCCTAATGCTAATATGATAAATAAGCAGGTAAAGAAATTTACTATCAGTGTAGGTACCGAAGATTTTCTGTATGAAAGCGTAAAACAGAATATTGCGATGTTTCAGGAAAAGAAAATCAAAGTAGAACCTCTGATTGTATCAGGCGGACATACCTGGATGAACTGTAAGTTATTCTTAGCTAATTCATTACAGGAAATTTTTAAGTAATAATCAAATCTTCACAGATTAATCAACCCATCAAAACAATGAAAAACAGATTTTTAAAAATAGTACTTTTTACTACCTTGTCCGGTAGTGCCTGTCTAGTGCAAGCGCAGCAACCGGCTGTCATTGAAGATTTCAAACCTTCGTCGTTAAACCAGCCCGGACAAGAATATCCGATGGTTAATTCTCAGCGATATGCCCGTTTTAAAATAGTGGCACCTGCCGCCGATAGCGTAAGGGTAAGCCTGGGTCTTGGCGGTAGAGGCGGCACAAAACTGAGTAAAGCAGAAGACGGCACATGGATGGGCACTACCGAAGGTCCGCTGGATGAGGGCTTCCACTACTACAATGTACGAATAGATGGGGGTAAATTCAACGACCCCGGCACGCTCAATTATTATGGTTCTGTTCGTTGGGAGAGTGGCATTGAAATACCCGCCCATGACCAGGATTTCTATGCGCTAAAAAATGTTCCTCATGGTCATGTGCAACAAGTGCTTTTCCCATCACCGAGTACCAATACTTCCAGAAGAGCATTTGTTTACACGCCTCCGGGGTATGAGAAAGATAAAAAGTCTAAATACCCTGTCCTGTATCTGCAACACGGTTGGGGAGAAGATGAAACGGCCTGGAGCAATCAGGGTCATGCAAACCTGATTATGGATAATATGATTGCTGACGGAAAAATTAAACCCTTCATTATCGTAATGACTTACGGCATGACCAACGACGTAAAACCGGGTGGTATCCGAAATTTCAAAATTGAGCCATTCCAGACGGTTCTTATCAACGAACTGATTCCTTATGTGGATGCAAATTTTCGTACTATTGCCAATAAAGACAGCCGTGCTATGGCCGGGCTATCGATGGGGGGTATGGAAACGAAAACCATTACGCTTAATAACCCGGATGTATTTTCATATTATGGCTTACTAAGTGGAGGTATTTATGCTTCTGCCGACATTAAGGATAAATCTAAGGTGAAACTCATTTTCTTAAGCTGTGGTAGCAAAGAGCGCCCGGATGGGGTAAGAAAAGCGGCCGAAGAATTAAAAAATGCCGGTTTTAATGCGGTATCTTATGTTTCAGAAGGTACAGCGCATGAGTTCCAGACCTGGCGCCGAAGCTTATATCAATTAGCGCCGTTGCTTTTTACAAAATAGTTTCATCTAAAGCAACTTGGCAGAATACTGTCCTTTGAAATTACATATTTATAAATTGATGATAAATTAGTGTTAAGCATGAAAAAACTCATATCACTTTTCGGCATTTTGAGCATAGTGATTTCTTCCTTTGCTCAAAACATCGAAAAAGAAGCACCCAAGGGATTTGATAAAGAACGCACGGGCATAACTAAAGGTAAACTGGATTCTATTGTCTATGAATCAAAAACCGTTGGCAATAGTCGCAAGGCATTGATTTATACCCCTCCGGGTTTTGATAAAAAGAAAAAATACCCGGTTCTATATCTTTTACATGGCATTGGCGGTGATGAAAAAGAATGGATTAAAGGAGGTAACCCACCTGTGATTCTGGATAACCTTTATGCCGACGGCAAGCTACAACCCATGATAGTGGTGATGCCTAACGGAAGAGCCATGAAAGACGACCGCGCCATAGGTAATGTATTTGACAAAGAAAAAGTAGAAGCTTTTGCCACTTTTGAGAAAGATTTACTCAACGACCTCATTCCGTTTATAGAAAAGAAATACCCTGTACTTACCGACCGTGAGAACAGAGCTATTGCAGGGCTTTCGATGGGAGGGGGGCAGTCGCTCAATTTTGGCCTGGGTAACCTGGATAAGTTTGCCTGGGTAGGTGGGTTCTCTTCGGCACCTAATACCAAACGCCCGGAAGAACTGGTTCCTAACCCTGATGAAGCCAGAAAAAAACTTAAATTGCTCTGGATTTCATGCGGTGATAATGATGGCCTCATTACGTTCAGCAAACGTACCCATGATTATCTGTACGAAAAAGATGTGCCGCATATTTACTATATTGAGCCGGGTGTTCATGATTTTAAGGTCTGGAAAAACGGGCTCTATATGTTTTCGCAATTTTTGTTTAAGCCTATCAGCACTAAAGACTTTACCAAATATTCGGTCTTAGGCACACCAGCAGCAAGCAATATCAGAAATGCAAAGTATCCACAGATCTTGCCTGACAACCGCGTGGTATTCAGAGTAAAAGCACCTGAAGCGCAAAAGGTTCAGATTGATTTAGGCAAAAAATATGAAATGGTAAAAGACACGAGCGGTTTCTGGATGGTTACCACCGATTCTATCAGCCGTGGTTTTCATTATTATTCGCTTCTGATTGATGGCGTACCGGTGGCTGACCCTGCCAGCGAAAGTTTTTATGGGATGGGCCGCATGGCCAGTGGTATTGAAATTCCGTATAATGAAGGTGGATTCTATGCTTTAAAAGATGTACCGCATGGTGATATCCGTATCAAAAAATACTTTTCAAAAGCCTCAAACGCGTGGCGTGAAATGTATATTTATACGCCACCTGGATACGATGCCTCTACCAGCAAGTATCCGGTATTATACCTTTTGCATGGAGGTGGCGAAGACCAACGAGGATGGGCAACACAAGGGAAAACCGATTTAATTCTGGATAATCTCATTGCTGAAAATAAAGCCAAACCTATGTTGATAGTGATGATGGATGGCAATATTGGCATGGGTGGTGGCGTAGCAGGTTTCGGTGAAAACTCTCTGAAAGCCTTTGAGAATGAATTGAAAAACGCAGCCATTCCTTTTGTGGAATCTAACTACCGGGTTTTAACCGACGGCAAAAACCGGGCTTTAGCCGGACTTTCTATGGGTGGTTTGCAAACACTTCATGCGGGTGTCAGAAACTCTGACCTGTTTAATTACCTGGGAGTATTCAGTTCGGGTTGGTGGGCTAATAATACCAAATTATCAGACCCTCAGTATGAATTCATGAAGACTAACAACGATAAAATTAATACCAATCTTAAAGAATTCTGGATTTCGCAGGGAGGTAAAGAAGACATCGCCCATACAAATAATCAGATTATGATGAAGAAATTTGATGAGATGGGTATTAAGTATAAATACAGCGAATATGCCGGAGGACATACCTGGCCGGTGTGGCGGCACGATTTGATGATGTTTGCACAATTACTTTTCAAATAGTAATATTGACCTGAAGAATTTACAACCATAACTATCAGTAAAGTGAAAAAAGCCTTTTTTTCGTTCATTATAGGGTATGTAGTTTTTACGACTTCTGCCCAGACCAGAATTACTCTGAATACCGATTTAGCCAAGACGCAAATCAATAAGCATATCTACGGACACTTTGCCGAACACCTCGGAAGATGTATCTACGGTGGCATCTATGTAGGAGAAGGAAATACCAAAATTCCAAACACGGCAGGTGTTCGCAATGATGTAATCAAGGCATTGAAAGACCTGAAAATCCCTAACCTTCGTTGGCCGGGTGGATGCTTTGCCGATACTTATCAATGGAAAGATGGAATTGGCCCTAAAGCCAATCGCCCTAAAATGGTGAATGTCTGGTGGGGCGGTGTAACTGAAGACAATAGCTTTGGCACACACGATTTCCTAGACCTTTGTGAGCGGATTGGAGCAGAACCTTACCTGGCCGGAAATGTAGGTAGCGGTTCTGTCAAAGACCTGAGTGATTGGGTTACTTACGTAAGTCATCCGGGTGGAAGCCCAATGTCTGAACTCCGCAAGCAGAATGGCCGTGAAAAACCCTGGAATGTCAAACTATGGGGCGTAGGCAATGAGGCATGGGGTTGTGGCGGTAATATGACAGCCGAATACTATGCTAATATCTATCGCCAATATGCTACATTCATGACTGACTGGGATAATACTTCGCAAATTTTCCGTATAGCTTCCGGTGCAAGTGACGGAGATTATGCCTGGACAGAAACATTGATGAAAAATATTCCGCATAAAATGCTCGCAGGTGTGGCATTGCACCATTATTCAGTAATCAGCTGGACAGATAAAGGACCCTCTGTTGATTTTAATGAAGGTCACTATTTCAAGATTATGCAGGAGGCATGGCAGATGGATGAGTTCATTAAAGGGCATAGCACCATTATGGATAAATATGATCCTCAGAAAAAAGTAGCTTTGATTGTAGACGAATGGGGTGGATGGTATAGTGTAGAGCCGGGTACAAACCCAGGTTTCCTGTATCAGCAAAATACCATGCGTGATGCCATGATTGCCGGGTTAACATTGAATATCTTTAATAATCATGCAGACCGTGTGCGTGGAGCAAACCTGGCGCAGATTGTGAATGTATTGCAATCAGTAATCCTGACCAATGAAGAGAAGATGTTATTAACGCCTACGTATCATGTCATGAAAATGTATAATGTGCATCAGGATGCTATGCTTGTGCCAATTAGCATTGAGTCGCCATCGTATGATTATCAGGACAAAAAATTGACTGCCGTTTCGGCATCAGCTTCAAAAGATGCTTCAGGCGCATTGAACATCTCATTGACAAATATAGACTATAGTAAGGCACATGAGGTTACGATTAATCTGAGAGGTGAAGATTTTTCAAAAATTTCAGGGCAAATTCTCAGTTCGCCCAAAATCAATGACCATAATACATTCGAGCAACCCAATAAGGTAGCAGTAAAAGATTTTAGCGGAGCAAAGCTCGAAAAAGGCGTATTAAAGCTGACAATACCTGCTTACTCGGTCATTGTTCTGAATGTGAAAAAGTAAATTTTTAAATACTTTAGTACAATTTTTTGAATAAGAATAAATTGTGTTATATTTACACAATTCGATTAAGGATTGAATACTGAAATATGTTAGGTTAACATTTGATTTGATTCGTGAAAATCGTTGATTTTCACGAATTTTATTGATTTTGAGCATTGTAATATTAAAATTTGTGCAAACTTTAGGCAGCACATTAAATAATGAATAAATACCCGCATTCAACCAGAATACTGGTTGCCCTTGATTGTTTAGTCTTTGGTTTCGATGGCGAAGATTTAAAGTTGCTTTTAATTAAAAGGAATTTCGAACCGGAGAAAGGCAAGTGGTCTTTGATGGGTGGTTTCCTGGAAGCGGAAGAAGACCTTGAAGTGGCGGCTAATCGTATTTTGTATGATTTAACGGGTTTAAAGGATATTTATTTTGAAGAGATTAAAACCTTTGGGAAAGTCGGAAGAGACCCGGTAGAACGGACAATCTCGATTTGTTTTTTTGCCCTGATAAACATCCATGACCATAATCAGGATCAGGCAAAAGCGCAAAATGCCTATTGGATAGATTTGAAAAATAGACCAGGTCTGATTTTTGATCATAACGAGATGGTAAATATGGCTTTAGAACAATTGCGTTATAAAGCGGCTTTGCACCCGATAGGTTTTGAATTATTACCAGAAAAATTTACCATTCCGCAGCTTCAGAAATTATACGAGGCTATTTATGACACACCACTTGACAGACGTAATTTTAGCCGGAAGATTCTGTCGACAAAACTTTTGATTGATACCGGAGAAAAGAATCAGAATTCCACTACTAAAAAGGCTATTCTTTACAAATTAGACAAAGAGAAATACCAGAGCCAGTTTAATGCATTTCACAATTTCATGTCAGATGCGATGATTTAAGAATTTAGAGGACAAACAATTAGATAAGGATCCCTAAATGTACTATAAACTAAAATGTGTCATTTTAACACTTTTTTGATTTTAAGTATGAGTATATAAAGTTAGATTAATAAAAGAAGGAAGATTTGTTATACTATCAATTAAAATGTGTCAATATAACACATAAGCGATGAGTCAGAAATTTACATTAGGAATTGATTTCGGAACTGATTCCGTTAGAGTCTTATTAGTCAATACTTCCAATGGGCAATGTGTGAGTAATGCCGTAGAATATTATAAGCGATGGGCAACTGGTCAGTATTGTAACCCCTCAATTGCTCAGTTCAGACAACATCCATTAGACTACCTCGAAGGAATTGAAAACGCTGTTAGAGGTGCATTGGCCCGTGTTCCAGAGGAAACCAAACAAAATATTGTAGGTATTTCTATAGATACAACAGGCTCTACACCCGTAGCAGTTGATGAAAACGGCACGCCTCTGGCCATGTTACCGGAATTCTCCGATAACCCCAATGGCATGTTCATTCTCTGGAAAGACCATACAGCCAATGCAGAAGCAGAAGAAATTAACCATCTGGCACATCGATGGGATACCGATTATACCAAATATGTTGGTGGAATCTATTCATCTGAATGGTTCTGGGCTAAGATACTTCATACGTTGAGGATAGATGCAAGTATTCGGGAAAAAGCATTTTCGTGGGTAGAACATTGCGACTGGATTTCGGCTGTGCTGACGGGTAATACCAATCCGCTGACCTTGAAGCGTTCTCGTTGTGCGGCAGGCCATAAAGCTATGTGGCACGAAGAATTCGAAGGGCTTCCATGGGAAGAGTTCCTCTATAAGCTTGACCCATTGTTAGCTGGTTTACGCGAAAGACTTTTTAGAAATACTTATACATCTGATGAACCCATGGGCCAGATTTCTGCTGAATGGGCTGATAAACTAGGCCTTCCTGCAAATGTAGTGATAGGTGTCGGGGCTTTTGATTGCCATATGGGAGCCGTGGGAGCAGAGATTGAACCCTATGACTTTGTGCGTGTAATGGGTACCTCAACATGCGATATGCTCATTGCACCTAATGAAGAAATCGGACATCTGCTGATTAAAGGTATTTGTGGGCAGGTAGACGGCTCCATTATTCCGGGTATGCTTGGCATGGAAGCCGGGCAATCAGCTTATGGCGATTATTATGCCTGGTTTCAAAGAATTATTACTGAACCAGTCCGTGAATTATTAGGTGAAAAAGCGGCAGATGAACTGGCACAGAAACTCATTCCACACTTATCAGAGAAAGCTTCTCTTTTACCCATTACTGACAATGACCCGATCGCGACTGACTGGATTAATGGCCGGCGCACACCAGATGCTAATCATTTACTGAAAGCGGCATTTATGGGTATGAATTTAGGAACCGATGCCGTAAAAATTTTCAAAATGGTAGTTGAGGCAACAGCTTATGGTTCAAAGGCCATTGTCGATAGATTCATAGAAGAGGGTGTCCCCATTAAGCAGGTAATTGCAATCGGTGGGGTAGCAAAAAAATCACCATTTGTGATGCAAACCCTTGCTGATGTACTGAATATGCCCATAAAAGTAGCGAGTTCAGACCAGGCCTGTGCCTTGGGTGCTGCCATGAATGCTGCGGTAGCGGCAGGAGGGCATGCCAGTTTATTTGAGGCACAAAAAGCGATGGGGTCAGGGTTTGATGCCCGTTTTGAGCCTCGGCCTGAGTGTGTAGAAGTATATCAGAAATTATATAAAAAATATCAGCGTCTAGGAAAATTCACAGAAAACAATGCTTAATCTAAAATCCTTTGAAGTTTGGTTTGTAACAGGTAGTCAGCATTTATACGGAGAGGAAACCCTCCGTCAGGTTGATGAACATTCTCAAATAATAGCCCAGTCTTTGGATAGTGCATCAGCTATTCCTGTAAAAGTCATATTCAAACCCGTAGTAAAAACACCGGATGAGATATTGTCGATTTGCAAAGAAGCCAATAACAAACCCAACTGTGTAGGCATCATCACCTGGATGCATACCTTTTCGCCTGCTAAAATGTGGATTCGTGGGCTGAATGCCTTGCAGATTCCAATTCTGCACCTGCATACGCAATTCAATCGGGATATTCCTTTTGATACCATAGATATGGATTTCATGAACCTTAACCAATCAGCTCATGGTGACCGCGAATTTGGCCATATTATGTCAAAAATGCGACTGAACCGAAAAGTAGTGGTCGGGCATTGGCAGGATAATTCGGTACATGAAAAAATCAATATCTGGGCTCGCGTGGCAGTTGGCAAATACCAGATGCAGCACATGAAACTCGTGCGCTTTGGCGACAATATGCGCCAGGTAGCTGTAACAGATGGTGATAAAGTAGCTGCTGAAATGAAATTTGGTTTTTCAGTCAATACACATGCAGTAGGCGATTTAGTAGAAATAATCAACCAGATTTCAGATGCTGAAATTGCCCAACTTGTGCAAGAATACGAAGATACTTACGAGCTGATGCCATCTTTGGCCAAGAATGGAGAAAGACGTAGCGCCTTAATTGAAGCTGCACGCATAGAATCAGGTTTGAAGGCATTTTTAAAAGAGGGCAGCTATTCAGCGTACACCAATACTTTTGAAGATTTACATGGTATGCGCCAGTTGCCGGGCATTGGCTCACAACGCATGATGGCTGCCGGATACGGTTATGGTGGCGAGGGTGATTGGAAAACAGCTGCGATGGTACATATCATGAAACTCATGGCCAGCGGTATGAAGGGGGGCAATACTTTTATGGAAGATTATACCTACCACTTCAATCCAGCTAATACGATGGTATTAGGTTCTCATATGCTTGAAATATGCCCGTCTATTGCAGCCGGTAAAGCAAAGTGTGAAGTACATCCATTGGGAATCGGGGGGAAAGAGGACCCAGTTCGGCTGGTGTTCAATGCTTCTTCCGGCCCTGCTTTAAATGTATCATTGGTTGACTTAGGGAATCGTTTCCGACTGATTGTCAATGAGGTGGAAGCCGTAGAAGTGACAGAGTCGTTTCCGAAACTACCCACAGCCCGCGCTTTATGGAAGCCTCAGCCAAGTATGAAAGTAGGCCTCGAAGCATGGATTATGGCAGGCGGCGCGCATCACACAGTATATAGCCAGAACCTTACCGCTGAATATATGGAAGACCTGGCAGATATGCTCAACACAGAATTGGTGGTGATAGATAAAGACACCACCATCAGAGGTATAAAAAACGAATTGAAAGTTAACGAAGTATTCTACCGATGAGCAACTATCAATCATTAAAAGAAGAATGCTACGAAGCTAATATGATGCTTCCAAAACTGGGACTGGTGTTGTTCACCTTTGGTAATGTAAGTGTGGTAGACCGTGCCAAAGCTGTGTTTGCTATCAAACCCAGTGGCGTGCCTTATGAAATACTCAAAGCAGAAGATATAGTGATTGTAGACTATGATGCCAGACTTGTAGATGGGAAACTTCGGCCTTCGTCAGATACTAAAACTCATGCCCAGCTTTACAAAAACTGGTTGGACATTGGCGGTATTACACATACACATAGTACCTATGCGGTAGCATGGGCTCAGGCAGGTTTAGATATTCCTGTTTTCGGTACTACCCATGCCGACCATACCCATCAGGACATTCCCTGTGCGCCAGTACTGACCGATGAAATGATTCAGGGAGATTATGAATTTGAAACCGGTAATCAGATATTCGATGTGTTTAAGGCAAAAGGTTTATCACATAATGAGGTAGAGATGGTTTTGCTACAGAATCATGGCCCCTTTACCTGGGGAAAAAACGCAGAGAAGTCGGTTTATAATGCGGCTGTGCTGGAAGAAGTGGCGCGCATGGCCATACTTACTTTACAAATCAATCCAAATACGCCCCGGATAAAAGATACTTTGCGTATGAAACACTATGAGCGTAAACACGGTAAAAATGCCTACTATGGGCAAGGATGTTAATCAGAATTTATTTTACTTTTAAACTTTAAGCAAATGCAATTTTTTATTGATACAGCCAATCTGGCTGAAATTCAGGAAGCGAATGATTTAGGTGTACTGGATGGGGTAACTACGAATCCGTCTCTTATGGCCAAAGAAGGCATATCAGGACATGAGAATATTCTGAACCACTATAGAGCCATCTGCGAAATTGTAGACGGTCCTATCTCAGCCGAAGTGATAGCTACTGATTTTGCAGGTATTATCAGAGAAGGAGAAGAACTGGCAGAAATCCATCCGAATATCGTTGTAAAAGTGCCGATGGTAAAAGATGGGATAAAGGCGATTAAGTACTTCTTTGAAAAGGGCATTCGAACCAATTGTACATTAATATTTTCGGCAGGGCAGGCCTTATTGGCAGCAAAGGCCGGAGCTTCTTACGTTTCGCCTTTTATTGGGAGATTAGATGATATTTCTGTAGATGGACTTGAGTTGATCCGCCAGATTCGTCTGATTTTTGATAACTATGGCTATAAAACCGAGATTTTAGCTGCCTCTGTCCGTCATCCTATGCATATCATTAAGTGTGCTGAACTTGGCTCTGACGTTATGACCGGGCCATTGAGTGCTATCACAGCTTTATTGAAACATCCGTTAACTGATATAGGTTTGGAGAAATTTTTGGCCGATTATAAAAAAGTAAATAGTTAAAATGCTATTTTACTACATCAATCATATTCAACCTAATAGTTTTACTTAAATGACTCTCGGACTCGAAAACCTCGACTATCTCATATTTTTGGTATATTTTATTATTGTGTCTTCTTACGGATATTGGATATACAAAAACAAAGGCAAGCAATCGGCCGACAGCAAAGATTTTTTTCTGGCCGAAGGTTCACTGACCTGGTGGGCCATTGGAGCCTCCATTATCGCTTCCAATATCTCGGCGGAACAATTTATCGGGATGAGCGGACAGGCATTTCAATTAGGTATTGCTATTTCGGTTTATGAATTGCTGGGTGGCGTTTCCTTATTGATAGTAGCAGTCTATTTCCTGCCTATGTATCTCAATAACAAGATTTTTACGATGCCACAATTTCTTGCTAAGCGTTATGATGGGCGTTTGTCAACAATCATGGCAGTCTTCTGGCTTTTTCTTTACATTTTCGTGAACCTTACCTCAATTATCTACCTGGGCGGGCTTAGTTTAGAGAAAATGACAGGCTTTAGTTTTATGAGCTGTGCTATCTTCCTGACAATTTTTGCCGTAATTATTACCTTAGGTGGAATGAAAGTGATTGGGTATACGGATGTTATTCAGGTGGTCTGTCTGATTTTCGGAGGACTGGCTACTACTTATCTGGCGCTTGGTTTACTATCGGATAAAGTGGGTACAGGGGCAGGCGTTTGGGAAGGGATGAATCTGATTTCACAAAAAGCTGAGGGTCATCTGCACATGATTTTCAAACCCAATCAGTATCAGGTGCATGATGGAAAGGGCGGATTTATCGATGCGTATCGTCAGGTGCCGGGTATTATGATGTTTATTATAGGTGGGCAATGGGTAAATAACCTGAACTACTTTGGTTGTAACCAATATATTACCCAACGTGCTTTAGGAGCGGATATTTCTACTGCCCGAAAGGGGGTTTTATTTGCGGCATTCATGAAAATGCTGATGCCAATTATTGTGGTGCTACCGGGTCTGGCGGCTTATGTTATCTTTCAGGAAAATGCCGATACTTCCATAGTGAATGGAATTACCCAGAATGGAATTGTAAAACCTGATAATGCCTATCCGGTATTGTTAAATCTATTACCGGTTGGCTTAAAAGGTCTGGCTTTTGCAGCATTAACTGCCGCCATTGTAGCCTCACTGGCCGGAAAAGCCAATAGTATATCCACCATTTATATGTTGGATATTCACAAGAAATTTTTCAATAAAAACCTTACTGAAAAACAAACTGTCTGGACAGGACGGGTAGTGATTGTCATTGCCTTTATTATTGCCCTGATTGTGAGTCCGCTTTTAGCTAATTTCGGGCAGGCCTTTGAATATATTCAGGTATACACAGGCTATGTTTCGCCGGGTATTCTGAGTATTTTCCTGCTTGGTTTTTTCTGGAAGAAAGCCACAGCCAATGGCGCATTATCGGCGGCTGTATTAAGTATTGTTTTATCAGCCATTATAGAGAGCTTATATCCTGAATTCCCATTCATGAACCGTATGGGCGTTGTATTCTGGATTTGCTCACTGGTACATATTACCATCAGTTTAATTGAAGGAAAAGGCAAAAATCAGACAAATGCTTTTGAAGTAAAAAAAGAATGGTTTAAGGTGGAAACACCTTTTGCAATCGGTGCACTACTGGTAATAGCTATATTTACTGTTGTTTATACAGTTTTCTGGTAAAACTATCCAAAGTAAAATGATGAGCCTTGAGCTTTTTTATGCTTCTCTAACTTATTTTAAGAATTTAGTATTCACTTAACGCTTAAAAACTATGTTTACCCGACGTGATGCCATTAAATCTCTAGCAGTCGGAAGTGCTGCTACCTTATTTTCTCCTCATACGTTATTAGCCGGATTAGCCAAAAAGAAAGACAAACTAGGCATTGCACTGGTTGGCTTGGGTTACTACAGCACCGACCTACTGGCACCTGCTTTGCAAATGACAGATAAATGCTATCTGGCAGGTATCGTTACAGGGACACCAGCCAAAGCCGAACAATGGAAAAAGAAATATAATATCCCTGATAAAAACATCTACAATTATCAGAATTTTGATTCGATAGCTAATAATCCTGATATTGATGTCGTATACGTCGTACTTCCACCAAGCATGCACCGTGAATATGTGGTAAGAGCAGCGAAAGCTGGCAAGCACGTATTCTGTGAAAAACCAATGGCTACCAGTGTGGACGATTGCAAAGCCATGATTAAGGCTTGTGAAGAAAATAAGGTAAAACTAGCTATCGGCTACCGATGTCAACACGATCCCAATACACAGGAATATATGCGTATAGGCAGAGAGAAGGTCTACGGGAAGCCCATGATGATTGCCTGTGGTGCAGGGTATGTAGATGGCCGCACAACGCACTGGAAACAGAAAAAAGCACTAGGCGGAGGCTGTATGCCTGATATGGGTGTATATGCTTTGCAAGGAGCGAGATTAGCTACTGGTGAAGAACCAATCAGTGTTACGGCTCAGGCGCATGTGATTCGCCCTGAAATATATAAAGAAGTGGAGGAAACGATGTTGTTTCAATTAACGTTTCCGAGTGGCGCTGTGGCTTCCTGCTATACCAGTTTTGGTATTAATATGAATTACCTGCAAGTCAATTATGAGAAAGGCTGGTTAAAAATGGAGCCTTTTTCGGCGTATGGCGGTAATAAAGGAAGTCATTCGGGTGGGGTGATTGATTTCCCAATCAAAAACCAGCAAGCTAAACAGTTGGATGAAGATTGTCTGGCATTAATGAATAATAAACAATTGATAGCACCCGGTGAGGAAGGATTGAGAGACATCAGGGTAGTGGAAGCTATCTATCAGGCAGCTAAGAGCGGAGGAACAGTGAAAATTTCTTCTTAAGTTGCTATCTGGCCTATTGCAAAGAGACCATCTCCCCAATTGAAATACTGAGAAGATGGTCTCTTATTTTATTCTTTCACTCTCTTTAGTTTCATTTCACCTCTTTCGTTTTTAACCACAATTTCATTCTCATTAATGAGTTCGCCTGTGCTATTGATCTTCATGTCATTAAAAGAAATGCTATAAGAGATTTTTTTGCCATCTACTTTACCATTTTCAATTTTGGCTTCTCCAAATTGCGTTTTCCAGGTACCTTTTAATTCATTTCCTTCTACTTTGAATGTGTAGTTGACTTCAAAAGTACCATTATCGGTTTCGCGCGTTCCTTTCCAGTTGCCATCAATCGGATTTTGTGCAAAGGCAGTAAAAGTGCCCAGTAACAGAAGTAATACAAAAAAATGTTTCATACTGAATAAATTTTGGTTGAATAATTAAGTAAATACTATTACAATTTAAATTTTAAGTTCTTTATTTACAATAACTTAACGAAGAATAAATCTTGTGCTCATCCTTATTCTTTAAGCCCTATCACTTTGAAATAAGCGGGCTTGGGTTGATTATTTCTATCAAAGAGTAGGGGATAGTTGGTTCGGCCGCGAATAGGCCAGTTATTCAGCCAGCTATCGCCATCATTTACTCCCCAGAAAGTTACCCTTATAATTTTGTCTTTATGTTTCAGAAATAATTTGAAAAGGGTTTCGTAATCATCAGCCAGTTGTTTTTGTACTTCATCGGGTAGTCCATTCGGATAGGGATTGGATTCTGCATTATTGGCCATTCGTTGGCCTACATCTGCCCCCTGAAAATTGCGTGGTAATATTTCAATATCCAATTCAGTAATCATAACTTTCAGACCTAATGCCGCATATTGAATAATACTCTCTTCGATGTCTTTGAGTGGTATTTTCCCAAGATGCCAGTGCCCCTGAATACCCACACCATCAATCCGGACACCCGCCTCCTGAATCTTTTTAATCAGCCTGATACATCCCGCTCGTTTGGCAGGTTGTTCATTATTATAATCGTTGTAATACAACTCGGTATCTGGTGAGGCCTCTTGTGCCAGGCGAAATGCCTCTGTAACGTAGTTTTCTCCCAATTTCTGAAGAAATATAGAGTTACGTAAGGTTCCATCTTCGTTCAGGGCTTCGTTTACGACATCCCACGAAAATACTTTTCCTTTATAATGGGAAGCGACTGTTCTGATATGGTCTGTAAAAAAAGTTTTAACCGAATCGTCGCTTTGCATACGACGCATAAAGCCCGGCAACTGGCTATGCCAGATGAGTGTATGCCCATTGATTTTAATATTGTGCTTTTTGCCGTATTCTATTAGTTTGTCGCCCATACTAAAGTCATAGGTATCCCATTTAGGATGTACCAAGGCCGATTTCATGACATTTTCGGGGGTAGCAGCATTAAACTGCTGGATAATTAATTCATTAACTGTAGGATTGCGTTCTTCAATCTGCGATGAATTAAGGGCAGTACCAATCATAAAATCTTTCTTGAAGGCTTCTTTTAAAGACTTTGGCGGAATGGTGGTTTCCTGATAGGTGAAGTTTGAGAATAATACTATTCCCCAGACAACCAGAAGAAATATCTTTAGTTTCATGTAATAGTGTTGAATAATAATTATAAATTATTGAAAAATGATGCTATCTGGTACAAAATCTAACGCCTGTAAGACACAGACGTTAGACCAACCTTAGCGAAACAAAACTATTGTTTTAATTAACCTGTAATGCTTATCTGATAAAAAAAACTATTCTACAGTATTGGTTAAAGTACCGATTCCCTCTATCGAAATATGGATAGTATCGTCCTTGAATAGTGTAAAACTATCAGGTGGAACAATGCCTGTGCCTGTCATCAGAAAACAGCCATTAGCAAAAGTGCAATCAAAAGTCAGGTATCTGACCAGCTCATCAAACCCTCTTTTCATTTGATTTAAATGAGTAGTTTGTGAGAAAATAGTATCTCCGTCTCTTTCAATATCAAGTTTAATCTCCGTTTCTTTAGAAATTGGATGCTTTAATACCAAAATGCAAGGACCAATGGCTGCGCTTTTGTCATACGATTTGGCCTGTGGCAGATACAATGGGTTTTCGCCCTCAATATCTCTTGAACTCATATCATTGCCAATGGTATATCCGGCAATTTCTCCTGTTGAATTAACAAATAGCGTGAGTTCAGGTTCTGGCACATTCCATTTGGAATCTCTGCGTATTTTTACTCCCTGCCCATGGCCGACCGTACGGGCGGCAGTTGCCTTAAAGAATATTTCAGGGCGTTCGGCCACATACACTCTGTCATAAAAATCTCCTCCACCTGCATCTTTCGATTCTTCCATTCTGGCATTTTTACTACGCAGATAGGTGACACCAGATGCCCAGACTTCCTGAGAAACTATGGGAGGAAGTAATACCTCCTCCAAGTTGAAGTGCTGTTCAAGCGTTTTGTTAACTATTGTTTCATTTAAAAATTGATAAAGATCCGGTTGATTGATTAGTGAATCAAAAGTGTACTCAGTGTAAGCATAAAAGTTTTCGTTGTGCTGAACATAAGGGCCAAGTGTTGTATTGTAAATTTTCATCTGGTAATAAAAAATTGGTTTTATATAAAAGAAATAATTATTCAAAGAAAGGTACTCCCGGCGTAGCATACTTTTTCATGCCTTCTTCATTGATTTCTACGCCAATACCCGGTTCATCTCTTACCCTGATGAAACCGTTTTTTTCAACCATATCGCCTTTGAAGGTTACAATTTCTTTAAACATTGGGTCTTTATGGAAGTATATCTGCCACTCCATAATCATAAAGTTCGGAACAGAAGCGCATACATGGGCACAAGCCATTGCGCCAAGATAAGAGGCTACCATGTGTGGCGCAAATGGTACATAATACAGATTGGCTAAATTGGCAATCCGTTGACCTTCGCCCAAACCACCACATTTTTGTAAATCAGGCATGATAATATCTACTGCTCCGCTTTCAAGTAATGGACGGAATCCATAAGCCAGATAGTGGTTTTCTCCTGCACAAATAGGTGTTGAGGTAGAGGCCGTTATCTTTTTGTAGGCATCAGTATTTTCGGCAGGAATAGGTTCTTCGAGCCACATTAAGCCTAATGGTTCAAGTAATTTTGCGGCTCTTTCACCTGTGGAAGCATCATAACGACCATGCATATCGGCGCATATATCAATTTTAGGACCCACCTCCTTTCTGGCTGCGGCCATCTGGTCGTACATGCGTTGCAGTTCGGCCGGACTGGCTGTCCAGTTAAAACGGTCATATTTATTAGGATCATTGCCCTGATCTAAATCGAACTTAACAGCCGTGAAACCCATATCCACAGCCTCGCGGGCTGCTTTGGCAAAATCCTCCGGTTTAGGTAGCTGATTCTGATAGAGCGCCGTATCCATATATACTCTTACGGTATCTCTGAATTTACCACCTAAAAGCTGGTAAACAGGCACGCCCAATGCTTTACCTGCTACATCCCAGAGAGCGGTTTCGATAGCCGTCAGCACGGCTACAAACATACCTGATTGTGCACCTTCAAAAAAGCCTGATTTCCGTATGGTTTCAAATAGCCTGTTTACATTCAAGGGGTTTTGTCCTTGGATCCGTCTGCCCATCGATTTGACAAGATAATAGGTGCCGGGGGTAGCATCAACCCCTTCTCCATGCCCAACTATGCCCTGATTGGTATAAATTTTTACAAACAAGCTATGCCCACCACGAATATATCCGGCTTTAATATCGGTTATTTTTAAATCAGAGGGTGCCGAGCTTTTAGGCGCTCTATCAATGGCTTTGATGTATTCATTGCCAAAAGTTGAAAATGAAGTGGCAGCTAAGGCAGAGCTTACGGCTGCTTTCTGGAAAAAATTTCTTCTGTTCACTGATTTATAAAGGTTTTAGAGAGGGGTTGTCCTCAGGTTGAATATAGATGCTTTAAAATGTAAAGGCCAGTTACCAGGTTCTTTGCTTCAGGATTTCCTGAATCTGAGCCGGGTCAACTGGTAATTTATTGATATGATCGCGAAGCCATTGAGAAAAGTCTTTCTCAATATCATCCGACCATCGGGTATCAATCTGCCCCGGAGTATATTTTTGTTCACGGAGCCGTTGGTGCCCAAACATATCACGAAGGCGGACTACTTCAGACACCTTAACTACTTCTTCGGCCAGGTGCGGAGGGATAAATAAGACCCCACCTTCTCTACCCAGTACAACATCGCCTGGCATTACTGTGGCATTACCGATACGTGTAGGTTGATTAATACCAACAAGTGTGGTATTTAAGGCTTTTTTGGCGTCATTCAGGTGATGCGATGGATGATAACTTCTATAGAAGGAGGTAAATCCTCCTATTTCTTTTAGGCCACTTAAATCCCTTACAGCACCGTCATATACAATTCCATTACCTGTTTTTGCATAGATAGAGTTGCCGAGATTATCACCAATCGTTGGGCCATCTTCATAGGCGTTAAATTGATCAACTACATACACATCTCCTTTCACCAGCAAATCAATAGGCCAGGCGTTCTGAGACTTGATGCGTCCGTCTTTATCATGACCTTTATCGTCAATAGCCGATTGTATATCTGGCCGTCCGGGCGTAAAAATGGCCGTTACGGCTCTACCTACCAATACAGAATCAGGATTGATGGTCTGCCAGTTGCCCTCAAACTGGTATCTGTAATTATGATTCCTTAATACCGCCCAGGCTTCTTCCAGAGTTACTTTTTTCATGCGCTTCAGGAGGGCATCTTCTACTTTAGGCCGCCCGTCAGGAAATCTTTCACCTTTCCATTCACGGGTAAGATGTACAAGGTACTCTTTTGAAATTTGTTGCGCATGAAGGCTTGATATTCCCAAACATAGGAGGATACCTAAATAAATTTTTCTCATAGTTATCAGATAGGATATGGTTTTAATTGATTTAAATGATTTATCTGTTTTAGGATTGGTTATCAGATGGGCGTTTACTCCAGAAACTGGCCAGCATTGAACCTGTAATATTCATTACCGGGCCAAAAATAGCAGCTGCCAGACCCACTGTAGCGATTCGACCCATCTCATTGGCTAAAGCTGATGCCAGCCCTGCATTCTGCATACCTACTTCGAAAGAAATGGCACGGGCATCTGACTCTGTGAATTTTAATAAACGGGAGAAAAAATAACCGAGGGTATATCCAAAAATATTATGAATGATTACTACAACTACCAGCAATAATCCGACTGTTCTGAGAGAATTGGCACCGCTGGCAGTTACCACGAGGATTACGTAGGCAATACCCAACATGGAAAAAACGGGCAGGATTTTATTGAATCTGACCATTATCTTAGGCATCATCTTATAAAGTGCTAGTCCTAAGACGATAGGTAAAATTACCATTTGTGTCATATCCCAGAACATTGCCCAGAAATCTACTTCAATTAAGCCTCCTCCTAATACTTTCATCAGAAAAGGCGTCATAAACGGTGCCATCAGGGTAGATAAAGTAGTAATAGTAACTGATAAGGCAACGTTTGCTCTGGCCATGAGTGCCATTACATTCGAGGCAAGACCACTTGGACTACTGCCTATCAGAATAATTCCAGCCGCAATTTCTGGCGGAAAGCTGAAAATCTTTGATAGTACCAGCCCCGAAAAAGGCATAATGGTAAAATGACAAACCAAGCCGATAAATACTTTGAGAGGCGATTTAAAAACCTCTGTAAAATCATCGACTGTCATAGTGGCACCCATTCCCAGCATAATCACCTGTAAAACAGGCTTGATAAAGGCATTGAGTTTAACTCCGAAAGGACTACTAAAGGTCTCAGGAAAATTATAGCCAAGTACGACGAGCAGAAGGATGCTCAGAGGGTACCAATAGTCTTTCAATTTCATGGCTGGTAATAGAAAAGTGGTTAAAGGATGAGATATTACATTTAGAGTATTTTATGAATTTTCAGGTCTTATAATGTTAAGTGCTTAAAAGTATAGGGGTTTGTAAGGGTGTTAAAAGCTTTGTCACTATTATTATTTGAAATTATCAATCAGTCTGATTTTGCTGCAATTGGGCGATTAAATCGAACTCTGGTTCGAGTTTATAGGTTAGCTGTTCGAAAATCTGATAGAATTTCTGATACCTCTGATGGTTTCTAAGGTCGGGCTGGTATATTTTGGAAGAATTAATGCTTTTTGCTGCTTCCTTCAGGTTTTTGAAAACACCTATTTCTGTCAACGCCAATAGTGCTGCCCCGGCATTTGCACTATTTTTATTGTCATTTACATTCACTGCTTTCCCAAAAATATCTGAGATTATCTGCGACCAGAGAGGATCTGTGGCAAAAGTTCCGTTTACATAAAGGTTGTCAATGTTTCTGTATTGTTGCAGTAATTTGCCGATGCTATATATCTCGAACAAGATTCCCTCAATGGTTGCTCTTACAAAATGCTGCGGTTCGTGTGTAATGTTTATGCCAAAATACATGCCTCTGGCATTGGCGTTCCAGATTGGCGCTCTTTCACCGAGTATATATGGTAAAAAAAGCAGGCCATTTGCACCAGCTTGAACCTGAGCAGCATCTTTGAACAAATCCTTGACAGCATCTTCAAAATCAAGGCCATTATTAAAGTTTCCAAACTGACGCGTAAACCACTCGATTGCTACACCACCATTATTCGTGGGGCCACCCGAGATGTAAAGCCCCTTATCTAAAATATAATTAAAGAAACGTTGTTTCTCATCCTGTAATACTTTTTCGCCTGCTACCCTAACCGCACCACTGGAAGTGATTGAAATGATGGCTTGTCCGTCTCCGACAACACCTGAACTCAGTGTGGCTGAACAGCCATCACTACTCCCTATAATTAGTTTTGTTTTGTCGGCTATTCTTAAGGATTTTGCTAATTCCGGACGAATTTTTAGTTCCGACGTCAGAACAGACATGGGTGTTGAAAGGTAATTGCTATTGATACCCGCATAATCTAAAGATTTTGCCTCCCAGGTCAGGGTATGTATATTAAAAAGCCCTGTGGCAGAAGCCAGACTATAATCTATCACATATTCACTTGTGAACTGGCATAAAATATACTCCTTAAGTGAAATAAATTTACTTGTTCTGGCAAAACGTTCCGGCTCATGGTTTTTAATCCAGGTAATCTTTGCCAGTGGAGACATAGGGTGTATAGGCGTACCTGTGGCTTTATAAATATCAGCCCCGAAAGATGATTTTTTTAGCTCTTCTGCTTCTTTTCTGGCCCGGTTATCGGCCCAGATAATGGCATTTCCCAGCGGTACACCGTTTTTATCTATAGGCAATACACTATGCATAGAAGAACTGAAAACGATAGCAATTACCTTATGTTTTTTAAAGAAAGCAGGGTCATTCAACAAGCCTTTTAATACAAAAAGTACCGTAATAAAGACCTGTTCGGGGTCTTGCTCGCTATAGTCTGGTTGGGTATGAAAAATAGGATAAGTACCCTTGCGGCGGGTAATCTCTATTCCTTTTAAATCAAAGGCAATAATTTTTACTGCGGTAGTGCCAATATCAATGGTTATAATAGCTTCCATCTTATAAGTTTTTTCTAAAATGCCCGGGTGTATAGCCTGTTAATTTTTTAAAGGTGGTTGAAAAATGTTGTGACGAGTAAAAGCCCGTATCTAAAGCAATATCCGTGAGGTTGCTATCAGAACTTTTTAATAAACGGATTGCTTCTGAAATTCTTAAATTGATGAGGTAATTGAGTGGTGAAAAACCTGAATAGGATTTTACTTTCTCGGTAAAGGCTGTGGTGCCTAAACCCATAATGGCAGCCATTTCTTCGACTGTCCACGGATGAGAAAGGTTCTCGCGTAAAATATGGTCTAATTTCTGAAAAGTCTGAGGAAAATCGCGGCGCTGGTTATCCTGTCTGCTCATTTGTCTGGCCGTAATAATCAGCAATTCATCCAGTAAATGATTAATACGTGTTTTACTGCCTAATTCTCCGGTGGTGAGTTCGTTTTCTATTTTTTGCAGTACTTCACCAATTCCTTTGAAGTTCTGCATAATGGGTTTCTTATTTAAAGCAAACATTTTACCGATCAGCCGTTGCTCTAAAACAGGAATATTGCTCCATTCGCCTAAAACTAATTCTCCTTCCTCTGAAAACAGATGAATATTGAGCATAATAGATACCACCATGCCTACATCCCAGACTCCTTTCGGACTACCAAAGACCTGTTTGGGAAGTACCATTATCGCATCGTTCGGATAGAGCGTAGCTATATGATTATCAATCTGCCATTCAAACTTTCCCTCCAGCACAAAATAAAATCTTAAACATACACTTTCCCTCAAGGCAAACGAATCAGGCTGCACATGCTGGATTTTCTTACAAAGAAACTCCAAAATATGCGGAAAAGCCTGTAGCTCAGGTGATTTGCCTTTATAAAAGGAAAAATGATTCATTAATAGATGTTTTCCTTAGAATTATCGCTTGTAAAAATATCACAAACTTTTCAGGAAATTATTATAAAAATCACCGCTGTAGTTTAATGAAAGATTTCCTTGAAATATTTCTAAAAATTTGCATGAATAATAACCCAATACTCATCGTATGAAAAAACAACTCCTATTATTATTATTAATCTTCTCTTTGCTGTTCTCAACGGCTGGCTATGCTCAGAGAATTTCAGGAAAGGTAACTTCTTCCAAAGATGGCTCTTCTCTTCCGGGTGTATCGGTTCAGGTAAAAGGTACCAGCACGGGTAGTACTACCGATGCAAACGGCAACTATAGTGTGAATGCTTCTTCAGGTGTGACTTTGGTTTTCAGCTTCATAGGCTTTAAAAATCAGGAAATAAATGCCGGTAACCAGAGCATCGTGAATGTTTCGATGGAAGAAGATGCAACTAACCTTGAAGAGGTGGTAGTAACGGCTTTAGGTATTAAAAAAGACGCTAAAAAACTGGGATATGCCACTTCGACTATTACCGCAGATGCAATTACAGAAAATCGTTCGCCTAATTTTATGAATACTTTGCAAGGGAAAATAGCCGGTGTAAATATCTCGGGTTTAGGCACCGGTCCTAATGGCACTTCAAAAATCAGGATACGCGGACAATCTTCTTTTTCAGGCCAGAATACCCCACTGATTGTTATCAATGGTGTACCTATTGATAATACCAACTTTGGTACCAATCCGGGAAACGCAGCTTCTGATAATTCTATTGCTGTGAGAGGCGGTGGAAATACTTCTGATGGCGGGGATGGATTATCTAGTGTGAATCCTGATGATATCGAGAGCATGACTGTGCTTAAAGGCGCTACGGCAGCCGCTTTGTATGGGTCGCGTGCGAAAGATGGTGTTATTATGATTACGACTAAAACCAAAGGCAGTGGCCGCGGGATTGGCGTAAGTTTCAATTCAAACTACACCAACGAAACTCCCCTTGACTTTACGGATTATCAGTACGAATATGGTCAGGGAGAAAATGGTGTGCGGCCTACTACACCTAACCCTACTTCGGGGCAGTGGTCTTTTGGTGAGAAATTTCAGCCGGGCATGACACAGGTATTGTTTGATGGAGTTACTGTGCCATATGAGCCCGTTTATAACAGAATCAGGAAATTCTACAGAAATGGCTCGAATTTTACCAATACAATCAGCTTATCGGCAGCCGATAGCAAAGGTGGGTTTAATCTTTCATTTGCCAATATGGATAGTAAAGGTATTGTGCCAAACAATAGCTTTAGCCGTAAAACTGTTAACCTTGGTTTTTCTTATGATTTGTCTAAAAAGCTGAGTTTTTCGGGGAACGTGAATTATTCGAACGAGTTCAACAAAAATCCGCCTAATATAGCCAATCAGGATAACTCTATTCCGACAGCGCTTTCTAATTTGGCCAATTCTATGCCTTTGGATTTGCTGGACAAAAAGAAATATGATGCCGATGGAAACGAGTTTGTTTATTCGAGATTTAAGAATCGTACCAATCCTTACTGGGTATTGGCAGAACAGTTTCAGAACATTCGTCGCGATAGAATTTTTGGCAATATTTCAGCCAAATACAATATTTTGCCCTGGTTATTTATTCAGGGACGCATTGGTCAGGATTTCTGGTCTCGTGACCAGGAGTTTAATAATTTCCCGACAGGACATGCTTCGTTAAGCCCTGCACCTGCCGGATTTGTGAATGGTACATTTACGCAGGAATCGAGAAGATTCAGAGAGACAAATGCGGATGTATTGATTTCTGCAAGCAGAAAGTTTGGTAATTTTGGTGTGGATATCAATGCCGGGGGAAATCAGATGTATCGCCGTTCGGATCTGAACAGCGTACTGGTGCAGGATTTTGTTGTAAGAGGCTTGTATACGGTTATGAATGGTCGGGTAAAAGACCCTATTTATGGTTTAACTGAAAGATCTGTTAACTCAATATATGGTTCGGGAGAATTGTCTTATAAAGACTTCCTCTTTTTAAATATAACTGCCAGAAATGACTGGTTTTCGACACTTTCTCCCGAAAACAGAAGTATTCTCTATCCTTCGGTGTCAGGTAGTTTTGTGTTCTCGCAGGCATTTAAATCGGTACCAAGCTGGTTGAACTTCGGAAAACTACGTGTGGCTTATGCCGAAGTGGGTAGCGATACCGATGTGGCGCCTTATTCGAACAACCTGTTTTACGGAATCAATGCCAACTTGTTTCCAAATCCTTCGGGTGCCTCTCAACCTGTGGGTGGTTCGCAGGGCACAACTGTACCTAATGCAGGCTTAAGACCGATGCAAACGGCCGAGTCTGAAATTGGTCTGGAGTTGAAATTATTTAAGAATCGTGTAGGTCTTGATTTTGCGGCTTACAGAAAAATAACCAACGATCAGATTGTTTCTGCGCAGATTTCTGATGCCTCAGGTTTTACCAATACATTGATTAATAGTGGTAAAAGTGAAAACAAAGGCGTTGAGTTCTTATTGAATTTAGTGCCTTTAAGAACCAGAAATTTCCAGTGGGATTTAACCTTTAATGGTTCTTATAATATCACCAAAGTTTTAAGCTTGTTGACCGATACGCCGGGCGAAAGAATCACAGTAGGTACACACGTGTTCAATGGAGAACTAAGACAGATAGTTGGGCAGGAAATGGCGCAAATATATGGCTTTGGCTATAAGAGAGATGCACAAGGCAGAAAAATATTCGGAACAGGCGGGCTTCCTATTCGTACACCAGACCTGATTTCGTTTGGCAGTGCCTTGCCAAAATGGGTAGGCGGTATCACGAACTCATTTAATTATAAAGGCGCCAGTCTTTCATTTCTGATTGATTTCAAATTGGGTAATAAGATGCTATCAGGCACTAATTTTAACCTGATCAGAGAGGGTTTGCATAAAATTACGCTGGAAGGCAGAGATGGTATTGTGGGTGATGGTGTGAATGAAAAGGGAGAACCAAATACTGTAAAAGCCAATATTCAACCGTATTGGGAAGTAGTAAGAACGTCTGCCTTAATTGAACCTGTTATTTATAACGGAGGTTACTGGAAACTCCGCCAGATTACCGCCGGGTATGATTTGACTAAATTTTTACCGCAGAATTCTCCGATAAAAGCAGTAAAACTAAGTTTTGTGGCAAACAATGTATTGATGCTAAAGAAATGGGTGCCTAATATAGATCCAGAGTCTTTTGGCTATTCTTCTGACAACCTTGTCGGACTGGAGTCTACGGGTCTGCCAACAACCCGCAGTTTAGGATTCAATTTAAATGTTAAATTTTAATGCTACCAAACATGAAAAAAATATATAGTTACGTATTGATAAGCTTTTTTATTGTATTGGTTTCGTCGTGCGACAAAGGTTTTGATGAGCTGAATATCAATAAAACAGCGGCTACGGCCATTAATCCGGTGTTTACCTTCAATAATGCTTTGATTAATGCTTCTTTTCCGGCAGGGATTGTGCAATACGAAATGGGGATTGTGCAACAAATGGTAACGCCTAATTCGGGCGTTGTGGCCGGAGCTAACTTTAATCAGGATAACAGAGATGCTACACAACAGATATGGCAACGGTATTACAGAACAGTTGTATTGTATACAACCGATGTGATAAAAACAGTGAAAGATGCGCCTGCAAGAACTAACCTGCTTCACATGGCTCGTATCTGGAAGGCGTATGCTTTTATTATCCTGACTGATACCTACGGTGATGTGCCTTACACTCAGGCTGGCAAGGGTTTTACAGATCAGATAGTGCTGCCCAAATATGATACGCAACAAGCAATTTATACAGATATTATCAAAGAACTAACCGAAGCATCGGCAGCGCTTGATGCGACCAAAACCCGTGAAACGGCAGATGTGTTGTATGGTGGAGATGTTGCCAAATGGAAGAAATTCGGCTATTCTTTGTTGCTGCGCGTGGGCATGAGACTAAGCAAAGTGAATGAAGCACTGGCAAAAGAAACGGTACAAAAGGCTATTCAGGGAGGGGTATTCAGTTCAAATGCGGATAACGCTTTTATTAAACATGATCCCAATTATGTGAATGGTGTGGGCCAGATGCTTAATTCTACCGAAGCTGCCAACTTCTTTTTAGCTGCTCCATTTGTAGATTATCTGAAGAAAACCAATGACCCAAGATTGAAAGCCATTGCTGTAAGATATGTTGGGGCAGGTTCAGGTTCTGACCAGGTAGCTGCGAGAGCCTCAACCGACCCGGCTATACAGATAGGGATGCCTTTGGGTTATGATAACAATACCGTTAAAGCGCCTGCTGCTGCTGCAGGGCTGGCGAGTTTTTATGAATATAGCCAGGTTGACAGAACACGTATGACTAAAGTGGCAAGCCCAATGTATTTTGTTACTTATGGACAAACCCAATTGTTACTGGCCGAAGCTGCACAAAGAGGATGGACTACCGGCTCGGTGGAAGATTATTATAAAAATGGCGTAAGAGCGCACATGGACCAACTGGCTTCTTATGATGCTAATTCTACAGTTGCCTCAGATGCCATAGATACTTATCTGAAAAACAATACTTTTGATACTGCTAATGCTCTGGAACAAATCAATACGCAGTATTGGGTTGCCTCTTTTTTAAATGGGCCGGAAGCATTTGCTAATTTCAGAAGAAGTGGTTTTCCGAAATTAACACCTAATCCTTTTCCAGGAAAAAGTATCAAAGGGGAATTTATCAGAAGATTGACTTATCCAAACTCTGAGATTTCGGTTAATTCTGTAAATGTAAAGGAGGCCATAAGCAGACAAGGAAACGACGATCTGGATTCTAAGGTTTGGTGGGATAAGTAAATTAATACGCTGTAGACGAAAGTAAATATTAATAAAAATGTAGATTGAACTGTGTTAAAGTAAAGTTAGCAAAAATGTTAATTTCACTTTAAATACAGTTCAATTTACATTTTTTTATACACCACTTGAACCTCTCAATATATAGGATTTTATATAATACAAGCTTTTCTACCGATTTATGCGGTTTTATGGCTCATCTGGGAATTTACTTCTGCTTAAACGAAGTCATAAAAGTATCTTTCAGATTTCTTGCAATAGGAATAGTATGCTGGCCAATCATGATTTCATGATCGTTGAAACTATCTACTTTAGCCACATTCACGGCAAAAGAACGGTGAACCTTTACTAATCTGGAGAAATTGAGTCGCTCTAAGGCACTTGTCAGAGATAAACGAAGTGTATATTTCTTGGCTATTGTCTGAATAGTAATATAAGAATCATCAGTTTTGATGAATAGAATATCATTTAAGTACACTTTTATAAAATTATAATTCTGCTTGATAAACACATAATCATCCATTTGGAGAATCGTCTCAGTCTCAGTTTTTAATGATTGCGGATTAGTTTCTTCTTTAGGATTACTCTTGTAGAAATTTCTGAAATTGTGGATAGCCAATTCTATCGAATTGAGCAGGTTCGTTAAAATAACGGGCTTAATCAAATAAGCCGCCGGATGTGTTTGCTTTGCCCTGTTGAGAGTTTCTTTTTCTGAAATGGCTGTCACATAGATAATGGGTAAGCTTTTAAATTTCAGAATCTCATTTACTGTTTCAATGCCATCTATGTCTCCTTTAATATTAATATCTGATAAAATCAGGTCAACAGGATTATTTCTGGCTAATTCTATGGCTTTTTTACCATTGCTTGCCATACCTGTTACATTAAAATTTTCTTCTTCGAGCATATCGCTCAGCGTCATAGCCAGTATTCCATCGTCTTCTATAATGAGGATTTTTATACGATCATCGTTCACATGAGTAATTATTTTGAGGAATTATTTTCTAAATATTCTCTTTGGGAATCGTTAATTTAAAAAGCGTACCATGATGGTTTTCTACAGTCAGGTCTGCTCCTATCTGATTGCTCAGGGTATTAATTAATTGTCTTCCATACGATCCTTTCTTTTCTTTCCATTGCTTTATGTCCAGACCTTTGCCATTATCGGCTACTTCTAATACAATATTTGTATCTGTTTTCAGATACACTCTTAACTCAGGATTATCAACATCCAGATATGCATATTTAAAAGAATTGGTGAGTAACTCATTGATAATCAGTCCGAGTGGAATAGCTATATCAACGTTCAAGTCTGTATCATCAATATCAAAATCCAATGCCAGACTATTTTTATCAAATCCATAAATACGAATGAGATTATCAACCAGATCTGCCACAAATTCCTGAATATTTACTTTTTCTATGTTTTCGGTCTGATATAATTTCTGATGAATCAAACCCATGGCATCTATTCTTTGTTGGCCTTCTTTTACTGCTTTAATAGCCTTTTCGTCTTGCAGAAACTTAATCTGTAAGAAAAGCAAACCAGATACTATCCCAAGATTATTCTTTACCCGATGATGCAATTCCCGCATTAACACCTCTAGTTGACGAGATTGCTGATTGATTTTTTCATTTTTAAGAGCTAAATCTCTATTTCTATTCCGGATGATGCTATAAAGCCAGGATAAAATACCAACAAATATTGCTAAAAGAACTATGCCAATGATAAGTTGTTGTAGCTGCTTGTTCTGAGCAGTATTTAGTAAGTTTAATTCGCTAATTTTTTGCTCTTTTTTCTCTGTCTCATATCTGGTATTGATTTCGGTAATCAAACGGGACTTTTCTACGGCTGCATTCGACTCAATCTGCTTGATTTGTCTTAATTTTTCTATTTCAGCCTCTATTTGTATTTCCGATATTCTTCTTTGTTTTTCTGCTTCTATGGTGGCAATTGCTTCAGCTTTTTGCTTTTCAAAATCGGCCTGTAATGTCACGATTTCTCTCGACTTTGTCATTTCGTCCAAAGAGTCTTTGATGCTACGATACCGATTAACATTTTTCAAGGCATTTTCCCAATCTCCTTTTCTTCTGTATGACCTGTATAACTCACCATGCGCATTGAACAAGCGGTGAGGGTCTTTCACTGTTTCAGCTAATCTAACGGATTTCTCACCATAAGCAATTGCTTTTTCATGATCCTCTTTCAATGAATAGGCCATTCCCATATTTCTATAGGTATGCTCCAGTAACGGATAATTTTTATTGGCTAAATTAACCTTTTCTGCCCGCTGATATATCTGTATGGCTTTGTCGTAGTCTTTGTCAGCATCGATATATAGCTGCGCTAAATTTGACAAAGGATTGCCGAGTTTTAAACTATCTTTTTCTGAGGCTATTGCTTTGAAATAATATTTCCGGGCATTGGCATAATCCTTTAAATCTCTGTAAGCAATACCCAGATTATTGCTGATCATGTTTATAATGCTATTCTCCTGAATAGCTTCGCTGATAGCCAGGCCTTTTAGCCCCAATTCTATACCTTTTTTGGTAAATTCAGTTGATTTCTTCGAATCACCCAGGCGTTTATATAACAAACATAAATTTCCGTAACATTGTGCAGCACCCGGTAGGTCGTTAGTTTTTTCCAGCATCTGAAGCGCTGTCTGATAAGCCAATAGTGCATTTTCATATTCACCTTTCCGACCCAGGGCAATCCCTTTCATTCTATATATATGTCCGGTTTGCTTGTAGAACTTTAGTTTTTCGCCCAGTTTTATTCCCTCATTGGCAAAGAAAACAGAAGAATCACTTTTGTTCTGCCTGTTGTAAGCATCACTTAAAGCATACAGAATCTTAACACGGCTGGTATCAGGTTGAGATGTACGCAGTGCCCCTCTCAAATAAGTAATTGATTTAGTTTGAGCCAGAAGGGTTTGAAATCCTGAAAAGAGAAAAATCAATACGCTTATTTTATTCATTTTAGAGACATCCTATAGCATTAACAAGCAAGATAATGAATTAAGCGAAAAATATAAATACGTATATGGGCCGACTCACAAAATTCGGTCAAATTCCTACAAAATTCGGTCAAACTCCCCCATTTCTTCATTAGGCATTCTATCATTTCCTTATTTCGATTGATTATTAAATTTTGTTCGGCATTAAATGATAAAACTATGACTCTTGTACAAAAAGAAAATCTGAGGTTTTTGTGTGATTTGCAAGAAAGCCTCCGGCTGAATAGTAAAAACCAGATCAACACCAACGATATTGTCTATCTTCAATCAGATTGGAACTATACCCATGTGCACACCATCGACAACCGTAAAATACTCTCATCATTTACGCTTAAAATTTTAGAAAAACGCATTTTTGATAAGGACTTTATTCGTATTAACCGCGGATCATTGGTTAATATCAGGCGCATCTCTACAATTAAAGATAATGGTAAAGTTGGCGAAGCTACTATGTATAATGGCTCTGTACTGCCTATTTCACGACGGAAATTGAATACAGTAAAGAGCGTGTTTCAAAGCGATGCATCTGTGGCCTTGCGCTGATATTACGGCTATAGTTGAGCCACCAGCGTTTGGAATTCGCCAATTAACAGAACTCATCTCTGCATTTATAGTGAATGCTTACGCACAAAATTCTGTCAAATGCCTACAGGATTCCGTCAAACTCCCCTCTTTCTTTATTTGCCTTTATCGCATTTAGTTATTTAGTATCGATTATTTATTCAGCTCGCAGATTCCGATTAAAGAAGGTCTGTCTTAAAAGTACTATCCATGAAAAAACTCATTCTTTTCACTATTACCTTTTCTCTTCTCTGGCTTGGATTAATAGGCCAGTCAGGCAATACCGTTTTTGCTCAATCAACAACGCTTTCGGCAGATGGGATTTATGTACCAAGGCTAACAACCACCCAACGCAATGCCATTACTAAGCCTACTAATGGGCAGATGACTTATAATACCGATGACAATTGTTTTAATGTCTATCAAAACAATAGTTGGCAAAAACTCTGTGGTTTTGATTTACAAATCACTGATACTTGGAACAAAAAAGCAGATTTTGGCGGAGCGGCACGTTTCGCTGCAGTTGGTTTTTCTATTGGTAATAAAGGATATGTAGGAACTGGAACTGATGGATGGAGTAATCTGAAAGATTTCTGGGAATATGATTTATTAACTGATAGCTGGGCACAAAAGGCCGATTTTGGAGGAGTTGCCCGTGGCGGAGCAGTTGGGTTCTCAATCAATACAAAAGGATATATTGGGACAGGTCATGGTAATAATAATTATCAGAAAGATTTCTGGGAATATGATCCTCACACAAATATCTGGACACAAAAGGCTGATTTAGGTGGCGAAGGGCGTATAAATGCCGTTGGTTTTTCAATAGGCAATAAAGGTTATATAGGTACCGGGCGTGCTAACGACTTGCTAAAAGATTTCTGGGAATATGATCCCCAAACAAATAAATGGCTACAAAAAGCTGATTTTGCTGGTGTAATACGCTTATCAACTACAGGTTTTTCCATAGGTAACAGAGGTTATATTGGTACAGGACTTGATTCTGATATTAATGCCATCAAAGATTTTTGGGAGTATAATCCTGATCAGGATAAATGGACACAAAAGGCTGATTTTGCTGGTTCAACACGTTTTAGGGCTTTTAGTTTTTCTATAGATAATAAAGGATATATTGGCGGCGGCTATGGGAGTGATATAAGTTTACAGAAAGATATTTGGGAATATGACCCTAGTAGTATTTTCAATGGTACTGATGTAGATGGTAACCCTAAAGGTAATTGGATAAAGAAAAAAGATATTGGAATAGGAACCATAGGTAACGCAGTTAGTTTTTCAATGAACGGTAAAGGATATGTGAGTACTGGTTTAGTAGGTGGTAATCGCTCATTAAGTGCGGGTCTTTGGGAGTATAGTATGCAAGAATCAAATTTAACCCAGCAAGGCAATAATTTCAATGGGTTTTCGCAACTAGTTAAAACAGATAGCTCAGGTAAAATACCAGCTTCCGTTTTACCAGATGCTACTTTGTCAGCTGATGTTACCAGACAGGGAAACGATTTCAATCAAGCTAATCAGTTAACCAAATTAAGTACTTCTGGTTATTTGGGCATAGGTATGGATTCTCCTAAAGCATTAATACATCTTGCTACTACGCTTAAAAATAAAAAGATAATACTATGGGGAGAGGCTGATAATGACCATCAGTTTTATGGGTTTGGTGTAAATGGAGGATCTCTTCGTTATCAGGTTGAACATTTAGAAGCTGCTCATATATTTTATGCAGCTGAAAGTACTACTTCTTCAAAAGAATTATTCCGGATAAACGGAAATGGAAGTGCCTGCCTGAATGGTAATATAGTCAGCACAGGGGCTTCCTGTACTTCAGATATCCGTTATAAAAGAAATCTTTCTTATATAGCCAACCCACTAAATAAAGTGATGCAATTGAACGGCTTTCATTATTATTGGAAAACAGAGCAATTTAAAGAAAAAAACTTTCCTGAGAGTCGCCAGATAGGGTTTATAGCGCAGGAGGTAGAGGCTTTGTTTCCTGAGTTAGTTATTACCGATGCACAAGGGTATAAATCAGTAGATTACGCCAGACTGACACCTGTATTAGTTGAAGCCATTAAGGAATTGAAAAAGGAAAACGATGCCATTCGTAAAGATGTTGAAGCACTTAAAAATATAGTTTTACAAGCTCAAAACGGCAAATAAATATGAAAACACTGGTTATACTTTTGTTATGTATAAGTGTAAGTTTTGCAGGGTTAGCACAAAAAACTAATCAAGCACCCATAAAGAATCAGGACTACGGTATTCTTTATGCCTATAACGATAGTCTGCAATATGAAACCTATCCGCAAGCCAATGGCTGGGGATATAAGCTCTATTTACGCTACAAGCTTTTGGTTAACCAAACTATTATTCCGGCTTTACCGGGGAATCAGGCTTTTAAAACTGAAAAAGACGCCAAAAAAATAGCAAAACTGGCTATGACTAAGGTAGCGAAAGGACAAATGCCTCCAACATTAGAGTTAAAAAAAGTGAAGAAAGTATTGAATATCAAATAAAGGTTGACAGTACATCTATAGGTGTGAAAACAAATGGTTTTCGTTGGGCAATATATGATTGCCCCGATAAAAAATATAGGGTGGTTAGGGCAAATAATAGCTTCTTCATTATTGGATTTCCAAAGTCTTTTTCTCGATAGTATAAGCACCAAAATACCCTAATGCTCCCCCCGAAATATTAATTGGCGGATTTGTACCTGCCGCTCCGTTATTCAATCCCTGGCCTTGTTGTTTTACCAAAGTCAGAAAATAGTCGAAGGTAGCCCTATCTATACACTGCATCTCAATGGTGATTTTATCGCCTGTATTAATGTCAATTCCGCTATCAATCACCTGCTCGATATGGTTGCCATTATTGAAAATATCACTTCTGACAAAATAAGCACGGCTGCGAATACCGTCGTTGCCAATGGTAGCCCATCGATAATAGTTCACTTCTTCTTTCGGGTCATGATAAACTGCAACCATTTTAGTTTTCGCATCAAAGCGCGAAACTGTTTGATATTTCAACTCCTGAAACGCCACTTTCTGAGGCATGGTAGACTGAGCTTCATAGATTTTGTCATTGTATTCTACTCTCATTGTATACCTATGACCGGAGGCTCCTTTGAGGTGATGAATACTATAAACACCCGGGAAATCCTGTAGCAAATCTTCACTTTCACCGGTAGTTATATCTGTAATGGTTACCTTGGCTGTAGTGATGGGTGGAAACTCATTCTTTTGCTGAAAATCTTGCGAGAGCGTAATTTTTACTTCGTTTTGTGTGCTGTCATCGGTCATTTTGCCTTCAATTACCACCTGCGGCTCAATGCTTCTGAGGTCAAGTTGTACAGTGTCGATACAGGAACTTAGACCCAATAAAACGAAAAGATATATGGCTGTTTTATTCATTATTTATAGTTTTTAGAATTTGAAGTTGTAGGTAACATACGGTACATACTTGAAAAGTGTCACTCTGCTCACCTCTGTGATTCCCGGATTATCAATGCTCTCACCAAAATTGTATGCGTATGGATTCGAGCGACCATAGGCATTATAAATCCCAAAAGACAGATTTGATTCGCGGCTTGGTTTTTTAATAAAATTCAGGGTTGCACCTAAATCAAGACGGTGGTAGTCGGGCATGCGATAACCGTTTCTTTCTGAATACAAGAAGGCTACGCCACCGTCAATTCTGTATTTGGCAGTAGGGAACGTAACGGCGTTTCCGGTATTATATACCCAGGTTCCTGAAACTGACCATTTTTTTGAAAACTGGTAAGTACCAACTATCGAAATATCATGTGTCCTGTCCTGCTTGGCTACATACCATTCATTATTATTAATACCATCAATTTTTCGTTCACTTCTGCTAAGCGTGTATCCAATCCAACCTGTCAGATTTCCGGTTTTCTTTCTTAATAAAAACTCAGCTCCATAGGCACGCCCTTTACCGAAAAGCAGTTGTGATTCAATATTCTGGCTTTGTATAAAATCGGCGCCATCTTTATAATCTACCTGATTCTGCATGGTTTTATAGTATATTTCCGTACTGAACTCGTAGGCGTTATCCTGTAAGTTTTTAAAAACTCCTACTGAAATCTGGTCGGCAATTTCGGGTTTGATATTATTGGTATTTATGAGCCAACGGTCTGTAGGCGACGCCGCATTTGAACTGCTCAGTAAATGTAAATGCTGTGTATTTCTGCTATAAGCTGCCTTCAGAGACAGAGAAGGGCTAAGTAAATAACTTGCCGATATTCTGGGCTCAAGATTAAAGTAATTCTTCACTACTTTATTTTTGTCATAGCTTATCGTATTGAGGAGTTGCCCCTGATTATCAAACTCATAAAAATCACTACCCCCCATTACTGTAAAAGCGCTTAATCTTAATCCATACTCGATATTAAAATTTTGAGTTGGATTCCACTTGTTGGTGGCATAAATGGCTGATTCAAAAGCAGTTTTATCGGGTTCAGAAGTGGTGTTTATACTTGAGTTTTCTCCAGTTGACTCACGCGAACGTGGGGTAAGGGTGTGATGGATGACATTAACACCAAAACGCATGGAGTTCTGAGGATTTGGAAAAAAACTGAACTCTTGTTTTAAATTAATATCCCTGATATCAGAACTTAACTGAAATTGATTAGACCCATTGGCTACACTCACCTGATAATTATATTTACTATAGATAAATGAAGTATTGCTGAAAAGTCTATCTGTAAATAAGTGATTCCAGCGAAGAGTTCCGGTGACATTTCCCCAATCTATCCCAAATAAATCATTGATTCCAAATTTATCCCGGCCAAAATAGCCTGATAAATAAAGGCGGTCTTTATCCGAAAAAGTATAATTGAGCTTGGCGTTGAGGTCGTAGAAATACAGGGTATTCTTGTTGAGATTTTCGTTGTTCGATAACTTCAGAAATGCATCGGCATACGTTCTGCGGCCGGTAATCAAAAACGAACTTTTATCTTTCTGGATTGGCCCTTCAACTGACAAATGACTCGCAATTAAACCGATTCCTCCGCCAATTTTGAAATCCTGATTATTACCATCGTTCATTTTTATATCTAATACCGATGATAGCCTTCCACCATATTGGGCCGGGCTATTGCCTTTATAAATACTCAGGTCTTTAATAGCATCGGCATTGAAGGTGCTAAAAAAGCCGAGTAAATGAGACGCATTATAAACCGGGGCTTCATCTAATAAAATGAGATTCTGGTCAATATTACCTCCTCTCACGTTGAACCCACTATTGCCTTCTCCGGCCGATTTGATACCAGGTAATAATTGCATTACCTTCAGTGGGTCTCTTTCTCCCAACAGGACCGGCACCTGGTTTATTTCTTTAATGTTGAGTTTCTCGAAACCCATTGTAGGATTGCTGACATTTTCATTTGCAGCAGTGGCTTTAACAACTACCTCGTTAAGTAAGGAAGCTTCCTCTGTCAGCTGGAAATCAATTTTTTGATTAGCTGTTAAGCTTACTTCTTCTATGCTTTTAGTATGGTAGCCTATCATTCCGGCCGAAAGTGTGTAGTTGCCCTGCGGAATAGTGAGTGAATAAAACCCGTATTCGTTACATGAAACCCCAGTATTGGGTAGTTGCTTGACACGTATAGAAGCACCAATCATCAACTCACCAGTTTTAGCATCTTTTACTGTACCGCTTATGGTAAATTTGGTTTGAGTGAAGCCCCTTAAAGTTGAGGAGATAAAAATTATAATAAGAATTGCTCTCAGCATATTTTGTATTTTTTTCAGACAAAAGTATGTGGGATATATGAGACATTTAGTCAATCAGCCTATGAAACAGGCAAGAATGAAACTGAAACGGGCAAAGGTGCTGATAGATTGGAAGCAAAGCTGAAAGGCCGTTCTTATTGCTGAATGTAAATAAGCAACTCTCAATCAGATTTTGTTATTTTACCTCTTGCCCGTCACAGTATCCATTTTGCCCGTCTCAGAAATTCTAAGTACTTCAGGTTATTGCTGCCTCATAATTTTGTAGAAAATTAAACAAAATCATGAAGCAGCTTGTAGTCATTATTTTCTTTGGCATATCTTCTTTATTCCTCCCAAATCAGGAGCTTAATCTTATAGGTACCTGGCAAAATGAAGCCGGAAACCGAACCGTAGAATTCTATCATTCAGGCTCATATCTGGAAGGTAAAATCATCGAAGACAACAACGCCAATCTGGTAGGTAAGGTAGTTTTTACCGAATTGAAATTCATCGGAAAAACCTATGAGGGAAGAGGGTATTTACCCAAAAGAAACCAATATATTCTTTGCTCCTTAAAACTAACTTCTGGTAACACGCTTTCTGTCACTGGTAAAGTGGGTGTCATGAGCGATACTAAAATCTGGAAAAGAGTAAAATGAGAAAGGTCTTATTCTGTATATTTTGTATTGTTCCGTTTTTGCAAGGCATGGCGCAGCAGGCAACCATTAAAAACCTGCAGGAGCTACTCAATTATGCAAAGCAGAAAAGTTATGTCAAAGACAATAATCGAATCCAGACCGAGCTTGCCAGACTAACTACCAAAACAGCTTTTGGGAATGTCATAAACCCACGAATACCAACTACCGCATCAATCATAGATAATTCAAAACAGCCGGTAAGTTTTATTCCTGCTGAAATTTTTGGAGGCCCAGAGGGGACATTTAAGGAAGTAACAATGGGGCAGCGATATATTTCAAGCCTTAGTCTTGCACCCCAGTTTGATATACTTAATCCCGGAAATTACGCCCGTATTCAGTCGGCACGTATCAATGAAAAAGTAGTTGAAGTAAATGGCAGGCTTGCCGAAAAAAATCTTTTTGACCAGCTGAATGCCTGCTATCATAATCTGATGGGTTACCATGCTCAAAAACAGATGTTTGTAGAAAACCAGCAGATTGCAGATACTATTTTGCAAATCGTACAAAATAAGTATAATCAGGGGCTACTAAGACAACAAGAAGTTAACGAAGCAAAAATCAATAAAATCAATATAGAAGATAAAATTGAGCAAATTGATTATATGATTCAACAACAGTATGACCTTCTGAAAACCTTATGTGATACCGATGAAAATATCCACCTGCTATTTACTGAAAATCAGGAGGAAACCGATTTTACATTCCTTGCTGCTGATGGTAAGTTAACAGAACAACAACTCAATTATCAGCAACTGTTTCTTGAAGCAGAGTTAAAAGCCGCCAGATGGCAACAGTTACCGACCCTTTCGTTTGTCTCAGGTTTTACCTGGCAGAATAACAGCAATAACCATTTTTTTGATTCTAGTTCAAAATTAATCAATAGCAATTATTGGGGATTAAGAATCAACTGGGACTTACCGACGAATGTAAATAAACTATCGGCTTATAAAACTGCCCGGATCAATAGCCAGTTAGCCGAGATTAACCGGAAACATAGCATTTTACAATCTAATTCAGTCAACACACAACTCGAACTAGAGCATCAAAAAGCAGTAAGCCAATACCGGAATCAGCAAAGAGTACTTACATTGAAATCTGAAAATTTTGAGAAGGGCCGAAATCAATATCAGGAAAATATTCTCAGCCTGGATAAACTTTTAATGGCTCATAACGACCTGATTGTTCAGGAGATAAACCTGCTGAATGCCAGAAATGCCATTCACTTTACAAGAAACAAAATAGAAATCAATAATATGTTTTAATATGAAAAAGTCAATAGTAGTATTTGGCCTGCTGATAACTTGCCTTGCAGGTTTTAAACTGTCTGCCCAACATCGGGATGTTGTGGTTGTAAAGCGTAAACCGCATCAGAATGTTGTCTATGTCGAGCCTGCTCCGAAAGTACGTGTGGTAAGGGTAATGCCCCCCGAAACCCGGATTATTCATTATCAGAGCGTACCTTATTATGTTCATGCAGGCTTGTATTACCATTTTATCGGTGGTCGTTATGTGGTTGTGGCACCACCGAGAGGCTTACGTATAAGTATCCTCCCTCCAGATTACTTTTATTTCCAGTTGAGTGGCATTAATTACTATTATTTTGAGGGTATCTATTACGCAAAAAAGGGGAGAGATTATGAGGTTGCAGAAGCACCTGTTGGCGCAATTGTTCCGAAACTACCCGAAGAGGCTGAGAAAGTAACCATAGAAGGAAAAGTATTCTACGAATTTAACGATACTATATATAAACTTATAGAAACGAATCAAGGACTACAATATGAAGTTGTTGGCGAAAAATAATGGAACGTATAACAAAAAAAGCAATTCTTCTGCTGCTAATACAGCTCCTCATCCTGGGAGCTTGTACTAAGACGGAAGAAGTCCGACCAATCCGAAGGAACATTACGGAGTATGTTTTTGCCACAGGTACCTTACAGGCTGATGAACGTTACAATCTGGTGGCACAAGTAGACGGATATTTGAGTAAGGTAAGTTTTAAAGAAAATGACAGAGTAAATAGCAATCAGACTCTGGCAGTAATTGATAATCAAACCAATATGATCAATACCCGCGTAGCAGCCGAACAATTAGCTATTGCCAACTATAACCTGACGGATGATTCGCCGGCTATGAAACAGTTAAGTGCTAACATAGATTTTGCAGAGAAGAAGTACCAACAAGATATTAAGCAGCAGGAGCGATATGAACTTCTTCTGAAGAGTAATAGCATTGCCCGCATAGAATACGAAAATACGATAATAGCCGCACAGAACTCATTGAGTAATCTTAATGCGCTCAAAGAACAATATAAAAACCTGAAACAGCAGGCGCAACAGCAGATGCTATTGCAGAAAAATAATTATGAGATAAATGAGACTAATCTGGCTTATAACCAGGTGAAAGCTCCTGCCAGTGGTACAGTACTTAAACGCTATAAGCAAACGGGTGATTTTGTACGAAAAGGAGACATAATTGCCACTATTGGCAATGTAAGCTCTACAATCGCACAAATAAATATTGATGAATCTAATATTGCAAAAATCAGAATAGGTCAAAAAATGCTGGTTCGCCTCAATACACATATCAATGAAGTATTCGAAGCAAAAGTTGCAGAAATACAACCCACTTTCGACGAATCAACCCAATCTTTTATCTGTAAGGCGGTATTTATGGCAATGCCTGATTTCAGAGTCTCGGGTACTCAATTAGAAGCCAATATTGAGATAAGTCAACGAAAAAATGTACTGGTGATTCCAAGGGAATTGATGGGTTTTGGTAATAAAGTACAGATAAAAGACCATAAAGAGCTTCAGGTTATCAATACAGGTATTGTATCAAATGAGTATGTAGAAGTGGTATCAGGGCTTAACGAAAATGATGTACTTATTCCTTTAAAACCTTAATATCAATGGCCGGAATTAGCTCAGAGATAGCCTTTACTTATATCAACAACGACCGGAAGCTCACGGCCGTGGCAGCTTTAGGGGTTCTGTTAGGTATGGCAATCTATATTTTTATGAATTCGATGATGGCGGGATTCGGCAAAATGTCTGATGAGTCAATCTTCAGAGTTTCTCCGCATATACGCATTTACAACGAGCCCACTAAAAGTACCCCTATAAGTACTGATACCAATAGTTTACCAATCATCATCAATCCTAAAATCAGGAATACGCAAAATCAGATTCTGAACCCGAACCAGCTCATCTCATTATTGAAAAAACAGAAAAATATCAGCATTGTTACCCCACAGGTTAGTCAGAATGTATTTTTAAGCATTGGCAGAAGTCAACTTTCCGTAAAAGCCATTGGTATAATGCCTGTTGAAGCCGAACAGATGTTTGCTATTTCAGCATCGATGGTCGAAGGGAAAATCGAAGATTTAAAGCAGCATCTGAATGGCATAGTAATAGGTAGCGGTATTTCAGAGAAACTCAGTTTAAAAATAGGAGATAATATCAGTGTATTATCTTCTGCATCGGTAAGCCGGGTTTTTAAAGTAGTCGGTATCTTTCAGTTAAACAATAAAAAAGAAGACGATAGTAAAGCATATATAAATCTGATGGCCGCACAGCAACTTTTAAAAGAAAATAATGCCTATATCACCGACATTAATATAAGTACTACGGATGCCCGGCTTGCTAAACATCTGGCTCCCAGACTTTCGGCTCTGGTAGGTTATAAAGCCGAGGATTGGGAAAGTGCCAACGAAACACTTATGGCGGCATCGAAGATGCGTAAAATCATCATCACGTTTGTTTCTACAATGATTCTGATTATTGCCGGATTTGGTATCTATACTATTCTCAACATGACAGTAAGCCAGAAAATAAATGATATAGCCATCTTGAAGGCTATGGGGTTTGAGGGGCGTGATGTCGTTCGGATTTTTGTGATTCAGGCCATAATAATCGGTATGATTGGGGTGTTTGTAGGCGTATTAGTAGCCCTGCTTATGGTAAACCTTTTGCAGAAGGTATATATAGGGGGTGATATTGGGTATTTCCCAATTCACTTTGAACCATTCAAATTTCTTCAGGGAGTAGTTTTTGGGTTTTTAATTACATTTTTAGCCGGGTTTATACCAGCCAGAAAAGCTGCTCAGGTTGACCCCGTTAGTATATTCAGGAAATAAGATGGAACAGGCATTAAAAACCGAACATATCGAAAAATTCTTCTATGACCCTATAGCGTTTCAGGTTTTGCATCAAGTAGGTTTTGAAGTAAAAAAAGGTGAATTTCTGACTATGGTAGGGAAATCAGGATGTGGAAAATCAACGCTATTGTATATACTGTCTACGATGGATACTGAATATTCTGGAAAGTTGTATATAGATAATCAATTGGTTACTAATCAAAAGCCTGACCAGTTAGCAAAAATCCGCAACGAAAAAATAGGTTTCGTCTTTCAGTTCCATTATCTTTTGCAAGAATTTAGTTGTCTGAAAAATGTGATGATTCCGGCCTTGAAATTGGGCAAACGCAGCCAGGAAGAAATTGAATATCTGGCTTATGAAAAATTAGCCATGCTTGGTATGAAAGAACAGGCCTTAAAACCTGCCAATAAACTTTCGGGCGGGCAACAGCAACGAGTAGCCATTGCCAGAGCCTTAATCAATGACCCGTTGATTATCATGGGCGACGAACCCACCGGTAACCTGGATAGCAGAAATACTGAGATTGTATTTGAAATTTTTCAGGAATTAGCTCACGCTAAAAACCAGACTATCATCGCAGTTACTCATGATAACGATTTTGCAGCAAAATCAGACCGGACTATTGAAATGTCAGATGGTAAAATAATCAGTCAATAATGAGCAATCAGAATATATACATACGTATCATTTTTTTTAGCTCTCTGAGTATTGCTTCTATCTATCTGGTGCTAAGCGTAATCCGTAATGACAATCTGCATTATTATAATATAATGATTGATTTTGTAAGAATATTCGGTTTTTCTGTCTGCTTCTGGCTAATTAATTTACAGTTATTCAATTATTTATCTAAAAGAACTACTCAACAAATTGCCTATTTACTTATTATTCTAATCACCAGCATTCTAGCTTATTATATAATGGTTTTTCTGGCAAAATATCTGAGTATACTTTATGAACTGAAAGGGATAAAGCAGAGTGGTATTGGTTTTCGGGGAGTTGTTGCCAATTTGTTAATAATTACCTTTTTGTACTCAACCAATATTTTTAGAAAATACAAGGAAGTAGAAGCAGAAAACGAACGATTAAAGCGAAATCAACTTGAAAATCAGTTATTACAACTAAAAGCACAACTTAATCCGCACTTTCTGTTTAACTCGTTCAGTACACTCAAAGCAATGGTAGAAGAGAAAGACGAAAACAGTGTGGAGTATATCATAAAACTTTCGGAAGTTTACAGGTATTTAATTGAAAACGCTGAATCTCATCTGGTAACTATTCGGGAAGAGTTAAAAATGGCTAATGCTTATTTTTTCATGCTTAAAAGTCGCTTTGAAGAAAATATTAACCTTGAAATCAATTTAGGGCAGGAAGAATTTGAGCGGAAAATCCCCTCCATGTCCTTACAGTTACTTATTGAAAATGCTGTAAAACATAATGTTATCTCACGAGCCAAGCCATTGACAATTAAAATCTCGGCAGAACAAAACTATTTGATAGTGCAGAATAATTTTCAGCCAAAAAGAAATCTGGAAGAATCAACAAAAATAGGATTAAAGAATCTGGATAACCGATGCCATATTCTGGTAGGTAAATCCTTATATATACGACAATCCGAGACCGATTTTTTAGTTAAAATACCTATTCTATGAAAATTGTCATTATAGAAGATGAACCTAAAACGGCTGCTAATCTCGAAAAAATAATAAAAAACATGAGTCCTGATTATCGGATTCTGGAAAAAATTGACTCAGTAGAGTCGGGATTACAATATTTTGAAGAAGTGGGTTTTCCGGATCTGATTTTTTCAGACATTCAGATTGCTGATGGCTTAAGTTTCGAAATCTATAATTCATTACCACCGACCTGCCCGATTATTTTCTGCACTGCCTATGACCAATACGCCCTACAGGCCTTTCGAGCGAATGGTATTGATTATCTTCTGAAACCTTTCAGTGAAACTGATGTTAGAAAAGCGTTAGAGAAATGTCAGAACCTGAAGCAGAATTTACAACCTAATCAATCACTTCAATTACTTTTTGAGCAATTACAAAAACCAGCAAAGCAAACGATTTTAATTAATTTCCGCGAGAAAATTATTCCTGTCAATATCCATTCTATTCCTTTTTTCTATTCAGTTAATCATCAAACCATTATCTTATTTGAAGGGAAAGAGCAAAGCATTAGCTATTCCCTTGATGAATTGGAAGCAATGCTTGATTCAAATCAGTTTTATCGGGCAAATCGTCAATTTATTATCAATCGTACATTTATCAGAGAAATAGAGTATTACTTTGCCAGAAAACTGGTAGTACTCCTTAATACAAAGACACCGGAGAATATAGTAGTCAGTAAAGCTAAAGCGAGTGATTTTCTACGGTGGATGGAGGGTTAAATATTATTTTTCATCATTTGTTTTTCCAGTGTACTGGCATATTAAAAACAATTTCCCGACAGAAACACAAATATTGAACCTTTACAGGGATAAAAGCAAAATTTGTTATGTACTGACAGTCAATTTATTATACCCCCATTCAGCCCCCCAAAAACTACTCAGAGATGAGTGCTTTTTGGGGTTATAGCATTTCCGGATAGTGATGTTGGTTAGAATAGCTGCCTGTCACGCAGATGGTCGCAGACGGTGCGACGTCTCACTTCGAGCCCCGACTAGAGTTCCTGTCGAGGCTGCGTTAACGCATAATAATCAAAATCTAATCACATAGCTTACTGTAGAAAACTATCTAAATAACCGAAGATTGTTTTTGTCTGAGTCATTAAGCCAACATGGTCTTGATTAGGAACAATGGCCAGTTGAGATTTTGGCATTGGTTTAAAACCGGCAGCAATACCACCTCCCAACAATTGATAGGTTTTTGCCAATTCAATTTTATCCATGCCATCGTTGTCTCCTGAAATGATTAATACAGGAGCCGTGATTTTGGCAATATTTTCGTCACCCATGTTAAATGGCTCTCCAGCCGAAGCAATCATCTGTTCCAGAAATGGAATCCATTTTGTTTTATCCGGTGCTACAGCATCGTAGGCGGTTTGCAATGGCGTATTTGCAAAAAAATCAGGCTTCATTATTTTAAACACATCGTTTATTTCGGGTAACCAGCCTTCGCTTTTATATACAGAAGAAATAATGACCAATTTTCTCAATCGTTTAGGGCTTTGAATCGCAAACTGATAGGCTACCTGCCCTCCAAAACTATATCCGACTATATCTGAGGTGTCAATTTTCAGATAGTCCATTACTTTCTCTACATCACTGGCTAAAGTAGCTCGTGATAATTTTCTGTCCGAATAGGGGGTATGCCCATGTCCCTGCAATTCCAGAGCAATTACTTTCCTTGTTTTTGCCAGTTCGGGTATCAATTCCCCCCAATTCATCTGAATGGTATAGTAGGCGCCATGTAGCAAGACGATAGGCTTACCCTCGCCATATACTTCATAATAAACTTTAGTACCATTAGCTGGTGCGTAGCCACTGCTAGTAGGTTTGAGTTGTTGTGCGTTTGATAGAGATGCTGTAGCCATAACGATTGCAATTAGTAGTAGTGATTGAGAAAGATTGTGCGTTTTAAATAAATTTTTCATAACTGTTTTGATTAGTTTGAAATTTATTGATACGACAAAGATAGAGTTCATTTCAGGATTTGATAGCGTATAAAAAAGACTAATTTAGGGCTATTTGCGACAAAATATCTTGTTTTTAAATGCTTAAGCCCCCATTCACCAACTTGCACAAGTTTGAAAAAACTTGACAAGCCTTTGAATACCCTGATTTAATCTGTTTCATCAATATTTGCGAATGAAAAAGAAGCTATAACTTTTAACTCACAAGTAAATTATGAAAAGTTTAAATTACCTTTTACTGGGTCTGTTTTTTGCTATACCCTTATTTGCTGTTTCTCAAACAACCACAATTACGGGTATGCTCAAAGACAGTACCACCAATAATCCCCTGCCTTTTGCAACTATCAGCCTTTTTAAAAACAACGCTCCCCAGCCTGTAAAAGCTACTTTCAGCGATGAAGTCGGAAAATTCTCCATTCCGACTGATACAGGTTCTTTTACTATTCTTTGCACATTTATTGGCTATGCTGATAAGAGAATTTCGGTAACTATCAGAAATAATGAATCAAAAGATCTACAAACAATTCTCTTGGTTTCAACAACAAAATCTTTGGGCGCTGTAACAGTAACAGCAAGAAAACCGTTGATTGAACAAACGGATGATAAAATAATCTTCAATACCGACGCTGATCCTTCTACAAAAACTGAAACAGCTTTAGACATTTTACGCAAAACCCCGTTCGTTTCAGTGGATGGGAATGATAATATCACTGTCAATGGACAGTCGAACTTCAAAATTTTACTCAATGGCAGAGAAACAGGTATGTTTTCTCAGAATGTTTCGCAGGCATTAAAGAGCTTTCCCGGTTCCACCATTGTAAAAATTGAAGTAATTACTAATCCTTCGGCAAAATATGATGCTGAAGGAGTAGGAGGTGTCATTAACATTGTAACTCAGAAACAAATCATTGGCTATAACGGAAATGCGTCGCTCACCCTGAGTTCGTTTCATAATACATTTGGTAATCTTAATTTTAATCTAAAAAAAGGTAAGGTTGGCGTATCAGTTAATTATTTCTTTAATGCACTGGGCTTGCTGGGCAATCCTTTTCCACCACAACTGGCCACTTCAAAAACAGACGCATTTAATTCTCAGACTTATAACAGTAGAATTTTAAATGGCATCACTATGCAGACATTGTTTCAGAATTTTGGAAATGCAGAAATTAGCTACGATTTAGATAAGTGCAAGACCATTAGTGTGTATGGGTCTGTTGCAGGTGGGTTCAATAATCTGACAACCTCGACAGATATTCAGACTATTTTTCCGACTTCTACAAGCATAAGTTTTCTCACTTTGCAGAATAAAAATGATAACCCGAATTATAATATCGGTTCAGATTTTATCAAAAAATTCAAGGATATGCCCGAAAAAGAATTTTCAATAAAATTGTTTACCGAGTACACGAAAAACAATCGTTTTCTGGATAGTTATCAGGATAACCCTGAGATTGACCGATATATGATTAATAATAATTATGCGCACAATACACAAACAACCTTACAGACCGACTATATACTTCCAATGAAAAGGAAGCAAAAATTAGAAACGGGTCTAAAGCTAATTCTGAGAAGTGCCACATCTGACTACGAAAGTTTGATAAAAACACGCCCGACGGAAGAGTATACCGTATTGCCAGGTAATACAAATAGTTTCAATTATCAGCAACAGGTATATAGTGCATATGGTAGTTATAATTTTGTAGTAAGAAAATTCCCGATTCGTGTAGGTCTCAGGATGGAACATACAGAAGTAAACGGAAACTTTAACGGTACTGAGACGGCTGTTAAGCAAAGCTATTCCAATCTGATTCCGAATATCCAGACCTCTACCCAACTTACAAAAGATTATAAGCTTGTGTTAAGCTATGGACAGCGGATACAACGCCCGTTTATCAATAACCTGAACCCATTTATTAATAATAACGATACACTGAATATCAGTTATGGCAATCCTACATTGAAGCCGCAACTGATTCATAACCTTACACTCCAGAATACCTTTAGTAAGGGGAAAGTATTTGCTGGGTTAACCTTAGTGGGTACTTATAGCAACAATAAGATCATTCAGATAAGCCGTTTTAACAAAGAAACCGGGGTAACAACCACCGTGAGCGAAAATCTTGGCAAAGAATCACAGCTAAGTTTGAACGGAAATATTAATGTGAATTTTAGTAAAGTCTGGAATATGTCTTTCAATTCGAATCTGAGCTATACTTACATAAAAAATAGCTCTGATTTAGCGCAACAGAATAGTGGGCTATCGGGCTTTGTTGGGATTTCGAACAATTTTAAGGTAAATCCAAAGTTTAATATTTCTACGTTCGTTGGGAATTTTAAACCACCTATCGGCTTACAAGGATATACGTCGAGCCAATGGTTTTATAATATTACACCCACGTATAAACTTTTTAAAGATAAAATTACCGTTACCGTTGCTGCAGCCAGATTCTTTACAAAATACGCAACTGTAAGAACCATACAAAAGGATGTCAATTTCCGCTCGGAAAACATAAATACATTTCAAATCCGGAATTTCAGATTGGGAATCATCTGGAATTTTGGCAAGCTAAAAGAAAATGTTTCCAAGAAAAAAGGAGTGAATAATGATGATGTGCTTTAAGGTTAGTAATCAGCTCAATATAAAACTTAAGAATGGAATGGAGATTTTAAACAGTGAAAAGTTAAAACAGGCATTTATGGCTGGATTTTGACTTTGCTCAACCTGCAAAAATCACTCAATTTTGAGTGATTTTTGCTAAGTGATTTTAGACATCACCAAGATTAACTCATAATGTAGTCTATTTCTTAAAGGCTTTTAACAATGTTTAGCATCCTATTAACTATTCTTTTTATTGTTTGCTTAAAACTATCTGCATCAAAATATATTTTGTGTAATGTTTCTAGGTCTTCCCAGTTATTATATTCCTCTACGAATTTATAAAGAAACCAAACTTTCCCTTTTTTTAACCTTTCTTGAAGCAGAGCTGTTAATGTTTCTTGAGGGATATTATGTTTCTTGATATCGTCATTATATCTAAAACCAAAAATAAACCTTTGATGACCATTTTGAACATCAAATGAAAAACACAAATTTATATTCATATTAGTCATTTCGGGGCTTGAAAACCAAAAAAAAGCATGACTCCATCCACCTTTGAGCATATTTTCCTCACTATAATTCAATTTTATTTCAGTATTCTTTAAATCTGTTTCTAATGATTTGACTAAAGGAGTCAATCTATCTTTAATTACTTTTTTTAGAATCTCCTGTTTTGATTGATAAAGCTTTATAAAAGCTTCAAAACTTGCTTCATCTTTTAATATTCTATTTGCGATTTCTAGACTCATGTCAGTATTGGAGTTTTGTCCTGTTAATTTTTTTAAGAGATTTATATATTGAGAAATCGTTTCTCTGAGTATTGGTACTTCGACCATTTCTTTACGGCACTCTGTTAACCAATTTATAATTGTTTCTTTGTAAGAGATACATTTATATTCTTTAAAATTTTCATATCTACTCACTTTACCATCAAGTGTTAAAAACAGGATTGGAATATCCGGAAATTTATTTTTATAGCGTTGTAACTGGTTTGGTTGCTCAGGCGCATCAATTTTGTTTTCTATCATAATTCTTGCCTCACCGCCTTCAAATACTACAATATCAAGTCGCCCTCCTTCTTCGTCAGTTACATTACCAATGAAGTACTCAACTTCTACTTTAATATTTGAAGATTTTAAGTTTACTAAATTAATGCCTGATTCATGCCCATAAACTTGCGCAATAAATTTTTGTAAAAATATACTTCCTTGAGCATGAAAGCCTTTTGGATTTAATAGTTCAGCAATAAAACGGGAATGTGTAGTAACCTCATCTCTTTCTATGTTTAGAACTGAAAATATATTAAAACTACCTCCGTTAGCTTTATCAACTCTTTTATAGGAGGTTGATATAGTAATAATTTCGTGGAGAATTTGACTAATAACCTGTTCTTGTATCATAAGCTATGATTTAAAATGTTAAAAGCATATTAATCTGGATTTTCGCCTTTTTTGCACACATTTCTGAAAAAAAGTTATCCACATAAATTGCACCCAACGAACTTCAATTGGTTTGCCCTAAATTCCCCTTGATTAGATGTCTTTTAAGAGGTTATTAACCTGTTGGATGAAATTAAAAATATATTATCCCTACGGGATACTGTTCTATGAAATGCTGATTTTTTCTACCGATATAGCATCCTTATGGGATATTTTTAAGTCCCAGAGGGACGATATATCGGTAGAAAAAATCAGCATTCTTAAAAGCGAAGTCCTGTAGGGACGATATATTAAGGCCTTTAAACCTATTTCATCCAACCAGTGTTATTATACTTACTTTTCGTTTTAGCCATTTAGTAATTAGAAGATTTTCAGGATAATTGATTTTAACCAGCTTTTATGGTTTGGTTTATGCAATTTGTTTTTAAATAAAAAAACTCTGAAGACCAATCAATCTTCAGAGTTTTTCTTTGTCTCAAAGATACTTACTTCTCCATAACAATATAAGCAGGATATGACTCTTTATTAGGCAAATCAAATGTTTCATCATAAGGTTGTGTACCTCCACTATTGTTGTATAAGGCCACACGTTTTACACCGGTTGCGGTACTACCACCAATGCCATTGATAACATTCTGGATTTGACCCGGACCTGCAAAACGAGTGATACACATTTTTTCGAGTTTCACATTCGGGCTATTCGGTATTTCAAAGCCATTGCTCTTATTCACTTTGCCATCAGTACCTGTAAAAACCGCGTAAGAACCCATACCGATACCCTGATGTTCTTTTACAGTATTAGCCACCTTATATGCGGCATAACCATCAACTTTGCCACCCTGACTGCTCCAGCTTACCTGATTTGGTGCATCATAGGGCGGTTCGTTTTGTAAGAAATAGGTTCTGCCACGCTCACCCAACCATAGCACTTCATATTCCTGATAGTGTTCGGTAAATAACCCATAAAGTGTCACATCGTCACCATTCACCATAAGCCCGTTTTTACATCTGTCTCTTGTCCAGCGTAAATTCCCACCCCGTTGTGACCCATGATCAGCACGCCATAACCAGAAGTGGTCGCCCACCACATGGTTACTGTTAATTTGCATAGAAGTATGTATCTGAATATTTTTTGATTGCACACCACCAACCCGGCAAGTAATATCTGTGAGTAGGATAGGATTGGAAGAATGGTCTGCTTTTGCTCCTTCATTCCCAACTCTTATCTGATAAGTAGTGCTATTGAATGAATCCATCAAAAGCCCGGCAACGATAATTCCATCTTTGTCGTCAACATAAATACATCCCCATGTATTTTTCTCAGTAGGTTCTAACGTTACCGAAGCGATACCTGCACCAAGCAATATGGCATCTTTTCTATTCACCTGAATAGGTGCATTCAGGGCATAATGTCCCGGAGTGAAGAAAATATTTTTTCCAACTTTCAGGGCATTATTGATTTCCACCTCAGTATCTCCTTCTTTTGCAACATACCAGTCGGTAAGCAAATCCTGAATTTTGCCTTTACCCATATCTGTTTCTGACCATGAAACACCCACTCTGTCTTTCTGCCATGCAGGCACAAATACCTTGTACTCACCATCTTTATCTATAAAAAGAAAAGGTTTTTCTCTGATAATAGGTGTTGTAGAGATAGGAGAGTTGGCATCATTGGCTTCTGGAGCATTGACACATCCCTGCCAGACCATATTATACGAACCACCCATAGTTCCTGAACCTGCTGGGAAATTAGTATTTCTGGTATACCATTGTTGTTGTCCACCCCAGTTGGGTCTGGATGCGGTATAACGGCTGTCGGCAATAAAACCACCGCTCCCCCAGAAGTTGTTGCTTCCCACATCAGAAATATACTTTGATGTGCTTTCAATCTGCATTCTTCTGGCACTGGTTGATTGTGAAACTGTCCAGGCAAAATCACGCATCACAGTCACATTTTCCATCGAACGCCAGAATGTACACGTCGCATTAGCGCCACCCGAAAGGTGAGGTCTTGTAAACACAGAACCCAATTTAACTTCAGTAGGTGTTTTGCCCAAACCGCCGATATGCGAGTAGAATCCTAGTTCTATTGAATTAGCCTCTGCCGATGATGCCGAACCCGAACCACCCGAATCGTAAGTCTGGCCATTGATATTTGCTTTCAAATAATAAGCCTGACGTTTAGTTGTCCACTCTCCATTTACACCAGCCAGACCACAGGTGAGAAACTGTGAATTAATTTCGTTTCGTGCCGTTTCAGCTTTTTCATATTTTCTATCGTAGAAATACACGTTGTCGCCAAAAATCTGGTTTTCTAGTGAAAGTAATAGGCTTATAGTATCACGGGTAATTTTATAATAATTTTCGTACTTGTTTGCATTGGGCTTCTTATCTGTGAATGTCAGTTTAGAAGTAGACCCCACCGACACAAAATCTGATGCCAAACGACTGCCTCCTCTTGTGATTACATAATCTCCTGAAGAACCGAAAGCCGGCCATGATAAGGTTATGCTGTGTTTTTTCTTGTCGTAAACAATCTTGCTTGCTATTTTTTTCTCTTGTGTTTTGTCTCCAGATGGATATAGTGCTACAAAACTGCACAGTATTGACATAAGCGCCAATGCCGTAAACAAAGCTATTACTTTTGTATTCATAGGAATATTCTTTTTTTAGGGTTGTTCATGTTTGTTGTACTATAATTTAACCACTTTATAAGTATAAACTCGTCCTTTAACAAATACCTCTACAATCAATACTGACGATTGTATATCAGATACATCAATTACGCCATCTTCCGGATTCTTTAAAATACTTTTCACCAATTTACCTGAGGTATCTCTTATTAAAACCTTTTCAATGGCTCTTTCAGATTTAATTTGTAAGCCTGCTTCCGTTGGATTAGGATACAGGAGTACTGGCGTAATTTCGTTTTCTACTGGAGTTAATAATTCAATTCTGAATGGATTGGTTCCTCTGATGATTCCCGCATCACAATCTGGATTACGAACCGAAAAAACTTTAAAATAAGCATTGCCATTTGATGACCTTAAATACAGGTTATAGGGGCTAACATCTGCTCTGATCGTTGTTCTATAATTTCCCAAAGTATCTCCGTAAACGATATTCCAGGGACTGTTTCCGGTTAATTCAAATTTGATTTGAGCAGGAGCGTTATCCGAATAATAGGGCTTAGAAGGCGTTATAGTTAATACAAAATTATCTTTTATAAGAATGGAGCTCAATGTTGCAGAACTTTGTACCTCGTTATCATCAGGTGCAACAACCCTGAGACGATAATTAACGCCCTCAACTACGTTTTCAGGAATTGTACCATATAGCTGTTCTGTACCTGGAATCTTTTCCGTTGGAATATCTTTAAAATTCCCACCTTTTTCATCAGAGAGTTGAACCTGAAGTTTTATTGGCGCATTAATGCCCTGAATTACAGGTATTATCCAGACTTTCCCTCCTTTACAAACGTTTTGAGTAAGAAGGGTAGTATTAATTGTTTTAGTACTTGCGGGGTTAACATATACTGTAAATTTACCTTTTCCAGGCTCGGCTCCACAAGCATTCGTTATGCTCATCAGCTCTAGAACTGTGGTATTAGTATAATTTACCAATATTGGTCCATAATTATCAGACACAACGTAAGTATCTCCGTTTGTAAAAGCCAAAGTAGCATTGCCATTAATTCCTGATAATTTAGTAGGGATAATAGTTCTGTCTCCGGGATTAATAATCGTGCTTCCATCAATAATTTCAGCACTTGGTTTTGAGGCTAGTTTAATATCAAATGTTTGTGTAATATCAGAAAAATCGGTTGAACGTACTTCGATAGCATAATAATCATATTGACCTATCTGAAGATCAACTGGCAGTTTAAGCGCTCCATTAAAATTCAACTCTTTTTGTCGACGCAATTCCCATGATTTGTTAACGCTTTTCAGGCTTATCACAAATTCATTTGCATCAGAGTATACGCCCTTCGCATCAAACTGAAACGAAACATCTGAACCTGAACAATAATTCTTATTTTTACTTAAGATTTTGATATATGGTTTGAAATCTACTCTTACACTACTTTCCGTATCAATGTACCCACACATATTAATTAATTTTTTCAGCGTGTAAATCGTAGATGATTGTGTAGGTTTTACCGTAACACAATTATCCGAGTAAAGATACGACCAGACAGTAGGAGCGTTTTCTACCCAAGCGTCACAGTTTGTATTAGCAGTAAGCCTGATACAACTATAAGAGTCATAAGTCGGATCAATCAAGCCTAAATTGCCACCATCTCTGGTAGTTATTTTGCCGGTAGGAGTAGGAAATAAAGCAATTTCCAGCCTGTTACTTCCTACACCATAATTTTGCTCAATCAAACCTAAAGAATATCTGCCTTCACGAAGGTCTGACGGGTATTTTACCCATAAAGGATTACCCTGTTGTACAACCTCCAGTTCTTTCAATACGGCATCCCCATTAAACAATACGGCTTTTAAAGTTCCAGCCTTGTTTATTCCCTTTACCGAATAGGAAATAGGATACGTCCCTCCAAGGCAACTATTAAATATTGGAGAGTTCTTATCCAACGAAATGGCAAAAGGCATCACATCGAGTTTATCGCCTGTTATTTTACCTGTTCCACATTCATTTCTGACAGATGTTATTCTGTACTCACCCGGCTCCTGAAGATTATTTGAATAAGAATCAGATTCTTTATACCGAAAGTAATTCGCTAATAAATACGTATTTGATACAAAAAATTTTTCAGGCCCGTTATTGATTGAATAATAAAAAGGTTCGCCACCTGATAACTGTACACTTATGCTACCTCCGAAAGTGGCAACAGGTGCAGATTGAGGTACATAAATGGATGCTGTTGGCGTGCTTCTGATAAAAAAACGGTGGGCATTACTCACAACTTTGCCATCTTCTGTGGTAATCCGGATAGATTTACCATCGAAATTGACATCTCCTTCACGCCCATAGAAACCCATGTCAGCCGGGAAGTTTACAGTTATTGGGCTTGAAGTTCCTGTTCCCAAGACCACAGGTGTGGAATACGAACTATAATGATCTACCAGTTCTACACGATATTTGGTTTCAGCAGGTGCCGATCCGATAATTTCGAAGCTAAAAGGCATACTATTACCCACACAGATTTTATCTGCCACTGGCTTGCTCATTTCTATATTAAAATCAGTAGGGTTAGAGACCTGAACTGTAAATGTACCACTACTAGAGGTTTGGGTACCACAAACATTCGTCACACTTTTAATTGTATATTCTGTAGTTTTAGTAGGATATACATTAAGCGTATTGTAAATGGTGTTATACTGGTTGATAGTATTAACGTTACCATCGTTTAGCTCGATGGTATATGGGCCTCCACCTGAAAGTTCAGGAGTTAATTCGACCAGTTTTCTGCTGGGGATTGTTACGCTTGAATTACAACAAAAGCTGGCTTTTGGAAGTCTATTAATATTAAAAGAGAATGCTCCGCTAATAATATTAAGCTTTTCATTGTAGATTTTTCCATAAAAAAAACGTGGAGCAGAAGGATTTTCATAGCGCTTATAGAATTCATTAGGGAAATCAGCAATGAGAGTCTTTTTATCTGATGAAAGTCGGGCAGTTACCACTTCTTCAGGGTCATCATTCCACGAATCTCCTGAAGAAAATTCCAGCTTAAAATCACCATTCTCTTCTACATTCTGACCGAAGAAAACAGGTATGTTTATAGGCGTTCTGACTCCCTCACAAATAGAGACACTGCCTGTTGTAATAAAAATAGACACGTCAGGAATCTTCTTTACCGTAAACGAACCTGTGTTTTCGTCAAGCGGAATGGCTCCACAGGCATCTTCTGCTTTGGTAATCGTATAAGTCTGAGTTTCGTTGCTTGGCATGAGATAATCATACTCATAAACCCAATCTAATGAGCTATAAGTGATTCCGTTAGATAAGGTAACAGAACTCCCGCCAACTGTAGAACCTTGCATACTGAAATAGGGCCTGTTTTTTTCAGTAATCCTGGTGGGGATTAGCTTTACAGAACGTTTTATGATTACGGTTTGAACGGGGAAATCCCGGCTTATAATAGAAGGGCTGGTACCAACAACTCTTAAATAATTGACTCCCTGATTTGGCATATTATCTGGCACACGTACCTTCAATAAAGTATCATTTACCATAGTGGTCTCCCAATCATTATAATTATTATTATTATCTTTCTGCTGAACTGTAAAATGATTGTCTTTATTAAATGGAGCTGATTTGATAATATTGACATAGAAAAAACCGCCTGCACAATAACCCAATGGCAGATTGGTAGAAGATATCCTTAAACCTATGGGTTGCACAATCACAGTCTGGCTTCCTGATACTTCACCTGAACCGCAAGTATTAATGACCGAGACAGGAGTATAGACTGTTTCTTTAACAGGTGATACTGTTATTGGTGTATTATTGTCAACTCTTGCTTCCATGCCATTCGAAAACTTTACTATATATGGAAGTTTACCTGATACTATTGGTGTCAGTATTGTGTTTTCATAAGGACCAATTGCAATCTGACCGGAGAGTTTGAAATTTATTTTATCCAGCATATCAACTTCGCGTGTATCGCTTTTAACTAATGGCGAACTTGAACTTATTCTTATCAGATAGCGACTATTAAGGCCGATATGGTTAAATTCTTGAATGTTTTGAGGAACTACCGCGCTAAGTGTATCTCCATTGCGCTGGGTATTTAATTTCATAAAGCTTTGTGCACCTTTTACCCCAATTTCTAAACTAAGTTTGTCTGCATCGACACCGGAAGAGCTAAAAGTAATTTTAAATGTATTTCCTGTGCATAGATAATTGTTAGCAGAATTAATGCTAATTGACTGAGATATTGCTTCCTGATGCAAAAGAGTCAGCAATAAGATAAAAGTAAATAGTGTTTTTTTCATAGGTTTGCTTCTAAATCAATAGAAAGAGAATAATTTTGAAAGATGCTTATTGGGATGGCTAAGATAGATAGCAGGTTGGGAAGTCTTTTTTAATCCAGCGTATATAATTAAACTGCAAAACCCAATATCATTTGATAGCAAAATAAACAAGGTTTATTTAAACTACAATAGAAAATATTGTACATTTATCTCATCTCTCCACCAAATCCAACCAATTCTTAATTACCTGCTGCAATTCACCTTGTTTCTCCTGCACGTGAGCTAAATCTCTGAAAATAATGGTCCGTCTGCCATCTTTAAAATCACCTTGAAGAAACCCTGATTTATCATCAACTTTATCACCACTCGGAAACACAAGCATGATTCGGCCCTTAAAAAGATTCATCACAATCAATTCTCTTTTATATTCCTTCGGGTCAAACTCCTGCATAGGGCCAGAATAATAGAAACTCGGATTATTCCATTTAATTCGCTCGCCGATTTCGGCATCGGTACTCAAAATGATTTGCCGTAAAGCTTCAACAATTTCGGCTATTGCTGGCTCAAGTTTTTTGATATGTTCAATTACAAGTTCTGTATCTGATAGTTTTGTTTTCATCAATAATTAAGTTTTTATAGATAATGGTCTATTTCGCAACAGATAATCCTGTTCTAAATTTAGCAATTGTTTGGGATTTAATAAAACAACAATGCCGAAGATTAAGCTTCGGCATTGTTTATATTAAGAATGGAGACTTTTTAGTGAGCCGCCTTAGCATCAAAACTAATCATCCAGTTAATGCCAAATTTATCTGTTAGCATACCATAATACGAACCCCAGAATGTTTGGTTCATAGGCATTGTTTGCGTGCCATCTGCCGAAAGTTCATTAAATAAATGGTCTGCTTCTTCCTTGCTATCAGTATTGATAGATAAAGAAAAATTATTACCAAAAACTGTTTTTCTTGCCCATTGCCCACCCGTATCAGATCCCATTAAAGTAGCTTGTTGGCTGATTGGTAAACTAATATGCATTAATTTATCGCCATCTTCTTCCGGCATTTCCATACCCTCTTGCGGAGGCATTTCTTTAAATCTGTTAACACTCGCAAATTCACCACCAAATACTGATTTATAAAAGTTAAAGGCTGCTTCGCAATTGCCTTCAAAAGTGAGATAAACATTTACGGTAGTCATTTTGTTGTTGTTTAAAAGCGTGAAAAATAAAACTGTCGTATATAGGCCTTTAGCTACGAATATCCTGCATGAAGACCTGAATTTAATAATCAAAAATAATTTAAAACGTAGCAAATCCATGTTTCCTGTATTTTAAATTTGTATTATCTTACTTTTAAATTGGAGAATTTTATGAGTATAGAATGTCATTTCAATAATGATTCTCAGAAATCCTCCATAACCGTTGCTGAGATTTTCATTTTTAATTGATATGGTTTCAAAACTAAATTCCTTCTCTTTTTTGAATTTCAGGGCTTTATGCTTAGTTTAAGGGCAGAATTGATACTACCCATGTTAGCAGAATTATATTATCCCTCGTCACTCGAACCCAAAGATTTAGATGCGCACCTTGAAGACGGTTGGTTCAGAATGGGGCAGGCGATTTTTACTACCAATTTCCTGAAATTTAAAGATATTCTTTACAGTGCTATCTGGCTCAGAATTGATTTGAATGCACTTGAGTCTTCTAAAACTTACCAGAAATTACAGAAACTAAACGCAAAATTTACAGTAAATATCCGGGAAGCCTTTGTTGATGAAGCGAAAGAAAGTCTTTTTCAGCAATACCAGAACCACGTAGCATTTGATACCGCACCTAATTTACAACAATTATTATTCGGGCATGGAGCAAATGATATTTACGACACGCTAGAGATTTGTATTTATGATGAGTCAAAACTAATAGCCTGTGGTTTTTTTGATTTGGGTGAAACGACCTCTGCCGGAATTTCCTGTTTCTACGACCCTGAATATAAAAAACACAGCCTTGGTAAATATCTGATGTATCTGAAAATGGATTTTTCAAAGCAAAGAGGGCTCGATTTCTTCTACTTAGGCTATTTCGCACCAGGCTATCCATTGTTCGATTATAAATTAGATTTAGCTAAAAAATCGTTAGAATACCTCGATTTAGCCACTGATGTCTGGCTGCCAATGGAGCAATTCAGCTATGATGCCATCCCGCTCGATTTAATGATTACTAAATTGTTTGAACTTCAAGGAGCGTTAAAAAAGGAGGGGGTCAACAGCATATTCCAATGGTACGAGTTCTTCGACGCCGATTTAATCAATAGTCTGAATGGCCTACGTCTATTCGATTTTCCGGTCTTTTTGTTCTGCTTTGGCATCAATACGGCTAATCCGATTATAGTCTATGATTTGCGGGATGAAAAGTTTCATCTCATCACTTATCATTGCATCTACGAAACGATGTTCGAGCAAAAAGATAAAACCCGTTTCAATACTCATTTGCTACAACTAGCAAAAGTTCTCTATTCTACGCCATCCATTGAAATGATGATAAAAGTCGTCACAACTGCCCTACGCAAAAATTCTGTTGGAGATTTTTATATTTTTGATTTAGTGTTACGTGAAGCATAAAAACAATGTGGCGCGAACCGGAGGTTCGCTGTTATATAATGGTGAAACATTATCTAAACAGAATGGCTATTTGGCGCAGCTAAGGGTGACACGCACTTTTTCAGACGAGTATATGCGTGCCACCCAGTCCCACGCTTCTTTTTTCCTGTTCCTTTTTTCCTTCTCCAAACTCTCTGGCACATTATTTTAAGCTTTCATAATGTCCTTTCAATTAACACAAAGCAATCATGAAAGCTAAATCCTGTCTTCTTTTTCTATTTCTTCTGTCAGTACGCAATATTTATGCACAGGTACAACCGATGGACTTGAATCTGAAAAATTATAAATATCCTTTTCCGGTGCGTTCAATTACTATCAGTTCCCAGAAACAGGAATTGCAGATGGCTTATATGGATGTAAAGCCCGACAAAGCCAATGGAAAAGTAGTGATGCTCTTGCACGGCAAAAACTTCAACGGAGCCTATTGGCGACAAACGGCCGAATCTTTAACAAAAGCAGGGTATAGGGTAATTATTCCCGACCAGATAGGCTTTGGTAAATCATCCAAGCCTTTACATTATCAATACTCATTTCAGGATTTAGCTAAAAATACGAAGCAGATATTAGACGGATTAGGCATTAATAAAGTATGTGTATTAGGTCATTCGATGGGAGGGATGCTGGCCACTCGTTTTGTATTGATGTATCCGGAAATGACTGAGAAATTTATTCTAGTAAATCCTATCGGTCTGGAAGATTATAAACTCAAAGTGCCTTATCAGACTTTAGATGCAGCCTATCAGAAAGAATTGAAACAGAATTATGAGTCATTAAAGAAATACCAACAAACCAACTATTATGACGGACAATGGAAACCTGCCTACGAAGAATGGCTGGCACCTTTAGCTGGTTGGACTTTGAATAAAGATTATCCAACAATCGCATGGAACTCAGCTTTGACCTCCGATATGATCATGACCCAAACCGTGGTCTATGAATTTGAAAAAATAGAAACGCCTACTTTACTTATTATCGGGCAAAGAGATAGAACAGCTATCGGCAAAGATATGGCTCCAAAAGAATTACAGGCCACCATGGGCAATTATCCCGAACTTGGTAGGCAAACTCAGGCCAGAATAGCCAAAAGCAAGCTAGTGCCGATTGAAAGTGTGGGCCATTTACCACATATCGAGGCTTTCGACCAGTTTATTAAGCCATTGTTAGATTTTCTAAAAGAATAGTCCATCTGCAAGGTTCAGAAGTATAGGTATCAGAGTAAAGATATTGTTAATAATTACCCTCATTCAGATTGAAGAGCGCTTATTAGTTTTATATTTACAGCAAGATTTTATACAAACACACTCTATTACTTCGACAGCCTTTTTATGGAGACCAGAAGAGAATTTATTCAGAAAGCCTCAATTTTAGCTAGTGGTACAGGATTAGCCGGAATGCTACCACCAGTAATTCAGAAAGCCTTAGCGATTGACCCCAAAGCGGGCAGTACCTACCTGGATGCCGAACACGTAGTGATTCTCATGCAGGAAAACCGTTCGTTCGACCACTCATTTGGCACATTGCAAGGAGTGCGTGGTTTTAATGATCCTCGGGCTATCTCGCTTCCTAACAAAAATAAAGTATGGCTTCAGCCGAATGCTGCCGGAGAAACCTACGCTCCATTCAGACTGGATTTAAAGGATACAAAAGCTACCTGGATGAGTTCGTTACCGCACTCATGGGAAAATCAGGTAGATGCCCGTAACGAAGGGAAATACAATAAATGGTTAGACGTAAAACAGTCAGGCAATAAGGATTTCAAGAAAATGCCTTTGACGATGGGCTACTACAACCGTGAAGATATACCGTTTTATTATGCTTTGGCTGATGCTTTCACTGTTTGTGACCAGAATTTCTGTTCATCTCTGACAGGTACTACACCCAACCGTTTATATCTCTGGACAGGAACCATCAAGGAAGAACAAAATGAAACTTCAAAAGCCAACGTAAAAAACGAAGACGTAGATTATGATAGATGGGCACATTGGAAGACATTCCCGGAGCGATTGGAGGAAAATAATGTTTCATGGAAAATCTATCAGAATGAAATCAGTCTTGATACAGGTTTAGAAGGCGAAGAAGATGCCTGGTTGGCTAACTTTACCGATAATCCTATTGAGTGGTTTGAGCAATATCATGTAAAATTCCATCCTGAGTTTTATCAGTATTTACTGAAAATGGAAAAAGCGTTGCCTGAGCAAATCACTGCTGCCAAAACTAAATTAGGTACATTGACAGCTGGCACAGCTGAATATGACAAAGCAAAAAAAGATTTAGAACAGAAAGAGCAGTACCTTGTACGCGCCAAAAAAGAACTGGAAGACTGGAAGCCTGAAAAGTTCGAACAATTATCAGATTTTCATAAGAATATTCATAAAAAAGCCTTTTCAAACAATAGAAAAGACCCTCATTATCACGAACTGACAACCCTGGAATACGAAGACAATGGCGTGAAACGTCAGGTACAAGTGCCAAAAGGTGATGTGTTGTACCAGTTTCGGGAGGATGTGGCTACTGACAAACTTCCGCAAGTATCATGGATTGTTGCTCCTGAAAATTTCTCTGACCACCCGGGCGCTCCCTGGTATGGTGCATGGTATTTGTCAGAAGTAATGGAAATTCTGACTAAAAACCCGGAAGTCTGGAAAAAGACTGTATTTATTCTTTGTTATGATGAAAATGATGGTTATTTCGACCACGTACCGCCTTTTGTCCCACCGAATCCACATCAACCACACGCAGGAAAAGTATCCAAAGGCATCGACGCCGGAGTAGAGCAGGTAAGTTTGGCACAGGAATTAAAACGCAAACGTGCTAACCCTGAGAAGGACTCCCGCGCAAGCCCGATTGGTCTGGGCTTCCGTGTTCCTTTGGTAATTGCCTCTCCTTGGAGCCGTGGCGGAAATGTATGTTCAGAAGTATTTGACCATACTTCAATCTTGCAATTCTTAGAGAAATTCCTGAGCCATAAAACAGGCAAGAACATCAAGGAAACCAATATCAGCGAATGGCGTAGAACCATTTGTGGCGACCTAACGTCTAGTTTTGAACCATATAATGGAGAGAAAATCAAACTTCCGGCATTTGTACAAAAAGAAGCCTTTATCAAGACTGTATACAATGCCAAGTTTAAAGGCTTGCCTTCAAACTTTAAGGCATTAAACAATAGCGAAATAGAGCAATTGAATACAGGCAAAGATTTAGGTATTTTGCCTAAGCAAGAGCCGGGTGTAAGAAAATCATTAGCTATTCCATATCAATCGTATGTAGATGGTAAATTGAGTGCTGATAAAAAATTATTCAGTATCAATATGCACTCGGCAGACGAAATATTTGGTAAGCAAGCCGGAGGTACACCTTTCATTGTATATGCACCGGGCAAATATGCCGTCCGTGACAAAAACAATCAGAAAACAGGTTGGGAAGATGTAAGAACCTGGAATTACGCCGTAGCCAATGGCGACCAACTTTCAGACGAATGGGCATTGGATAATTTTGAAAACGAACAATACCATCTGATTACTTATGGCCCTAATGGCTATATGAGAGAATTCAAAGGTAGTGCCGCCGACCCAATGCTGGAAATCAGCTGTGAGTACCAACGCGTAAAAGGCAGCCCTAAGAAACTGACGGGTAATGTGGAAATAAAAATCAAAAACCTGAATACGCAAAGTCCGGTAAGTATTGAAATCATAGACCAATCGTATAAAAACGGGAACCATAGCAAGACTATAGCTGCCGGAGGCACTGCAACCATTGCAATAGACCTTGCGAAAAGCTTCAACTGGTACGATTTCAGCGTAAAAGTAAAAGGCAATACAACCTTCGAAAAACGTTATGCCGGCCACGTAGAAACCGGAAAATCAAGCTTTACAGACCCTGCCATGGGGAAAGTGGTAGCATAGATGTATTATTTCCATTACAGCACGATTTTTTAGATTGTAAATTATCGAATCAACAGATTTGGTGCTATTTGAAAAATCGTGCCTTAGTGGAAGTGATAAAAGGCCATTTGGTCTATATCATAAACCCCGAATTGGCATTTCAGAATTAATTATGTATTTTGTGAAGCAAAACATCTAAACAAACTACTAATTGATATGAAGCGACTTTTATTCTTGCTCTTGTTGCCCATTTCGTTATCTGCTCAAAAAACTACACAGTCATTTTCATCAGCCGAAATCAAACGTTTCGAGCAACAAGCCCAACAGATTACTATCATCCGTGATAATTGGGGGATACCCCATGTATACGGCAAAACAGATGCTGATGCGGTATTTGGCTTATTATATGCCCAATGCGAGGACGATTTCAAGCGGGTAGAAATGAACTACATCGAGAAATTAGGCAGAATGGCAGAACTAAAAGGAGAATCAGAACTCTATAATGATTTACAGATACGCTTATTGATTGATACTACCGAAGCCATTGCCGATTATACCAAAGCCGAGCCTTGGTTAAAGAAACTCATGAATGCCTATGCAGATGGCATCAACTACTATCTCTATAAACACCCGGATGTTAAACCGGCCATGCTTACCCGCTTCAAGCCTTGGTATCCACTCTTGTGGACAGATGGTAGCATCGGGGCTATCAGCACAGCAGACGCTACAATCAGTGAGTTAAAGAACTTTTATTCTGGTGATAAAATGTCTTATGTAGACGAACCCAAAGATCCCGAAAATCAAACTGGTTCCAATGGTTTTGCTCTCGCCCCATCAAAAACAGCCTCAGGTCATGCCATTCTGTATATCAATCCACACGTAACATTTTATTTCCGCCCGGAAGTACAGGTAGTAAGTGAAGAAGGCTTGAATGCCTATGGTGCCGTAACCTGGGGTCAATTCTTTGTTTATCAGGGCTTTAATCCTTATTGCGGATGGATGCATACCTCAAGTGCCGTAGATGTATCAGACTTATATGCGGAGAAAATTACCAAAAAAGAGAACAAGTTTTTCTATGAATACGATGGACAGTTAAAACCTGTCACTGAAAAGAAAATTACGATTAAATACCTGAAAGACGGACAAATGCAAACCCGTGAGTTTACAACCTATGCTACCCATCATGGCCCTGTAATAGCCAAACGCAATGATTTGTGGATGAGCTTAAGGTCTTATAATCGCTCGGTAGTAAGTTTAATCCAAAGCTGGAAACGTACCAAAGCCAAAGGTTTGGAAGATTACAAGAAAGTAATGGATTTGAAAGCCAATACATCAAATAATACAGTATTTGCCGATAATAAAGGAAATATCGCCTACTGGCATGGAAATTATGTACCTGTAAGAGACAAAGCTTTGAATTGGTCGAAACCTGTAGATGGGAGCATCAGCACTACCGAATGGAAAGGCTTGCATAGCGTAGATGAATCGGTACATATCTATAATCCGGCGAGTGGCTGGATACAGAATTGTAATTCTACGCCTTTTACAGTTTCCGGCGAAAGCAGTCCCAAAAAGACAGATTACCCACCGTATATGGCACCTGATGGCGAGAATTTCAGAGGAGTAAATGCCGCAAGAGTGCTAAGCAATGGAAACCAGTTTACGATTGATAAAGTAATTGCCGCCGGCTATGATACTTATTTATCAGCGTTTGAGGTTCTGGTACCAGCCTTGGTAAAATCTTTTGAAACTAATGTACAAGAGCAAGATTCTCTATATAACCAATTGGCTGATCCGATTGCTCTATTAAAAAAATGGGATTACCGAACCGGAGAAAACTCAGTCGAAACAACCATTGCCATCGAATGGGCACAGAAGCTGGGAGGCGAAATACAAAAGATTTATATAGATGAAGGCGAAGACGACCAGGTAACAAGAACAAAGAAATTCGCGGCAGTTGCTACAGCCGACCAGCTATTAAAACCATTCGCGCAAGCTATCAAAGATTTAAAAACTAAATACGGTGTATGGCAAAAACCTTGGGGAGACATCAATCGTTTTCAACGTTTATCGGGCGATATACAAGGGAAATATGATGATGCACAGGCAAGTATTCCGATGGGCTATGCTTCTGCACTTTGGGGAATGTTGCCTTCTTATAATAGCCGCGTATACCCGAATACAAAGAAAAGATATGGCATCAGTGGCAATAGCTTTATATGTGCCATAGAATTTGGCTCAAAAATCAAAGCAAAATCTTTATTGGCAGGTGGAGAAAGCGGCGACCCTAAGTCACCACACTTTAAAGACCAGGCCGAAATGTATACCAAAGGCCAGTTTAAAGAGGTTTTATTCTATAAAGAAGATGTCTTGAAAAACGCAGAGAAGAGTTATCATCCGGGAGAATAAACAATAAATTGGTAAATGGATAAAACCTATTGGTTGAAATAACCAAATGATAATATCAATAGGCATAAAGCCAAAGGGTATTTAAGTAATATTACGTTTGTAAGATTTACATTCAATATCAACCTCTATTTCCTCTTGCTAATGAAATCTATCAGAGTAATTTTTCTGACCACTTGTCTCATTTCTGTATTCGGAACCACCCTTTTCGCCCAAAGAGTATTGGTTATCGGGCTTGATGGTTTTGGTGCCGAAGGATACAAAATGGCAAAGCATCCGAATATTGATGCGCTGGTTGCAGATGGTGTATTATCACTGACAACCAGACCCGTAATGCCTTCGGTAACGATGCCAAACTGGACAAGCCACTTCTCAGGTGCAGGCCCGGAAGAACATGGCGTAGTGAATAATAACTGGACTATCGACAAGCATGATTTGCAACCTGTTGAAGCAGATAAAGAAGGATTTTATCCAAACATTTTTAAATTATTGAAAGATCAGGTGCCTAATGTCAAAACCGCATATTATTATAACTGGGCAAACCTGATTAAGTCTTTCAACCAGAAATATCTGGATGAAGCCTCTTTTGAAGATAATTTTGCTTATGCCAGTAACTATCAGAAGGCGAATGATTTTATAGTGAAAAATCAGAAAGAACCTACCATGGTTTTCTTGTATACAGTGCATATTGACCATGCAGGCCATGACCATAAATGGCTATCGCCAGAATACATAACGGCTATTGAAGAAGCAGACGTGGCCATTGGCAAACTGATGAATCAATTAAAATCTGAAAATCTGTATAACGATACCCACTTTATTTTGATTGCAGACCACGGTGGTATTCCAACAGGTCACGGTGGTGTAACGATGTCAGAAATGCAAGTGCCTTGGGCCGCCACTGGCCCACAAATCAATACATTAGGTCTGGTTGATTATCCGAATAGTAATAAGAATACTTCATTGGTAGTTGCCAATATTTTTGGGATCAAAGAAATTCCAACTTCATGGTCTGGTGTTTTACCTGAACTGATTCTGAAAAAGAAAAATAAGCATCTGAAAAAATATTTCAGATAAGAGAAATACCTAGATTTTAGATTGATAGAGCCGTAGAAATACGGCTTTTTTCTTGATTCCCCCTCAACTATAGCTGTTGATTAGTAGGTAGAATTACATAAAATGTTGCTCCACCGGTACTATTATTTTCAATGCTGATGTCACCGTGATGATTCTGGGCTATTTTTTTGCAGATAGCCAGACCAATGCCTGTGCCTTCATATTCTGATTTACGGTGAAGGCGTTGGAAGATATGGAATACTTTTTCGATATATTCAGATGGGATGCCAATGCCATTATCGGCAAACTGAATATTATAGTATTGATAATTAGGTGATAAGTCAAAGGCATCTGCTTCTTTATCTGTCAGGATTGAAACATTGATATTGATAACAGGTTTCACATCTTTCCTTACAAATTTCAATGCATTGCTTAATAAATTAGCAAATAACTGGCTCATTTGTAGTGGGATAGCATCTATGATAGGCAAATCGGTATGATTAATAACTGCTTCTTTTTGCTCAATCAATAATTCGTAATCAGCCATTACATTTTCAAAAACCTGATTCAAATCCACTTTTTCGTAAGTATCGTTCTCTTTCACCAACTGTGAATACATCAATACATCCCTGATAAGCGCTGTCATGCGGGTAGATGAACTTCTGATTTTACTTAGAAAGTTCTTTGCCTCATCCGATGGATTTGCTCCCAAACTACGCTCTAATAATTGAGAAAAAGTACTGATTTTGCGCAACGGCTCTTGCAAATCATGTGAAGCGATATAGGCAAACTGAGCTAATTCGGCATTAGATTGCACCAGTTTCGTATTAGATTCAGCCAACTCTTCTACAGTAGCCTGAAGTTTTTCTATGGCTATATCCAGATCTTTCGTGCGTTGTTTTACTTCTGCTTCTAATGCCAGTTGCATTTCTCGCTGCAAGGTAATATCTTGGGCTGTTCCACTCAGAAAAGCCGGATTACCCGCCGCATCATAAAATACCTGGCCTTGTGCATGAATCATCCGCACTTGTCCGGTTTTATGATTAACAACCGGATGAATATTATCATAAAAACCCGAGTGCCCTGGCGCAATTACTTGAGCAACTAATGCTGGTACTGATTCCCTATATTCGCCCGGTAAAGGTTTATAGGCTGCCATCAGGTCTTGAGTATCTGCGTCAAATCCAAGCCACTCCATAAAGCGTGGTGAATATTTATAAGTCAGATTATTAATATCTAATTTCCATGTGACCAGACCTCCCAATTCAATTGCCAAACGTAAATCTGCTTCAGCTTCCTCCAAAGCTTGTTGTGCTTGTATCTGTTCTGTCACCTCAACTGCTATCTCTAATATGGCATATACTTTTCCCTCAACATCAAAAACGGGAGTATAAGTGATATTATAATATCCTTCTGTCATCACCCCATTCTTTACTATTTTAGCCAATGAGTCTGATGAATGATACTCCTTACCCGTTTTAAATACCTTCTCTAATATCGCCAGAAAAGGCTGATTTTCAGTAATCAGTTCAGGCATTACTTCCCTTAAAGGCTTCCCGACAATATCAGGGCCTTTTCCCATCAGGTCAATAAAAGTCTGATTAGGGTTTTCAATAATCAGTTCTGGGCCTACATATAAACCAATTCCGGCGGGCGCCGAAGAAATAATACTTCGTAATTTGGTTTCACTTTCTTCTATCTTCTTGCGTGAAAGCACCTGCTCAGTCACATCGGTCGCCACAACTAATACTCCTACTGCTTTATCAGTGCCTTCATAGCGAGGTTGATAGGTGAAATTGACATACACAGAATCGGGTTTGCCATGTTTCATTAAATCTACCTTCACACCATTGGCAATAAAAGGTGTGCCGGTTTCAATCACTCCTCTTAATAGTTTGTCAAACCCCTGACCTATTAATTCAGGCAGAGCTTCCAAGAGAGGTTTATTAATTAAATCCTCCGGTTTTCGGTCAACTAACGCCGCATAAGAGGTATTAACATTTCTGAAAGTAAGATTATCTTCACTGATAATGGCAATAGATACAGGTGATTCTTCGAATGAAGAAAGTAATTCCCTCTGGCTTTCTTCAATGCGTTGCTGAGCCAATACCTGTTCCGTTACATCCACCGCCATATCCATGATGCCATATACTTCACCGTTGGTATCCAGGAGTGGTTTATAAGTAAAATCAAAATAATACGTACTTAATACACCATCTACTTCGAGATCTGCGCGCATACCATTGGCTGTATAAGCTACTCCTGTGGTAAAAATGGTATCCAGAATCTCAAGAAACGATTGCCCGACTAACTCAGGTATGGCTTCTACCAGAGGCTTACCAAATACCGAACGACCTTTCCCCCACAAACCAAGCATCTTTTCATTCGCCACTTCAATTACTTGTTCTTTACCTAAAAACAGGCAGGTAGCCACAGGAGCTTCTTCAACCAGTGCTCGGAATCGTGCCTCACTTTGCTCTAGTTGCTGTCGGGCACTCATTTGCTCAGTAATATCCAACACAGAGCCTATGAAGCGGATAGGTCTATCATTCTCATCAAAAAATACCTTTCCTTTGGCTTTTACCCATCGCACAACCCCATCTTCAAAGCCAACCGTTCGGTATTCTACATCATAGTCGCCATTATTAATAGCTTTTGTGAAAGACTGATCAATTACATTTAGCACTCGTTCACGATCATCCGGGTGTAGTCCGTTTACGAAGTCTTTTTCATAGGTCACTTTCTCTTTATGGCTGATACCAAAAAGAATACGACAGCGTTCGTCCCAATCTAATATACCCTTTTCAAGGTCTAGATCAAAAGTACCTAATTGTGCTGCCTCTTTCGATAAACGAAGTTGCTCAAAAGCCCGCTCGATTTCATGTTGATGCTCGGCACGCTCAGTGATTTCGGTGCATAACCCCAAGTAACCTTCAAAAACACCATCTTGATTAAAGAGTGGATTATTCTGCGCTAAAAACAAATGATAGTTGCCATCTTTCCCCAAAATCCTGAACTCATCTTTGAAAGATTCTCTCAACTGGAAAGATTTCAGAGAATTTTCTCTGAATTTAAATAAATCCTCTGCATGAATAGTATTAACCCATCCATTATTAGCCAGTTCAGCAGTGGTTTTTCCTGTAAGTTCGCTCCAGGCTTTATTAAAGTAAACCGTATTCCCATCGGCATCGCCCAACGCAATAAGCACATTGCTTTGCTCTGCCATCGTTCTGAAAAGCTGTTCACTTTCAGAAAGCTGTTTAAGTGAGTTTACTTTCTCAGTAGTTTCATTACAGATTACCAGAATCCCCTGAATGTCTCCGTTTTCGTCCTTGATTGCACTATAAGAAAAGTCAAAATAAGTATTTTCTAAATGACCATTTTGATCTATTTGTAGCTTAAAATCCTTGAAATCAACGGCTTCGCCCTGCTTTACCTTCTCGAAAAGTGAAGAGATTGTATCCCATATTTCGGCAGAAGTTTCCTTAACCCTAGCTCCTAAAGCCTTCGGGTGTTTGGTACTACCCATAATAGGCCGGAAGGCATCGTTATAAAGTTGAATATATTCGGCTCCCCAGCTAATGAGCATAGGTGCTGAGGTGCTCAATAATGTGGCAGTCATTTGTTTCAACTGCACAGGCCATTGGTCAGGCATGCCTAAGACTGTATTCTCCCAGTCTTTTGTGCGCATTAAAGCACCCATTTCACCTCCTCCTTTTAAAAAAGGAACATCATGGAATAGGTGGTTCGAGGTGCTCATAAGGGCTATTTGATTAAGGGCTTTAATAAACTGATTAATTCATTAAAATCCCCTGGCTTGGTTATGAAATCATGAGCACCTAAGTCTCTGGTGAGTTCTTTGGTTGCCGTATCAGAAGCAGTTGAGAAAATGATGATTGGAATATGTGCCAATTGCTGATTTTGCTTGATATGAAGCAAAAACTCCTGACCGGTCATTAAGGGCATATTGAGATCAAGGAAAATAACTTCGGGTAAACGCTCACTTGTAGCTAATTTCGACAATGCTTCACGAGCACTATTAAAATAATTGTATTGTACAGTAGAAGATATCTGTTGAAGAGCCGTCTGGAAAATCTCCTGATCGTCGTCATCATCATCAATCAATAAAATATTACTAAATGCCATATTGCAAATGCATAAAAACCTATGCTTGATTTATATTTATTCAGGTTGACTTTTAATAGTTAGGTTTATTAACAATGCAAGACTCTTGCATAAAGGTAAATATAAAAATAATAATTGCAAAAATAATTGATTTTGTACGTATATCTGGATTATTTTTCCGACTAAAGAGGTTTTTATTACAAAAAAAGTAAAAAATATGTGTCTTTTGATTGCTAGAACTCTGTAAATGAATACAATATAACAATTAAGCCAGGGGAATACCCTGGCTCAATGTATATAAAGGAAAATATGAATTAAAACTTATTAACTATTCATTCTTTAGTGATTTCACAGGGTTTAGCAAGGCAGCCTTGATCGTATTATAACTGACTGTGATGATGGCTATCAATACTGCCAATAAACCTCCTGTTATGGGCATCCACCAGGCTATATTTATATGATAAGCATACTCTTTTAGCCAGGTATCAGCTGCCCACCAGGCTGTTGGCGCACCCAAAACAATAGCAATAAAAACTAACTTCAAAAAATCTTTGGTAAGTAAAGTTGTCAGGCTGAATATAGAAGCTCCCAATACTTTTCTCACACCTATTTCTTTCACCCTTTGTTCGGCTGCATAAGTCGCCAGACCGAATAAACCAAGGCAGGCAATAAAAATGGTAGATAAAGCCGCCCATATTAACATCTTTTGTCGGCGGGCATCTTCCATATAAAACAAGCGCAACTGCTCGTCCAGAAAATGATATTCAAAAGGATCATCTTTATCATTATTGACCATCACGGCCTTTAATTTTTCGAGTGTAGCCGCAATATTTGTACTTTCGATTCTGGCAGTATAATAATCAACCTCCTGAATCGGATTTTTGATATATCCCAAAACCAATGGTTCAATCTTCGTTTTCAATGATTGAAAATGGAAGTCTTTTACAATCCCAACCACACGCATCTTTATCGGGCTATCCAGTGTATTAAATGTTTCTGCCTGGGCAATAGCAGGAATCGTAATCAACTGATTGCTCGCTTCTTTAATATTCAAGGCTTTTGCAGCAGTTTCATTGAGAATCACCGCGCCTGAATCAGTCATTTGCTCAAAATTTCTGCCGCTTATAAGTTTCACATTGAAGGTTTCCATGAAATTCTCATCAGCTGCAAAGTAAAAAGACTCTTTTTCAGCTTCTATATTCGAATCCTGATAAGTCTTCACTCTCCGATAGGTTTTCCATTCACCAGGCACTCTTGAAGTAGCCGATACGCTTTTCACTCCACTTATTTTGGCCATTTCATTTTTGAGGCTCGCCATATTTCTACGAGCCGCTTCGGTATTTACATCAATTACCACCATCTGGTCTTTTCTGAATCCAAGATTGGTATTATTCAGAAACCGGACTTGTTCATAAACTACCAGCGTACAGATAATCAGGATTGTAGAAATGGCAAATTGCGTAAATACCAATCCCTTGCGCAGATTTGTCGCCATATTATTACTCGTTTTCAATCCCTTTAGAAGATTTAAAGGATTCAAACTTGATAATAGAAAGGCCGGATAAAATCCTGAAAACAAACTGGTAAAAATACAAGCACCAATAGCCAAAAGCCAGATTCGGTAATCGGTATTCAGATTAAGCGTAAGTTCTTTATTGGTAAACTGATTGAAAAATGGCAGAATAAATTGCAAAAACAATATTGACAATACAAACGAAACGCCTGTGATAATAAAGGCTTCCAGCAAGAACTGAATCACCAGACTTCCTTTTTCTGCGCCCAGAGATTTCCGTACCCCAATTTCCTTACTTCTGTTCGAAGCTTTGGCCGTTGATAAATTAATATAATTGATACCGGCTATTAGCAACACAAAAAGGGCTATATAAATAAATATCTTTATATATAATGGATTACCCTGCGCTATGGCTGTCACATTAGAATTTCTGGCGCCATCATAAATTTCCTCTGATTTTAAGTGAATATCTTTAAGATTCTGTAACTCAAACGAAAAAGTAGTTCCTGTTTCAGGTTTATAATTTTTAAGAACCAGATTCTTCAGTTTCAAAGCTACATTACCCACATTAGATTGAGGTTTTAATAAAAAATAGACCGAGAAATTATCTGACAACCAATCACTATGCATAAGATTTTGGAAATAAATTGCATTATAATTGGTAGCTTCTGAAAGTAAATTATTAAAAGTAAAACTCGAGTTTTTAGGATGATTCTTTAATACGCCTGTAATTCGTAATGGCGCATCTATAAAATTGAATTTTAGTGTTTTGCCTAATACTTTTGTCGTATTAAACCGGTTCAACGCCAGCTCTTCTGTAACAACAATGGTATTAGGTTCAACTAAAGCCGTTTCTCTGTTTCCTTCAACAAGTGGGAAGTCGAATATCTTTAAAAAATTGCCATCAACCATTGTAACATCCTCCTGAAAATTGATTTCAGGTCTTTGTGGGTTAATCAGATTACCTCTTCCGACTCGGCTCATCCGGGTTGTGTTTTCTACTTCGCCGATTACTTTTTTTGCTTCTTCAGCAACTTTAAAAGAACCACCCGCAATCACGGTTTGCTCACCTTTTTCGCTCTTATGCTCAATCAACCGATAGATACGATCGGCCTGACTATGCTGTTCATCAAAAGTCAATTCATCAAAAACAAACAAGCCAATCAGGAAGAAACAGATGAGTCCAAAGGTGAGTCCTGCAATATTTAGCAAGCTATACAACTTATTTTTGAAGAGATTTCTCCAGGCGATTTTTACGTAATTGCTAAACATAAGCATCGGGTTTAAATGAAGGTGGTTTATATAGCCGAAAATTTATGCCAAATAATTAATGATATGATAATCAATTGATTACAAAGCAATAATTTTAATTTTCGTCCGAAAATGGACAAGCTGATGTCCGCTTTTAATACTTCCAGAATTGATTGTCTGAACTTCGATTTAACCGATTATTATGATTACACTGATTAACATTCAGAATTTTAATCTACTTGATCAATTGTGCGAAATTTGTTATCAGCTACATCTGATAAATCAGCTAAATCACAGTTCAAGACTACATGTCAAATACCCCCAAATTGGGTGAGATTCTGATAAGGATTATATTCGTACATTAGCAGTTCAATTGGTGTGTATGTTAGCAAGACTGTTTTTCCTGGTATTTATATTGAGTTTCCGGTTGATGGCTGTACCCACTTTAGACCAGATTGGTCTGAAAGAGGGGCTTAGCCAGAGTGAAGTCCGTACGATTCTGCAAGATAAAGAGGGCTATATTTGGTTTGGAACTCAGAACGGGCTCAACCGCTATGACGGCGCTCAGATGAAGCATTTCTATAATAATCCGTTTGAAAAAAACACACTTTCAAACGATGATGTGACATTTTTATATGAAGATTCAAGCGAAAAACTATGGGTTGGTACCAAGAATGGTTTAAATAGCTTCAATAATATCTCAAAAGATTTCGAAAGGCACACCGATTTATTTGGTAAGAATAAACCCGATTATTCATATATCATTACCGGTATTGTAGAAGATCAACAAAAAACTATCTGGGTTAGCACGTATAATGGCCTATGGCGCCTGATTCCTAAAGGTAAATCTTACATGGCTATTCATTATGAACACGATTCCACTAATCGTAAAAGTTTAGGGAGTTATGGCGTGGGTTATGTAGTAAAAGATAAAAAAGGTGGAATCTGGCTCACAACCAAGATAGGCTTGAGCAAAGTATTTATTAAAAACCCTGATAAACAGCCAGAACAACAACAGGTTGAGTTCTTACATGCCAACAATGCTCCACAGGATTTTTACAAAAAACTGAATTTCCCGATACAAAGAATTTTCTGTGATGAACAGAATAACCTATGGGTAGCCGCACAGGAAAAGCTCTTCCGGCTTAACCTGAATAGCAACGAATTACAGGATTTTTCGGAGCAACTCATTCAGCCGGATATTTTCATATCGGCTATCATGGTTGATAGATTTAATACTTTGTGGGTAGGAACAATGGCTCGGGGAGTATTCCGCTATCAGGTAAGAGGAAATACCTTTGATTTGATAGAACATATTGAAGAAGATGCTCTCAGCAAAAAAGGCTTGAAAAGTAGCGCAATTTTCTCAATTTATGAAGGAAAAGAAGCCAACGAAGATATTATCTGGATAGGCACGCGTGAGGCCGGGGTGCATTTATTCAGCCATTCGAAAAACAGTTTTAAACAATGGGACAAGATTCTGGCCAGAGAAAATTCCATAGCCGCCACATCGGTTTTTGGGATATGTAAAGATAGTTATGGCGATATCTGGGTAGGTACTTACGAGGGGCTTTTCAGAATTAATTCGCATACGAGCAATTATAAAAAGTATCTTTTCAGCGCCACTAATAACCGACTTAATTCGCATCAGGTCATTTTTGAGGATTCGGGTAAAAACCTTTGGGTGGGCAGCAATGAGGGTGTATTCAGGTATAACCGGGCGGCGGATAAGTTCTATAATTTCCCGATTCCGAAAATAAAAGGTAGGGAGCCATCGATCCTGCATTTTCTGGAAGATAAGAATCATTCGCTTTGGATAGGCACAGGAGGGTATTTATTGCACGTAAATGGCAGTAATGTAAAGAGATACGACAAAACACCGGATGGTGCTATGCTGACAGTAGCAGCTTTACAGGAAGATAGTAAAGGTAATTTATGGATAGGCACTTATAATGGTCTGATAAAGTTTAATCCGGTAACTGAAACCTTTAAAACCTACGCCAATAATCCGAATGACCCTAAAAGCCTCATTAATGATTTGATACTATCTATTCTGGTCGATAAAAATAATCAGATATGGGTAGGCAGCCCAAAAGGCTTAAGCAAACTGGTGGTTGAGAATGGCAAAGAGAGCTTTATTCATTATACCGAAAAAGATGGCTTGCCCAATAGTTTTGTCTACTCAACTCTGGCTGATGCCAAAGGCAGAATCTGGATGAGTACTAATAACGGGATTTCATGTTTTAATCCAAAAGACAAGTCTTTTCTGAATTATTCATCAGATGATGGTTTATCAAACAGAGAGTTTAATTCGGGGGCGTATTTTCAGACTAAGTCAGGTGAGATTTTCTTTGGTGGCTTAGGAGTTTTTGTGAGTTTTCACCCCTTGCACATGACCAGCAACCGACATCTGCCTAAAACGGTCATTACCTCGTTTATGAAATTTGAAAAGGAGCAGAATCTGGATAGCCTACTCATGAAAGACGGGAAGATAAAACTTAATTATGACGAAAATTTCTTTGCTTTCCGCTTTGCCTCACTCGACTTCACAAATCCTGAAAAGAACCAGATAGCTTATAAACTAGAGAATTTTGATAAAGACTGGATTTATTATGGTACTCGTCGCTATATCAATTTCACAAACCTAAGAGCAGGAGAATATCAGCTAAAAATCAAGAGTGCCAATAATCAGGGTTTCTGGAATGAAAAAGATATTCTGACAATCCCGATTTCAATAGCACCTCCTTTCTGGCAGCGATGGTGGTTTTTCCTGCTTTCATTCATAGCACTGGGTAGCATAGTAATGACTTTTTACCGGGTAAGAGTGAACCGTATCTTAGAGATTGAGCGGGTAAAATCAGAAGAAAATGAAAGAGTGAGAAAGATTGCAGCGCAGGATATGCATGATGAATTCGGGAATTCGCTGACCCGCATTTCATTATTAACAGAATTGATAAAGAACAAACTCAAAAAATCGGAGAGTGAAGAGGCTATGGTTTTGCTGGGCAAAATAGGAGACAATGCCGGACGATTGTATCAGGGTACCAAAGATTTTATCTGGGCAATTAATCCTGACCACGATAATCTATTTGAAATTGCCATTAGAATCAAGGATTTTTGTGATGAGATATTAGACAAACGGGATATTCGCTTTGTGTGCGAAGGTATTTCAGAAGATTTTGAGGCAATCAAATTACCAATGGGTGCCAGTCGACACCTGGTGATGTTGTTTAAGGAAGCCATCATGAATACACTTAAACACGCCAATGCCACCGAAGTAAAGCTGAATTTTAAACTGGAAAACAAAAAACTGACAATTTGCTGGCAGGATAACGGCATCGGGATTCAGGCAAATAAACCTAATAACGGCAATGGCCTGGGGAATATCCGTAGTCGTGCCGAGAAAATCGGTGCAGAAGTAGAGATTATTTCAAAAAACAACGAGGGAACGACTGTGAAGTTGGTCATCAACAATTTAAAAAAATGAGCTATCAAAATACAAACCCTATCAAAATCAGTCTGGTAGAGGATGATAATATTATTCGGGAAGGATTCGTCATGCTTTTGAACGAAAATCAGGGATTCAAAGTAGTGAGTGCCTATAATAACTGTGAGGATTTTCTGAAAAACGTACAGAACGACAAACCCAATGTAGTATTAATGGATATTGAATTGCCGGGTATGAATGGCATTGAAGGTATCGAACGGACAAAAAAGATTTATCCGCATGCACAGATAATTGTAGTGACGGTATATGAAAATGATGATTTGGTGTTCAAGGCGCTTTGTGCCGGAGCAGGTGGGTATCTGACTAAAAATATGCCCTCGCAACGCCTGGTTGAAGCCATCAGAGAGATTATGGGTGGAGGTGCACCGATGAGTACTAATATTGCCCGATTGGTAGTGGCCTCATTTCAGAAAAATCATAACTCGCCACTATCATCCAGAGAAACAGAAGTTTTGGAATTGCTATCTAGAGGAAAAAGCTATAGTAATATCGCCGAAGGATTATTTATTGATAAAGAAACGGTTAGAACCCATATCAAGAATATTTACTGGAAACTGGAAGTTCATTCGAAAGCCGAGGCCATTGAAAAGGCCATGAAAGAGAAATTGATATAGTTTACATAAATCGTAATACTAAAATTATGAAAACAAAAATTACTTTCTTAGCACTATTTCTGACAAATTTGATTGGTGCTCAGGCACAAACCAATCAGGATGCAGAACTGATTACAAAAGCCTGCATGAACTATATCGAGGGGTTCTATCAGGGGGATACCACGAAAATTCAAGCCTCGTTAAGACCAACCCTGACAAAGTTTGGCTATTATAAAAACAAGCAAACCAGCAAATTTGAAGGAGATGGTTATATGACCTATAAACAAGCCCTTGACTATGCAGCGGGTATCAATGCTAAAAAAAGATTTGCCAAACCGGATGCACCGAAAATAGTGAAGATATTGGATATTTCGTATCATACGGCTGCTGCCAAAATCACTGCCTGGTGGGGAACTGATTATTTATTATTATCAAGAGAAGGCGATAGCTGGATGATTGACCAGGTACTTTGGGAAGGGCCATTAGTTAAATAAAGCCTCCTTGCATTTATATAATGATTCCCTCCTCTGGTCAAATCTCCCGAAGTCTATTATTTTTAAAACAAAATCATTATTCATCCAAATCGGCCATTAATTTCACAGCTCTGCCAAACTTCGCTCTGAATACCCCTTGCTGTCCGCTACCCGGATACGGTATTCTTTCGTTATATACATTGTATCCGTTTGCCACCAGGGGAGCGTAGCAAATGTCATATACATTAGCCTTGATTAAAATGATGGGGGTACTTTTTTCAATCTGATTTTTCAGACGCTCTAAAAGAGACGGAACGTATTTTTCAAGAGGCTCACCTGTAAGACTGCAAGGAACTTCAGATAAACTTATAAACCAATATCCATCTTCCTGAAAGGTTTCCAGAAGCTCTTCTTTAAGAAAAGTATCCCGACGAGAAGCCAGATATTGCTTTTTTTGTTCGGGATATAAAACTCCCATTACTTCTAAGAAAAGTGAATCATGTTTCTTGACATCTTCAAAATAGAAGTATCTGTCAAGATTATCCGGTGGGCCTTCACCGATAAATACCATTCTTATCTGTCTGGGTTTATACCGATTTCTTGCCTTAGCATACCGGGCTTTAATAAATTCAATGTCTAAATGGGCGTTTTCCATAATAAAAGTTTTCATGCGGATATTCATTAATAGCCGTAAACCTCTGGATATTTCCCAAATTTAAAGTTTTTATGGCTAAAATCAACTACCACACCCATTAAGCTCTACCTTAATAGTTCTCTTAGTTACTGTAGTAAGCAGGGAATTTAATAGTATATTTTTTTGAAACAACTTGAGTTGGAGTAACTGTTTTAATCCCTTTTTTAGAGACATCCTTTGCGTTAATTGTCTGGCGCGCCCGTTTTATTTCTGTGGGTTGAGAAATTATAGATAGGAGTAAACAAATATTAAAGAATAGCTAATAAGATAAGTTCGTGGAAATATTCTACAAACTTATCCTATGAGTTAATGTTCAGGTCGATATAAAAAATGTTACTTAACTTTACAATATCTCCAGATTGGTATTTCTGAAAGAAGATAGCATTGGGGCGTCGGCGGGTAGCTCTGTAATTAAATAATCTATTTCCTGCAAATCGGCTACTTTCATTTTCATTACCGAATTGAGTTTTTCGGAGATAGCTACTACCGCAACTTTTGCAGAGGCTTTCATCATAGATTTTTTCACTTGTATGGTTTCCCAATCAGAATCTGTAAGGCCGCCGTGTGCATCTAAGGCATTGGTGCCGATGATACATAAGTCGGCTTTCATTTCTGAAAGGCGTTGATGCACTTCTCCACCGACGGTCATCTGGCTGTAACGAGATACTTGTCCGCCAATCAAAATAATCTCAATATTAGGTTTATCGAGCAATTCTACTGCTGTAAGCGGGTTAACAGTCATAAAGGTTGCCGAAAAATCTTCCGGAATCAGTTTGACAAATTCGCGGATGGTGGTTCCTCCACCTATCAAGACAAGCATTCCTTCTTTTAATAAACTCAGGGTTTTTCTACCAATAATCTCTTTCTGAGAGTGAGCGTAGGTTTCCTGGAGATTAGAGCCATGATGATAAGCTTTTGACATGGCTCCTCCACGAATTTTAATGATTTCGCCGTCTTCCGACAGTTCATTTACATCTCTTCTGATGGTGTCTTCAGAGACATTTAGCTTTTCCACCAATTCATTTAAGGAGACTCGTGTGTGTATGTTAATTTCTTGCAGGATTAAATCCTTTCTTTCTTTTTTTAAAAGAGTAATAGACATTTTCGGTTTATGGGTTTTTGCAACTACTAAAGTAGTACAAAGTTAAGAAAAATTACCATTTTATTAAGTCTCATAAATTTCATTATCTGCAAAAAAAGCAATCATAGTAGTTGAAAATACTCAATTTTGCATTTTTTGAAAAAATAATGTTGCAAATATTGCAACATTAAGCGAATATTATTTTATGTTTGTTCAAGAAATGCAAATTTAATCTGCATTTCTTGCAAATTCTTCAATTAATCCTAAATAAAACTAGATGAAAAAAATTAGACATTTAAGCAATACCCGATGCCTGTTGTGGCTTTCTCTGGTGGGAAGTCTGGCGTTGAGCAACAATTCTTATGCGAAAGTCTGTGAAAACGAGGCAAACTTTTCTGAGATTTCTAAGAATGCGGTTGTAGCCAGAGAAATTACGGGTAAAGTAATTGCTGCAAAAGATGCAACGCCTGTGATTGGTGCCACTGTTTCGGTAAAAGAAAATTCTAAAATTGGTGTAACTACAGATGCAGAAGGAAATTTCAAATTGAATTTACCTGATAATCTGGCATCAACAAGTCTGACATTGATTGTATCGAGTATTGGTTATGAATTATCTGAAGTACCTGTTACAGCAAACCAGACATCGGTAACTATTACCTTGACAGAAAGCGTTCAGCAATTGAGCGAGGTTGTGGTAACGGCCTTGGGTGTGAAGAAAGACAAAAGAGCGTTGGCTTACTCTGTATCAGAAATTAATGGTGCAGAATTTACACAAGCGCGTGAAAACAACGTGGCTAACTCACTTACTGGTAAAATTGCAGGTGTAAATGCTACAGGTTTGTCAACTGGTCCGGGTGGTTCAAGCCGTGTGGTGATTCGTGGAAATGGTTCATTGACAGGCAATAGCCAACCATTATACGTAATTAACGGTATGCCTATCGATAATAGTGTGCCGGGTGGAAGTTCGTTGCCGAATGGTTTGGGAACAAAAGCAGGTACTGACCGTGGGGATGGTATTGCCGCCATTAACCCAGATGATATCGAGTCAATGACTGTATTGAAAGGTGGTGCTGCGGCAGCTTTGTATGGTTCGCGTGGTGCTAACGGCGTTATCTTAATTACTACCAAAAAAGGTAAAGCGCAAAAAGGAATCGGTGTAGAATATAACGGAACGTTCACGATGGAGAATGTAGCTGTTTTCCCTGATTTTCAGTATGAGTACGGTCAGGGAGATGGCGGTGTAAAACCAACTACGTTGGCACAGGCACAAGCAACCGGACGCCGTTCGTTTGGTTCTAAAATAGATGGCTCGACTGATTACGTAGCAGCCGACGGAAAAACACACCCTTACGTAGCCCAAAAAGATAATTTAAGAAACTTCTATCAGACAGGTACAAACTTTACTAATTCGATTGCCCTTTCTGGTGGAAACGATGCAATTGTTTATCGTCTTTCGTTGGCAGATGTCAATGCGAAGAGTGTTTTACCAACTAATACCTATAAACGTAAAACAGCTAACTTAAACATTTCGGCCAAATTAAGTAAGAGATTAAGAGCAGAAGCCGTTGCCCAATACAATGTTGAGCAAGGTAATAACCGCCCGATTGCCGGTGATGCTTTAGGAAACCCGAACTGGATGGCGTATGAAGTTGCCAATACAGTAGATGTACGCTGGCTTGCTCCAGGACACGATGCTAACGGAAATGAGATATTCTGGAATGATGCGGGTATTGTAACCAATGGTTATTTCTTTGTAAATAAGTTTAAACAAACAGATACAAAGAACCGCTTTATCGGACAAACTTCTGTTTCGTATGATGTGTTGGACAATCTGACATTAAAGGCAACGACTACGCACGATTTTTATAATTACAATTTCACCAGTATCATGCCTACGGGTGGACAGTACATTCCTCAAGGGCAATACGATGGAATCAAATCTGATGTAGCTGAAACCAATAGTATGCTTACGGCTAACTATAATACCAAATTTGGTAAATCAATCAGTATGTCGGCATTGGTGGGCGCTAATGCCCGTCAGTTCAAAAACAATCAGTTTGATTTTTATGGTCAAGGGTATACAATCCCTTATTTCTATAGCTTCTCTAACTTAGCCACGTCAATGGTTACACCTGTGAGCAGCAATGTAAAAACCAACTCTGTATTTGGTTCATTAGATTTTGACCTTAAAAGCATCTGGTTCTTAACGCTTACTGGCCGTCAGGACTGGTTCTCAACGTTGAGCCCTAAAAACAACAATATATTCTACCCAAGTGTGGGTACAAGCTTAATGCTTTCTGATATAATAAGCATGCCGAAATCGGTTGATTTTGTGAAACTTCGTGCATCGTGGGCACAAGTAGGTGGCGGTGGCCCTGATCCTTATGCGATCAACTTAGCGTATAGCAGTGTGCCAAGTGCCAGTACAGTACCTTTACAAAACGTAAGTTCGGTTTCTATCACCAATGCCAATTTGAAACCATTTACCTCAACCACTACCGAGCTAGGTTTTAATGCAAAAATGTATCGTGGCAGAATCGGATTAGATGTGGCTTTGTATAACAAAAAATCTACTAACGATATTGTGAGTGTCCCTATTTCTGGTGCGACTGGTTATACAAGTGCTATCCTGAACTCAGGTGAATTGAGCAACAAAGGTATCGAAGTATTGATTGAAGGAACACCAGTTAAATCGGGTAGTTTTTCATGGAATGCAAGTTTCAACTTTGCTTACAACAAAAGTGAAGTATTGAAATTAGCTGATGGTATCAGCACCTTCTCAATCGGAAACTCTGCCAATGGTAATGCATTCATCAACAATCAGGTAGGTATGCCTTTCGGTGGTATCTATGGGTATCGTAAAAAGACCGATGCCGCCGGAAATATCATCTATGATACAAACTCGAACCTTCCGCTACAAACTGATAACAACCAGTTCTTAGGCAATGGTGTTCCGCCATATACCATGGGTTTGACGAATACATTCAAATATAAAAACTTCACTTTAGATGCCTTGGTTGACGGTAAATTCGGTGGTAGTATCTTCTCTGTAATGGAGGTTTATGCTACTCGTCTGGGTTTATTGAAATCTACCTTGCCGGGTCGTGAAAATGGTCTGCAATTATCAGGTGTAACAGCTACCGGAGATAAATATGCTTATACCGTACCTGTTGCCAATTTACGTAGTGCTTATTACAACAACCTGAACCGTTACACAGAATTGTTTGTACACGATGCAAGTTTTGTAAAACTACGTCAGGTGATTCTTTCTTATAACTTGCCAAATAATTTACTGAAAGCAATAGGTGTACAATCGGCAAGCATTTCGTTGGTGGGTCGTAACCTACTGATATTATATAAGAAAACAGACAATTTTGACCCGGAACAAAGTTTAACCAATGGCTCGGCACAAGGTATTGAGTCGATAGGCTTACCTCGTACCCGTTCTTATGGCTTGAATCTGAATCTGAAATTTTAACAAAGAGCAAAAAATGAAACATATATTTTCTAAATATACCTATTCTTTATTGATAGCGGGAAGCCTTGTAGGTCTTTCGTCTTGTGATAAAGATTTTGTAGAAATCAATACGAACCCGAATGCGGTTTCGGTACCGACAGTGCCTTATATCTTCAGCAAAGCCATCTACGATGGTGCTGCTAACAGTGGAAACAAGGGTGCTTTATTGTTTGGTTTAATGCAATATACCACCAGCTACAACGATGTAGAAGGGTTTGGTTCTAAGTACACGGCATCGCAAGTAAATGCAACGGGTGGGGTTTTCACGAACTCATATCCAACACAGATTAATGAAATAGGCGAGGTAATTAAAGGCGTAAAAGATGATGCCTCTAAAGTAAACCTGTATGCTACTGCCCGTATCTGGAGAGCGTATTGTTTTAGCCGTCTGACTGATTTATATGGGGATATTCCATACACACAGGCAGGACAAGGCTATAACCAATCTATTTTTCAACCGAAGTATGATACACAAAGTGCGATCTATGCCGATATGTTGAAAGAGCTTGATGAGGCAGCTACGGCATTGAATGCATCTAATACAACTACCTTTGGTAATTCTGATTTGATTTACCAAGGGAATGTAACCAAATGGAAGAAGTTTGCTTACTCGTTGATGCTAAGATTCGGTATGCGTTTATCGAAAGTGGATGCAGCTGCTGCGCAAACCTGGGTAAACAAAGCTATTGCCGGTGGAGTAATAAGAGATTATGCTGACATTGCTAAAGTAAGCTATACCAATGGTGGACAGAACATTAATAAAAACCCTGTTGCCTGGCAATTGCTGAACGATAATTATCTACGTGCCGATGGTGTAAATAATACTGAAGGTGGAAAATATCAACAAGTATTTATTAACTATCTGAAAGCCAATAACGACCCAAGATTAGGCGTGCTTTCGGTAGTATATGTAAATGGTGTTGCTAGTTCTGACGAGAGTATTCAGAAAGGAATGCCAGCGAATATCAATGGTACGAAGCCATCTGATTTCGTGACTTACTCTGAGCCAAAACAAACCACTGTTTTGAAAACAGATGCACCATTGTTGTTATTTACAGTAGCTGAGTCTAACTATTTATTAGCAGAAGCAGCCTTGAAAGGATGGTATAAAACAGAAACTGCTGCCAGTTTATACGAAACAGGTATCCGTGCTGCCATGCAACAATGGGATTTGATCAGCGGTACTGCCAATGTAATTTCGAAAGACCGTGTTGATAGCTATGTAGCTGCACATGCTTTCAAAACTACTGGTACAGTAGCAGAGCAAACTGAGCAGATTTACAATGAATTCTGGGTGGGTATTTTCCCTGACGCACAAGAGGTTTATAATAACTACCGTCGTACGGGTTATCCTGCCTTAACACCGAATGTATATCCGGGCAATGCGACAGGTGGCAAAATCTTCCGTAGATTCTTGTATCCGGTTTCAGAACAGACATTGAACAGAAGCTCGTACAATGAAGCTGTACAAAGACAAGGTATTGACGACCTTCTGACAAAAGTATGGTGGGATAAGTAATTAGCTTTTATTCAATTCTTCTATAAAATGATTTATCAGTAGTAGCAATTTCCGAAAGGGACTTGCTACTATCTGATAAATATTTCTTCATCTTTCAAAAATTAAACAACGGGTCAACAACTGGTTGTTTAAAAGAAAATCAATGGTTTCTAAAAGAATTCTTATTGTTCTACTCATCAGCTGCTTTTCGGCAGTAGCACAAAAGCCTCAGACTAATAATAAACCAGAGCGCATCGTGTGGTTTCAGGATTTAGCCTTTGGTATGTTTATTCACTGGAATGTAGATGTTACGCTTGGTGCAGTGATTAGCCACTCGCTGGCAGGGGCTTCTCACGAATACGTTGAAAAGTATATTCAGGAATTACCCCAGTATTTTAATCCTGATAAATTTACGCCTGCTAAATGGGCGAAATTAGCCAAACTGGCAGGCATGAAATATGTGGTTTTCACGACCAAACACCACTCCGGTTTTTGTATGTTCGATACAAAAACTACGCCTTTTAACGTAATGAACACGCCTTATGGCAAAGATATTACGAAAGAGTTGATAGATGCTTTCAGAAAAGAAGGCATTGCCATTGGATTGTACTTTTCGCCGGAAGATTTTTATTTCTTCCACAAGAATAATATCCAGATTGGTCGATTACAATTACCCGAACACTTTCCCGCGAATAATCCGAAATTGATGGATTATGATAAACAACAACTGAAAGAATTACTGACTAGTTACGGCAAAATAGACATTTTGTTTATTGACGGGCCGGGTGATGGATTAAGAGAATATGCCTGGAGTCTGAATCCTGACTTGGTAATTACCCGTGATATAATGACTACGCCAGAGCAAAATACACCTGATGAACCATTGCCACGACCTTGGGAGGCTTGCTATACGATGGGCACTGACTGGCAATATAAACCTACTAACGACCCACACAAAACAGGAACTGAGATTATTAACATGCTTACCGAAATCAGGTCTAAGGGAGGGAATTTCTTGTTGAATATAGGGCCTAAGCAAGACGGTGAGATTCAGATTGAGCAAGAATCCTTATTACAAGAAGTGGCTCTGTGGAATTTTGCCAATGCCGAGGCTATTCAGAAAGTAAAGCCTTTGCCGGTAATCAGAGAAGATAATGTATGGTACACGCAGTCGAACGATGAAAAGTATATTTATGCCATTGTTCAAAGAAAAAATGCCGACGATTGGAAATATGGTTCAAGAAGAAACTTAGTACTGACCCATATAGAGGGAAATGCCAATACCAAAGTTAGTATTCTGGGCTATAAGAGCGAATTGGTAGAGTACAGAAAAGGATTGGATGCCCAGACTTATACAGCGGCTACGCCTATAGGCTTAGTAGTAAGTGCGGTAAATGGGCAACGTTTTTATACCAATAATCAATGGCCGAACTCTGTAGTTTTAAAAATTGAAGGAGCAAAATTCAGAAAACTGAATACGCCTCAAGTAACGCAAAGCAACGCCGCCGGCGCCAAGTAACAATAAGCAATTTAACAAAACGTAATAAAAGTAACAATCAAAATGAGCGTATTAGAAATTATCAGTGCAGAAGAAGCATTCGCCACACTTAATCTTTCATTGCCACCAGCTCCAGCACCATTGGGTGTTTACAAACCATACTTGATTGATGGGAAATATTTATACTTGTCGGGTCATGGGCCTGTGCAAGATGATAAAAGCCTGATCATTGGTAGAATCGGAGAAGATTTGACCATAGAAGAAGGCAAACTGGCTGCACGTCAGGTTGGTTTGACCATGCTATCAACTATCAAGACCCATCTAGGTAGCCTTGACCGTGTAAAAAGAGTTATTAAAGTATTGGGTATGGTAAACTGTACGCCTGACTTCGAGCGCCATCCATATATAATTAATGGTTGTAGCGAGCTTTTTGCAGAGGTTTGGGGAACAGAAAATGGAATAGGCGTGAGAAGTGCCGTTGGAATGGGGTCGCTGCCAGATAATATTCCTGTAGAGGTTGAAGCGTTGTTTGAACTTCACGATTAAAATATAGACTTACATTATCAAGTGTCGTTTGAGAATTTCTCGAACGACACTTTAGTAATAGATACTTTCGTTTCATTTTTTTAGAATAAATTCATTTATGTTTATAATTGATGCACATCTCGACCTTAGTATGAATGCTATGGAATGGAATCGGGATTTAAGGTTGACAGTTGATGAAGTGCGTGCCAGAGAGGTGGGTATGACCGATAAACCTGACCGTGCGAAAGGTACAGTTACTTTTCCGGCTTTGAGAAAAGGGAATATTGGTTTGGTAGTGGCAACACAGATTGCAAGATTTGTGAAACCTGATAGTTCGCTGCCCGGTTGGCTTTCTCCAGAGCAGGCGTGGTCTCAAACGCAGGGACAGCTTGCCTGGTATAAAAGCATGGAGGAATGTGGCGAAATGACCCAAATCCACAACCTTGAAACGCTTGAAAAACACCTGCAACTCTGGAATGATGGAACGCCTAACGATAAAAAGCCCATAGGATATATTCTGAGTCTGGAAGGTGCTGATTCGTTAGTGACCATCAATCACGTAGAACGTGCCTATCAATATGGATTGAGAGCTATTGGACCAGCGCATTATGGGCCGGGCAGATATGCACAAGGCACTGATGCCACCGGATTTATGGGGCAGGCGGGGCAGGCTTTGTTGAATGAAATGGAGCGTTTGGGGATTATTTTAGATGCTACGCATTTGTGTGATGATAGTTTCTGGGAAGCTATGGAGCATTTTAACGGGGCGGTTTGGGCAAGTCATAATTTATGCAGAAGTTTGGTAAATCATAACCGACAATTCAGCGACGAGCAAATTAAAGAGTTGATTAGCCGCGATGCAGTAATTGGTGGAGCATTAGATGCCTGGATGATGGTGCCAAATTGGGTAAGGGGTACTTCTACGCCAAAGGGTATGAACTGTAATCTGGCTGTAATGGTTGACCACCTTGATCATATTTGCCAATTAGCAGGCAATGCTTTGCACGTAGGCATTGGCTCTGACTTAGATGGGGCTTTTGGTTTAGAACAAAGTCCTTATGATTTAGATACCATTACAGATTTACAGAAAGTCACGGCGATTCTTGAACAAAGAGGGTATTCTTCAACAGATATTGAAAATATTATGCATGGCAATTGGTTGAGGTTTTTGAGGAAGAATTGGAAGTGAGTATTTTGATTTTAAGAGTTTAAGAAATAAGCGTTTTTTTAATTAAAATCCATTATTGTAGAGACGACATGCTGGCGTCTCCTAGGGCCTCTCCAATTCAGAAAATGCAGTTTTAGGATAAAAACAATGGATAATTTATTAATAGTCATAGACCCTTAGAGACGCCAGCATGTCGTCTCTACAACAATGGTTACATTTAGAGAATGTTTATTTTTTGAAATCTAATTACCATATCTGACAAAATAGGTAAATTATTATTCGATAAAGGCATTTTAACGTACAACATTATGCTAAAAAGAATCTTGCTCATGTGCTGTATTTGTGTTTACAACTCTTTGGTTGTAGCGCAACAATCATTGGCCATTATTCCTAAACCTGTTTCGATTAGCTATCAGACAGGTTTCTTTGTGATTAATAAGCAAACTACTATCTCCGCTTCAAATAAGATTGATGCAAACGCTCAGTTTTTGCAGTTGGCATTAAAAGGTATTCAACCTTATCGTTTTACTATTGTAGATAAGCAGTTACAAGCAATTGTATTGCAAACAGATTCAGTTAAGGTAGGTAAAAAAGAGGGGTATATCCTTACTGTGAACCCAAACCAGATATCAATTATCGGGCATGATGATGCCGGGGTATTTTATGGTATTCAGACGCTAATCCAATTGGCTGTGCAATCGACTAAAATCCCTTCGTGTACTATAGAAGATTATCCCAGATTTTCATATCGGGGCTTGCATTTAGATGTTGGGCGCAATATGTTTCCTTTGTCTTTTCTCAAAAAATACATTGATTTACTGTCATCCTATAAACTCAATACTTTTCATTGGCATTTAACTGACGACCAGGGATGGCGTATTGAAATAAAGAAATATCCTCGTTTACAGAGTGTTGCGGCCTACAGAAAAGAAACCATTATAGGGCATAAGAAAGACTCTCCGCATCGGTTCGATGGTAAATCGTATGGTGGCTATTATACCCAAACCGAAGTAAAAGAATTGGTGAAATATGCTGCCCAAAAGCATGTAACCATTATACCAGAAATAGAAATGCCTGGCCATGCATCTGCTGCGCTGGCTGCTTATCCGGCATTAGGGTGTCTGCAAAAAGGGTATCAGACCGCTACTTTCTGGGGCGTGTTTGATGAAGTTTTTTGTGCAGGCAATGATGATACATTTTTGTTTTTGCAGGATGTAATAGACGAAATGTTGCCCTTGTTTCCTTCAAAATATATTCATATCGGAGGTGATGAGTGTCCTAAAGTGCGTTGGAAAGCTTGTCCAAAGTGCCAGAAACGCATGAAAGACCAGGGCCTGGCAGATGAGCATGAATTGCAAAGCTATTTCATCAGGCGAATGGAGAAATATCTGAATGCAAAGGGGCGTGAAATTATTGGTTGGGATGAGATTCTGGAAGGTGGCTTAAGTCCGAAAGCAACAGTAATGAGTTGGCGCGGAGAAGCCGGTGGAATTGCCGCTGCTCAGCAAAAACACGAAGTGATTATGACACCAGAAAGTCATGTATACTTAGACTATTATCAGTCGCTTCAGGCATTAGAGCCTACTGCTGCTACCGGATATACCCCTTTAGCAAAAGTGTATAGTTACGAACCCCACAGCAAAGACTTGCAGACAGATTATTATCCATATATTAAGGGTGTTCAGGCAAACGTCTGGACAGAATATATGCCTACACCTGCACAAGTAGAGTATATGACTTTTCCGAGAGCACTGGCCATGGCAGAAATTGGGTGGACACCTGCGAATTTGAGAAGTTATGACGATTTTTTGATTAGGTTACGTCAGAATGAGCGATTCTTAAAGCATAAAAAAGTAAATTACTTTAATCGCTATGAAGAGTTGAATTCTACTATTCAGATGGAGAAATCCGGTAAAAGTGTCGTTTATCTTTCTACAACTTTGCCCGATGCAAAGATTCACTATACGTTAAATGGTAAGAATCCAACATTGAAAGACGTGGAATTTAAGGGGCAATTGACAATTGAGAAAAGCGCAAATCTTAAAGCGCAATTATTTGCCGGCGCCAAACCTTATGGTAAGGTTTTAGAACAAAATTTTCAATTTCACAAAGCCATTGCCCGAAAAGGCAGCTTAGTCAATCAGCCGAAAGGTGGTTACAATCCTGCCACTCCATTTGCGTTAGGAAATGCTTTGTTTGGTAATAGCAGATACAATAATGGCCAATGGGTAGGATTTAGTGGAGAAGATTTTGAAGCTGTAGTTGATCTGGATAGTGTTCAGACTATTTCTCAAATCGGAATAAACATACTTAAATATCATTGGCAACGCATGTGGGAGCCAGATGTTTTGGTTTTTTCAATTTCTGAAAATGGCACTCATTTCACAGAAGTGTATCGCACAAAAGACTTCCCTGCAAACGGAATTAATCAAGTAAGGGCAAAACTTACCCCAACCAAAGTGCGTTTTGTAAAGGTTTTCGCAAAAAACAAAGGCATTATCCCCGAAGCAGAATACGGCGCAGGCGGAAAGGCCTGGTTGTTGGTGGATGAGATTTTAGTGGATTAAGTACGGGTTCTGCTTTTAACAAAACATTTATTTTGCGCAATTTCAACATTACTCAATTAAGCTACGCCTACGCTCTATAATTACTATTCTTTCTTTTTATTCTTTTACAAAGGCACGTTATTTTAGCCTGAATCACCAGAGTCTGATTCACAACTAAATGACGAAGAATTATGAAAGAATTTATTGTTAAAAGAAAGACCATTTTAAAGGCAAGTCCTGCCGAGGTATGGGATGCATTGACCAACCCCGAAAAAACAAAGAAATACTTTTTTCATTGCAAAGTTTTTTCTGATTGGGAAGTAGGCAGTACTATCACCTTTGTTGGAAGAATATTTCTGATTAAGAAAATAGAAATGAAAGGCACAATCCTGGAAATTATCCCTGAAAAATTGCTGAAATATAGTCTGGATAATGCCAGTAATAAAGAGGGGAACTCAAGCTTTTCGGTAGTAACCGATACTCTGAGTTATGAAGACGGCAAAACCACATTGATTGTTACTGACGATGTTGGGCAGGGAGTAGGCGCAGAAGAAAGATTCAAGAAATCGCAGAAAGGATGGACAAAAATTATTAAAGGTTTGCGGGCTTTGATTCATAAGAAGTAATAGAAACTTTGGATAGAATTGGAGCGAGGTCTCGATAGCATGAGTGGACAGGAGACTTTCAGCAATATTTTCTTTATATTAGCCGGAGTATTGCGAAAAATACTTATTTATTCAACCTGTCATTCAATCCTTAACACAAACCTATTTCAACCCATCTATGAAATACCTCATTTGCTTTTTTTGTATCGTACAGTGGGCTTATGCGCAGCAAGGGCCTTTGAAATTCCGTCGTCAGCAAATAGCTGCAGAGTCCTTCGAAACTGCCGGCGTATTTGATGTAGATAAAGACGGAAATCTTGACATTGTTTCAGGGTCTTACTGGTATAAAGGCCCGGCTTTTATTGATCGTTTTTTTATTGCCGAAGCCAAACGCCATGGAGAATATTGGGACGATTTTGCTACCTTACCTATGGATGTAAATGGAGATGGGAACATGGATTTTATCAGCGGAGGCTGGTTTGGTAATAATGTACGTTGGTACGAAAATCCGGGGAATACTAATGCCTGGAAAGAGCATATCGTAGGAGAAGGGATAAAAAATGTAGAGGGAATAAGGCTTTTTGATGTAGATGGTGATGGAGAAGATGAAATAGTGCCAAATAATCTCGGGAACCCTTTGATTTATTATAAGGCTAAAAAAGATGCTTCAGGTAAAAAAACAGGCGAATTTGATAAAATTCAGGTTTTTGAAAAACATGGTCATGGCTTAGGTTTCGGTGATATTAATAGTGATGGCCGTGGCGATTTTGTCATATCAAATGGCTGGCTTGAAGCGCCTGCCGACAGAAAAAATGGCAAATGGATTTTGCATGAAGAGTTCAAAATGGGTGATATGGGCTTACCCGCCATTGTAGCAGATGTAAACAAAGACGGCAAAAGTGATATAATTGTTGGACAAGGACATGGCTATGGCCTTGACTGGTATGAACAACAAGCCAACGGAATTTGGAAAAAGCACCCGATTGACCCCTTTAATTCTCAGTTTCATGAGCTGAAATGGGTAGATTTAGACGGAGACCAGCAACCTGAACTGGTTACAGGAAAAAGATACCGTGCACATGATAGCAAAGATCCTGGCGGAAAAGATGACATCGGTTTATACTATTATCAATGGAATGGTGAGTCATTTACAAAGCAAGTAATTGCTTTTGGTCCATTGGGTATTGGCAAAGGAACGGGCAATTATTTCTCAATAGCCGATGTAGATAAATCAGGTACGCCTGACATTATTGTGGGAGGAAAAGATGGTCTGTCTGTCTTTTATAACGAAGGGAAGGTCAAGTATTAATACCTGACCTTCCCTTGATGATTGTAATGTTGAATCATGGTTCGAAGATTAGTCTTTCATCTTTTTCAACTACCGGAATTTCTTTGACAAAATCATCGTAACCTGCTTCATTTTCGTGGGTACTATACGCGCCATAAGCATCTATGGTATAGCCTGTATGCCCGTCTTTGGATTCAATGATATACAAAATTGATGACTCAGAAGGACTTGATTCTCCTTCAAAACGATAAGTTTTGATGATTTTCAGGTCTTCTGGTTCATAATACTCTTCAGAATCAGATATACAGAAACCTTTGTCTGTCCAATGGAATTCTTTATCAATTCCTTTTTTTCTTAATTTTTCCAATATGCTCACTAATGTGGTCATATCAGTACTTTTGTCTGAATATTCTTTTTTCGGTGTTTCCATAGCTATTATATTTAATACCTATGCATATACAATTACTATTCCCTCTTTAGTCTCAACAAAAATGGCCTGATATACGCTGGAAATGTGCTATAAAATACACATCTGCCTCGGGAGTGTAGAAAATTTTACCAAACCGAACCAATTAATGAGGGCTTGTGTATTTTATAATGTACAGTTCTGTATTCTACACATTTTTGATTCGACATATTCATGCGTCTTACTTATCTGAAACTGGTTGCGACGGTCTTTTTTTGGGGTTCAAATTTTGCAGCCGGAAAAATAGCTGTACAATCATTCGGGCCATACTCAACAGCCTTTCTGCGATTTACTGTTGGGGCTTCTTTATTGATGCTTATGTTGTATAAGCAAGAAAGTAGAATCCCAAAAATCAGTACAAATCAATGGAAATGGGCAATTATATCTGGCATATTGGGTGTGGTTTTGTATAATATCAGTTTTTTTATAGGTATTCAATATATGCCAACTGTCAGGGCTTCGCTGATAGTGGCTTTTTCTCCTATTACCATTACCGTAGGAAGCGCCATTTTCTATGGTGAAAAAGTAACGCTACTCAAATGGTTAGGGATTCTTATCTCAATTGCAGGGGCAATGCTGGTAATTGTGAGAGGTGATTTCGGTAATCTATTAGCACAAAGTACATGGGGGATAGGGGAGTGGTTTATTCTGGGAGCCGTGCTATCATGGACTGCTTATACCTTGACGGCCAAACTGGCTTTGAAAGCCATGCCTGCGCTTACTTTAAGTGCCTTTTCGGCTTTTATTGGTTGCGTGCTACTATTCATCCCTGCCTGGCAGCATGGGCTTTTTGAGCGCATGGCTACGGCTACCTGGCAATCTTATGCAGCTGTAATTTATATGGGAGCCGCCGCTACAGCTTTAGGTTTTATCTGGTATTATGATGCCGTTCGATTGATAGGTGTTACCAAATCGGCTATTATTGGTAACCTTACGCCTGTTTTTGCAGTATTGATTGCCGTAAGTTTTTTAGGCGAAAGACTTACTATTCCTACTATTATTGGAGGAGTATTGGTGCTTTTGGGTATTTTGCTTACGAGTCGGAAATAAAATGACAAGGCTGTTTTTATTTTATGGACTTGTTTTAATATCACCCATAATGGGTTAGATGCTGATAAAAGTTTAAGCGATAAATTGCACTTTAATTTTCTAAACTAAATTTTTAACGTCACTGAGTTTTTGTCGATATAATAACTATAATAGTCAAATTCCGCTGGCAAAATTGTCAGAACTGACTCTTTTTTCTTATTTTGTGACAAATACTCCAATCAATCTTCATTTATCAGACTATGTTCAGAAAACTCTTATGCCTTTATGCCCTATTGCTGGCTTTAGGTGCTAATGCTCAACCCGGCCGTTCTTCTAAATGGACAAAAGATGGCAATGGGTATTATTCAGCCGAACAACAACAGATTATTAAGTTCGATCTTGCAACGCAACAAGCCAATGTAGTGGTAAGTAAAGATTTATTAACGCCTAAAGGAAGTACAACTCCTTTGGCAGTAAAAGATTTCAGCTTTACCGATGACCAGAAGAAACTATTGATATTTACGAATACTCAACGTGTATGGCGCTATGAAACCAGAGGAGATTATTGGGTATTAGATTTAGCTACTAAAGCATTAAAGAAACTGGGTGCCTCTTTGCCTGAATCATCATTAATGTTTGCCAAGATTTCGCCTGATGGTAAAAAGGCAGCCTATGTAAGCAAGAATAATGTTTATGTTGAAGATTTGGCAACGGGCAAACCGAAAGTATTGACTTCTACCAATAATACTAAGAAACTCATCAACGGAACTTTTGATTGGGTATATGAAGAAGAATTTGGTTGCAGAGACGGTTTTCGTTGGAGTCCGGATAGCAAAACGATTGCTTACTGGCAGATAGATGCCAATACCATTCGGGACTTTTATATGATTAATAATACGGACTCTACCTATTCCTTTGTAGTGCCTGTTGAATATCCGAAAGTGGGAGAATCTCCGTCGGCTTGTAAAGTAGGTGTGGTAGATGTAGCAACGGCCAAAACTATCTGGATGAAAGTGCCGGGCGATAGCCGTCAGAATTATATTCCTCGTATGGAATGGGCAGGAAATTCAAATGAATTGATTCTGCAACAACTGAACCGCAAGCAGAATCATAGTAAATTGATGTATGCCAATGCTAAAACCGGTGCGGTAAATACGATTTATGAAGAAACAGACGAAGCATGGGTAGATATCCGTTCACGCTGGACAGATGATAATCCGGCAGGATGGGAATGGTTGAGCGGAGGTAAAGAGTTTGTCTGGGTAAGTGAAAAAGATGGTTGGAGACACTTGTTCCGTGTATCAAGAGACGGAAAAAGCGAGAAATTAATTACAAAAGGCAATTATGATGTAATCGCACCTGAACAGATAGATGAAGCAACAGGCTATGTATATTTTACAGCATCTCCTGCCAATGCTACACAAAAATACTTATATAAAGCCAGATTAGATGGCTCAAGTGAGGCAGAAAGAGTATCACCTGCTATTGAAGAAGGAACACACGATTACCAGATTTCTCCGAATGGCAAATATGCCTATCATAATTTTTCTAATTATTATACGCCTCCGGCCGCGGAATGGGTAAGTTTGCCTAACCACCAGCCTTTGGATGAGAAAGATGATATTGCAAAAAAGATAGACCCGGCTAAAAAGAAAAATTCAAACGTAGAGTTTTTTAAAGTTACTACTGAAGATGGTGTAGAAATGGATGGCTGGATGGCCAAGCCAAAAAACTTTGACCCATCTAAAAAATACCCGATTGTATTTACAGTATATAGCGAACCGGCTGCACAAACAGTAATAGACCGCTTTGGTGTTGGGCGCAACGGCCTTTATAAAGGGAATATGGCAGAGGATGGCTATATCTATCTATCTCTTGATAATAGGGGAACACCAGCACCCAAAGGAAGAGCCTGGAGAAAATCTATCTACCGCAAAGTCGGTTTGATTAATACCCGTGATCAGGCAATGGCTGCTAAGAAAATTCTGGAATGGCCGTATGTAGATAGTGAGCGCGTTGCAGTGCATGGTTGGAGTGGGGGAGGTTCTTGTACGTTGAACCTGATGTTCCAATTCCCTGAAATCTACAAAACAGGGATTGCGGTAGCAGCCGTAGGAAATCAATTAGAATACGATAATATTTATCAGGAGCGCTATATGGGCTTACCGCAGGAGAATAAAGAAGATTTTCTGAAAGGTTCGCCTATTACTTATGCTAAAAATCTGAAAGGAAACTTATTGTATATTCATGGGACGGGTGATGATAATGTGCATTACCAGAATGCAGAATTATTATTGAATGAATTGATTAAACATAACCGTCAGTTTCAGTTTATGCCTTATCCAAATCGTTCGCATGGTATTTATGAAGGAGAGGGAACAAGAGCCCACCTGAATACCTTGTTTACCAATTATCTGAAACAATATTGCCCGCCTGGAGCGAAATAATAGAAATCTCAATAAAAAATCCCTTGAACACTCAAGGGATTTTTTATTGATTAATATCTGTATTTTGTCCCTTGCAAATCAAAAATTAATACCTCTCTACCATCAGCTTTTTTGAGTATAATCTTATTTGGCTCTGCCGGATTCACCCTTTGAATAATCTGGGAATCTTTTGGTAGATAGAAATTTGTTAACTGTGCATCAACCACTGAATATTGTGGCGTGCCTTGTCCACCTGGAGTAGTGTCTTTGAAGGAGCAGTAAATTACCGTATCACCTTTGGCATAAAGGTTCTGAATTTTATTGGCAGCTAAGGTATAAGGATTCTTTTGTCTGGGCTCAGGAAAACTCATAAAATAACGAGGTGGGTTATCCTGCCAGATACTCTGGATAATTTCGCCAATTAAATACAATTGCACTCCCAAAAGCGGCAAAAGAATAAGTTTTATATTCGATTGCATCTGCCATATTTGTCTGATTAACAGGGCTATCAGAATGATACCAAAGGCATAAGAATAACCTATGTATCTTGGGATAATCCTGAACGTGTTCCCATCTTGCCAGGAAAAAAGGATTAAGAATACAAATGGCAGGAATACTAATAATAGTAAGAAAACCAATAGGGGATTATCAGGCTTTTTAAAGGTCTTACGGATATAATTGAGTAAAATACCAATCAGAATGATATTGAGTGAAAGTACTAAAAATTGCAGTTTTGCTGTAGAATAAAGTAAGAGAGATACAGCTATTAAGACACTTGCAGCCAGCACTTTTAACCTATCTGATGAAACCCACTTAAAACACGCAAATCCAATCATAGGGCTAATAATAGAGATGAGTGTATTTTTTATGCCTGATAAGTGTAAATAAAGCCCTTCGCTACTAATGAAATCTGACGAAACCACATGGCGTAATTGCTTGAATATATTAGGCAAGGTAGCAAGTGACAGATATTCGTCAGGCGAAGTTTTTGCCAGATAATTATAAACTTTTACGCTATTTTGCACATAATCAAATAACCATTGTCCTCCTTCTGATTTTAACCAGGCGATAATTCCCGCTGCCGGAATCAACATAGCCAGACTTAAGCCAATCCATACCCTCAATTGTCTGACATACAATAAAACGTATAAACCATGAATCAGGAAAAGAGGAAAAGCTGAGATATGGCATAACTCACAAGCCAATACTGACAATCCGTAGTAAAGGTAATAGATGATAGTTTTTTGCTTGTTTTTCTCTCTTTGAATAATCAGCAAGAATAAATGCGTAGCTAGCAATGCAAAGAAAAATAGCATGGCATAATTGCGTGCTACCTGCGAATAATTGATATAGAAGGGAGAAATGGCCGACAGGAAAGCTGCTAAAAGCGCTAGTTTTTCAGATTGAAAATGCGTTTTGACAAAGACAAAAATCAGAACAACAGTCAACAAATTAAATAGCAAAGATAGCACTCTCAGATTAGCATCTTCAAGGCCGAAAATCTTTGCCCAGTAATGGAGTGTATAAGTATATAGAGCACCATTTCCGGTATCAACACGGGCGATAGAGTCAAAAAAATCGTAGATATTTTTCTCTGCCCAGAATTCCTGAGGTGTGAAATATGGACTATCCGGCTTTCTGACAGAATTCCGTTGATTATTGCCCTCATAACTCACAAACTGGCTTACAAACAGAGAATACTTTTCATCTCCGGCAAGCCCATGCGTACCTATATTATGGAAACGTAAAAAAAAAGCAAGCACCAGAATACTTGCTAATAGAATATAAGTAGATAATTTACTAAGGCTTGGCATAAGGTTTCAGGCGAATCAGAGACCCGCCTCACAAATATTTTTTAAGTCCAGAATGGTTTGTGTCGGATTCTCCGAGTTAAATACAAAACTACCCGCTACCAAAGCATCGGCACCTGCTTCTACCAATGCCCTTGCATTGCTGGTAGTTACCCCTCCGTCTATCTCAATCATAGTGTTTAATCCTCGTTCATCTGCCATTTTGCGAACTTTTCTTACTTTTTCGTACGTATGTTCGATAAACTTCTGTCCACCAAAGCCCGGATTTACAGACATGATTAACACTAAATCAATATCGTGCAAAATATCTTCCAATACATTCACTGGTGTATGTGGGTTAAGGGCTACTCCTGCTTTGCACCCTAAATCTTTGATTTGTTGCAGATTTCTGTGTAAATGCGGGCAAGCCTCATAATGGATGGTTATGATTTCAGCACCTAGTTTTTTGAACGTCTCAACATATCTTTCAGGCTGAACAATCATTAAATGTACATCTAAAGGCTTGGTAGCATGGCATTGAATGGCTTGTAATACGGGCATACCAAACGAAATATTCGGCACAAATACACCATCCATAATATCAATATGAAACCAGTCTGCTGCCGAATGATTCAGCATTTCGGAGTCTCTTTGTAAATTGGCAAAATCGGCCGCCAGAACTGAAGGGGCAATAATCGTATTTTTCATGATACAAAGGTAGAGGATTTTCATCAAAAAATGCCCTGATAAGAAAAGACTATTTGCCGGCCTCTTTCAATAATTCTATCCTTTTATCTGTTTTTTATGATAAAGCTCATCAAATTTTTTAATTTAGACGCTGAAAAATCCTTAATTTTGCCAAAAAAACTTCATCTCATGGAACAAGCATTGCTTGACGAAATACCGTCATTGGATTTAGCAGATTTTACCTCGGGCGATCCTGAGCGTAAAGCTAAATTTGTACAAGATATTGGTAAAGCCTTTAACAATATTGGTTTTGTAGCCATCAAAAACCACGGACTTTCGGAAGAACTAAGAGGAAAGCTTTACGAAGCCGTACAGAAATTCTTCTATCAGGCCGACGATTTAAAGAAAAAATATGAGTTCCCTGAAATGGCAGGGCAAAGAGGATATGTAGGAAAAGGAAAAGAAACAGCCAAAGGACATAACCGACCTGACTTAAAGGAGTTCTATCATGTGGGGCAGCCGGAACCGGAAGAAGGAATGTACAAAAATGTTTTTCCGACAGAAGTACCCGAATTTGAAAAATATACTGTCGAAGTTTACAAAACCTTTGAAAATACCGGAAAAACACTTCTAAGAGCCATTGCTCTTTATTTAGAGCTTCCTGAAGATTATTTTGAGAATAAAGTAAAAGGCGGAGATAGCATTTTAAGAGCCCTGCATTACTTTCCAATCGAGAATCCTGATGCTTTACCGGAAGGTTCAGTTCGCGCCGCTGCCCATGGAGATATTAATCTGATTACCTTATTGATGGGGGCATCAGCCGAAGGTCTGGAAGTACTACGTTTAGATGGCAAGTGGATTCCTGTAACAGCATTGCCCGACCAGATTATCATCAATGTAGGTGATATGCTCGACCGCCTGACGAACCACAAACTGAAATCTACTATCCACCAGGTAGTGAACCCGCCACGTGAGAAAATGAAAAATTCTCGCTTCTCTATTCCATTCTTTATGCACGCCCGTCCGGAAACGGATTTAACTTGTCTGGATAGTTGCATTGATGTAAACAACCCTCGTCGCTATGAGAATATGACTGCAGGTGAGTTTCTTGATGAGAGATTGCGAGAGTTGGGCTTGAAAAAATAGCTGTTCGTAATCAATAAATTGCGTGTAGCACAGAAAATCTGGTTTTTCTGTGCTATATTGAGTTTCTTTACTCACACAAAAACTATCGTGTAGATTTGATGCGAAAAACCCGCCAGATTCGATATATCATTTTTTTGAAAGATGTCATGATTCTTGCACTAACCTGCTTCGGTGGGCCGCAAGTGCATTTAACCATGTTTCTGGAAAGGTTTGTAAAAAAAAGAAATTATCTTACCGAGGCTGAATTATTAGAACTGCAAGCACTTTGTCAGATTCTACCTGGGCCTACTTCTACACAGACCATTACTGCACTGGGTTTTCGCTTGGGCGGAGCTAGTCTGGCCTATCTCACACTTCTTATCTGGATATTACCCGGTGCAATTCTGATGACGCTGGCTGCCTTAGGCATTACCTATATAGAAAAGAGTCAGTTGGCAAGCCTTACCAGATTTATTAAACCTATGGGAGTTGCCTTTATTATGTTTGCCGCTTTTTCTATAGGTATGAAGGTTATCAAAACACAAGTAAGTGTTTTATTGATGATTATTGCCGCTATTGCCGGATACTTTTTCCCTTCTCCCTATATTACACCGATCTGGATTCTTTTAGGAGGACTTGCCACCGCATTGAAATTTGGCGAACAGGAAAAAATGCAGAAAGAACCTATCAGAATCGAATGGGGAAATTTCTTTTTATGGTTGAGCGTATTACTTTTCTCAGCAGGGTTGGGGGCTGTAACCCACTCTCTACCTATACGCTTATTCGAAAACTTTTATCGAAATGGAAGCCTGACCTTTGGAGGAGGGCATATTCTTAAACCTTTACTTTATAATGAATTTGTAAAATTCAAGCATTATTTATCGGCTGATGAGTTTCTGTCAGGGTTGGCTATCGTTGAAGTAGCTCCAGGACCTGTTTTTTCTATTTCTTCGTTTGTAGGTACACTTTCTATGCGTGATTGGGGTATTAGTGGCGAACTACTAGGAAGTTTTGTAGCTACGATGGGCATTTTTCTGCCTGGTACTTTTCTGATATTCTTTGTGATACGTTTCTGGGATCAGCTAAAAAAATATCGAGGTATCAGAGCTTCTCTGGAAGGCATAAATGCCGCCAGTACTGGCCTTACGGCCGCGGCGGCATTCTCTCTGTTTCAACCTATGTATGTGGATTTAGTATCGGTCATGACTATTGTCCTGACGTTTGTTTTGTTACAAACACGTTTAGTGCCTGTATATTTAATTATACTTGGTGGTTTATTCATGGGCTGGGCAAGTGCCTGATCGTGGTTGTGAAAGCCCGAAAATCTTTATTTGATAGCAAAGCGTGCCGTTACGGCTACATCGTCAAGCCAAAGCCCTTGGTAGCCAATCAGATTTATGGCGGGTTTCCAGTCAAGACTCAGGTTAAGTGGAATTTCCTTAAATGTATATTCTAAGCCTAGTATTCCGTCTCCACCAATTACTGTATACGCATTTGGATTATCAAACCATGGGTTTCCATATCTTGGCCCATCTCTCCAGAAACCTATATGTCCACCAACGCCATAATACCAACGCCATCCGGCAGTTTTAAAAGCTGGTGCGTGAATCTGATATAAGCCAGTGATATTGATACCTTTCCAGCGCGTATATACAATACCTTCTACCGATTTTTTCTGAGTCATATTATATTTTATACTCAAACCATACCCATAGTTCAGTCTGACACCTACACCTACTTTATAGGCATGTTGGGCAGAAGCTCTTACACCTAAAAAACTCAAAACAACTGATAATAAAAATATCTTACGCATCATAAAAACGGTTAACCAATTAAGAATTATGGATTTAAGAAAGTCTTGTTTTCGTATATAAACGTTAAAATCCTGTTCCATTCCTTATTCCACTGATTATTAGCCTACCGAAATGTCACTTTTGTAGAAATTTTGTTGAATCATGGGGAGGAAAATCTACATTTCTCTTTAACAAATGGTAGTATATATATTGGTATATAGTTTTAGCTATATTATTAGCTAATCTTGTCAGAACTTTATAAAAGTGGTGTATATACGTATGAAACAGACTTGTACCTTTCAGTTTATTTTTTCACTAATTCCTGATTATTATGAAAGTTTCAAGAATGTTTTTTAGTACAGTGCTTATTGGTTCATTAGGTTTTTTTCAGATGTCTTGCGATGATTCTACCAATGATCCAGATCCTAATTCAACCAGCGGAACATTAAAAATTAGTATTACCGATTCACCAATTGATTCTCCTGATGTAAAAGCGGCTTTTGTTACAGTAACCGAAATAAAAGTCGACGGAAAAACATTTGAAGGTTTTAAAGGCCCTAAAACCGTAAACCTGTTAGAATTACAAAATGGTAATGCATTGAGCCTTGGTGAAGGTAGTTTTAATACCGGAACTTTTAATAAAATAAGTCTGGTATTAGATTATGAAAAAGACCAGTCGGGTACAGTACCGGGCTGCTATATACAGAAGGCAGACAATACCAAGCAGAAATTAATGTTAACAGGTAGTACTCAAAACTCAATAGATTTAACTACTAAGGAGTTTATCGTAAAAGAAGGCACTGCCACAGATATTGTTCTTGACTTTGATTTGCGGAAAGCTATTAAGAGTGAAACTTCAGGTAGCCAGACCACTTATTCATTTGTAAATTATAGTGAACTACAATCATCCATCCGCATGGTAGAACGAATCTCAGCGGGTAATATAGCTGGTAAAATAGATAATTATAATGCCACAACCATGGGCAACGTAGTAGTATATGTATACAAGAAAGGTACTTTCAATCAGGCTACTGAAACCCAAGGGCAAGGAGATAGCAAGATTCAGTTCAAAAATGCTATTACGAGTGCCAGAGTAGATGCCAACGGGAATTTCAAGGCGGCATTTCTGGAGCAAGGTGACTATGAAGTGCATTGTGCCTCTTATAATAAGCCAACCGGAGGTTTGTTCGGGTTGATAGCTTTGTTGAATCTGACTAGTAAAAACAGTATTGATTTATTGAGTATTCCTGTAAAATCAAGTACTGATGTCAGTTTATCAATCTCTGCAAGTCTGGTGTTAAGTTTTTAAGCAAAGCCTATTTATTCTTATTTATATAAAATAGCCATGAAAAGAAGTGTGTTGTATCAAACACATTTAAATTTGAAGTAGAATTGTTTTACATACACATTGGGCCGCTTTTAGCGGCCTTTTGTGATTTACAAGGATTCTAATTAATAAAATACTATGTATTACACCGAAAGTAATTTCTGTATCTGATTTGCATTTACCAAGTTTGGTACCTTAGGAAAGAAAAGATGAAATTTGGCACCTTTGTCCAACTCACCTTCGGCAAAGATAAAACCATTGTGATTGCCCATGACACGCTTGCAGATAGCTAATCCAATCCCTGTTCCTTCGTAATCTTGCCGGCCATGCAGGCGTTGAAAAATTACAAAAATCTTCTCGGCATAATCGCGCTCAAATCCTATTCCGTTATCCTGAAAACAGAGATGGTAAAAAGTACTTTCTTCTCTGATACCCTCAATGAAGAAAATATCTTTTCCTGACATTTCTTCCGAAGTAATTTCAATCATAGGCGCTATGCCTTTTTTAGTAAACTTGAGGGAGTTACTTAGCAGATTATAAAAGAGTTGTTTTAATTGAAACGAAAATCCTAAAATAAGGGGTAGTTCTTCTGTAATAATTCTAGCCTTCTTTTCATCGATAGAGATTGAAATGTCACTTTCTACTTCTTCTAAAATGGCATTCAGATCAACTACCTCAAAATCCTGGCCTCTATGATTAACCGTGCGAGAGAAAGTCAATAAATCATCAATCAATAATTGCATTCGCTGGGCTGATTTCTCTATTTTATCAAGCGATTCCTGCCCATCCTGATTAAGTGATTGGTAATGTTTTTTCATGAGCATACTACTGAATGCCCGGATTTTTCGCAAGGGTTCTTTCAAATCATGCGAAGCTACATAGGCAAACTGCTCTAGTTCTGAATTAGAGCGTTGTAGTTTATCCACGTTATTTTCAAGCGCTTTCTGAAACTTGATACGCTTGCGAAGCTCATAGAAAAGAAAGCCGAATGAGGCAAATAAAAGCAGAACTGAAAAAGTAGAAAGCGCAATGATATAAGCAGGTAAATCCTTATCGTTGCTTATTTTTAAATTATATTTATTAGTCAGAATCTGTTTTTCGGTTAAGAGAAACAAGTTCATCGTATTCCTGATTTCGTCCATTTTGTCTTTATCCTCTCTGAGGTTTTCCGGACTGAAAGGTTGTTTGGCTCTGGCTAATTTTACGTTGGCATCAGTAATTTTAATTTTATCGGCAATCAGTTTTTTCAGATGAGTAAGCCTTGACATCTGCTTCTCATTGTGTTCAACTAAGTCTTCAAGGTCATTAATGATTTTCCCAACTACCCGATAGGCATCATAATAAGGATTCAGAAACACATTTCTTTGTGTAAGAAGATAACCCCGTTGCCCTGCTTCCATATCCTTCATCTTTGAGATTAACTCTTCTCCTTTCATCATTACCTGATAATTACGCTCAATATCCTGCATATAAGCCAATGTCTGATGCACTTTCAGGTACGAGATAATCGTAAGTATCAGCAAAAGGATAATACAGGAGATAAACGACAGCGTTACGTATCTGAACGGTTTACGCATAGATGACAATCGGTTTATGTAGCAATGTAATGTTGATTTATAGCCTTAAAAACGAAAAGTAACGAGATTTAGTCAGTCAAAGTTAAAAAATCTCTTGCTGATTATGAGATTAATCTTTATAAATTCTGACCTATAAAAAGAACTTAAGACCCAAAAACAAAGAGTTTGAGGAATATTTTCCCCAGCTTATTGGGCAAATATAAGTAAAAATTAAGGAAATAGTATATGGTATGGTTATTTTCTCTCTTTATGAAAAATTGCTTGGAATAGCTTTACACACACAAACATATAAGACTATGGCAGAGTTAACAGATTCACGAAAAAGAGCTTTTACCGGGGTATTGGTAGGAGCATTGGCAGTGGCCACTGCTTTCGGAGTATATCAGGCTTATCGCTCAAGTGAAATATCAGATGAACGTGATAGATTTACTATACAATCAGATTCATTGATGACAGTGAAGACAAATCTGGAGGATGAAATCAATGGACTAACGAAAGATTTGAATGACGAGCGCGATGACAACGCAGAATTGGTAAACAAAACTGAATATATTAACGGTTTATTGGCTGAAAAAGAGAAAATGGTATCAAGATTGAACCGGGAAACCGCCAATTTGAAGAAACAAGGTAAATCGAAAGATGAGCAGTTGACGATTCTGAACAATCAGATTATTGCTTTGAATGACGTAAAAGCCTTGATGGAAAGAAACCTGACTGATTTACAGGCTAATAATGCTACGCTGGTATCAGAAAATACAGAGTGGAAAGCGAAATATGACGAATTGAGGCTGCAAAGTGATGAACTGAATAACCACATTGCCTCTTTAAACAAGAAAGTAGATGACATTATATACGATTCACCAGCAGACAACTTTAGAGTAGAGGCACTCAAACCGAACTCAAAGGTAACAGCGAAGGCGAAAAAAGCTCATACACTTAAAGTTTCTTTTGTAGTGCCAGAAATGGTAAAGACAAGCACCGAAAGTATGCAAACATTGTATCTGACTATTCTGGACGATAAAAATGTCCCTATTAAAGGTGCTGAAAGAGAAGTGAGTGTGATGAAAGGAGAAAAGTTAATGCCTGTTGCTGTGCATGCCACTCAAACAGTAGATTTTTCGAAAAATCCACAGAATACGACTTTTATGTTTGATGTAAAAGAGAAATTGGAACCGGGTACTTATAAAGCAGCAGTTTACTCAAATAACGATTATTTAGGAACTGTAGAGTTTAAAGTAAGAAATAGCTTTTTATTCTTCTAAAAATTATCGCATTTGTATAAAGGGGTTAGTTTGCAAAAACTATCCCCTTTTGTTTTGTTTAGTTTATTGAGAAGCTGTGTAGGTAGTCTATTCCCAGACTACTGTTTCTTTTTTATTATACCAGGGCTCTAGCTGAGCCGCAAATTCTTTTTCAATATTTCCCCTTTTGATTTTCATGGTAGGGGTCAGCTTATTATTATCAACCGTCCAGGGTTCTTTCATAATAACTATCCTTTGTACCTTTTCATAAGGTTTCAAGGTTGGATTTATACCTTTCAGGGTTTCTTCCAGACTTTCGTTTACTTTTTGTTTAGCAGCAGTTTTAGCAAAATCAGATAATACCACTAACGCAATAGGCTGAGGTAAATTATTTCCAGCCACACATATCTGTTCAATAAAACTATTATTAGAGAAACCTACTTCAATTTGCGCAGGAGCTACGTATTCGCCTTTGGAGGTTTTATACATTTCTTTTACACGACCCGTTATTTTCAGATAACCTTCGTCATCAAGCTCACCTACGTCACCAGTATGTATCCAACCATCCGAATCAATCGTTTCAGCGGTCATTTGTGGTTCTTTATAATAACCTATCATATTCCATTCAGCGCGGGTACATATTTCATTAGTGCCGGGCATGAGTTTTATTTCCATGCCGGGGTACACTTTCCCGACTGTGCCGTCTTTCATTTTCTCACGGGGCATTATGCTCACGGCTCCTAAATTCTCAGTCATGCCATAAGCTTCCTGTATCACAATTCCCAGATTTCTGAACCATTCTAATAATGGGACAGGCATAGGCGCAGCGGCTGTCAGAATAATCACTGTATCGTTCAATCCCAGACCTTTACGGATTTTGGTTTTGATAAAACTATTTAGAAACGGAATTTTTAAAAGTAAATCTAATCGGTTTTGTGGTAGTTTTGACAGAATACCCAGCTGAAACTTTGTCCAGATACGAGGAACAGCCAGAAAGTGAGTAGGACGTGCTGTTGCCAGATTTTTTGCAAAACTCTCCAGTGTTTCAGCAAAATACACCGTTGCGCCACAGATAGTTGCTCCGGCTTCTATCACATTTCTTTCTGCGATATGTGATAAGGGAAGATAAGAAAAGAATCGGGCGTCAGGATAATTTAATTTCGTATGTTCACGGGTACTATAAACTCCTGATGCCACCGCCTTAAAAGTCAGCATTACTCCTTTAGGATTTCCTGTCGTGCCAGAGGTATAAATAATACTGAACAAATCGTCCATTTCAGGCAGATAATCTTCCTCTTGTGGTGCATGATTGTTCATTATCTCTTCCCATTGTACATGAGTAGATTGAGGATTATAAGTAGGAAATGAAATACGTGTAACTCCAGCCGGAATACCTTTATCAATACTTTTTACATCATCCAGTTTGCCAACAAAAATCACCTGACAACCACTATGCACCATTACCTGATTGATTTGCTCAGCCGTTAACGTAGCATAAAAAGGCACAGAAATATGCCCTGACATAAGAATCCCGAAGTCGGCAATAAGCCATTCTGCACAGTTTTTTGAAACTAATCCTATATTGCTTTTTGGAGGGAGATTCAGGGATTTCAGATAAGTAGCTATTTTGCGGGCTTGCTGGCCCACCTCTCTCCACGAAAAATCTTTATAAGTATCCCCAAATGGTTGCCGGAGATATATTTTATCGGGTTGATTTTTTTCCCGATAGTAAAAATACTCCAATAGGGTTTTATCAGGAGAGAGCTCCATAATAGTGTTTATATTAACAGGTATATCGATTATTCAAATCTTGATAAAAATAGTATAAAAAGATGAAGAAATTAAATAATAACAAGAAATCTGTGAAAAATTTTATCTACTGGATTGATATTGCGAGAAAAGCAGTTTAGAAGACTTGATAACAGCTATTATTAAAAAACAAAACCGGCAGGAAATAAATACTTACCTCATGCCGGTTTTAATTATTAGAAGGATAAAATCCTATATATTTTCAAGGATACGTTCCATAGAAACCTGATACCCGATTTTTTCTTTCAATTCACTGATACTTACTCTTTCCTGTTCCATGCTATCGCGGTGACGGATAGTTACAGTATCATCTTCCATCGTCTGGTAATCAACTGCTATACAGAAAGGAGTACCTATTAAGTCCTGACGGGTATAGCGTTTTCCAATCGCACCACCATCATCATAAACCGTTCTGAAAGAAGATTTTAATGAGTTTGCAATGGCTTCACCTTTTTCTGCTAAACCATCTCGTTTAACTAATGGCAATACGGCTGCTTTGATAGGCGCTAAAGCAGGGTGTAGTTTCAGATAAGTACGCTCTTTTTCGTTTTCTCCTTCGCCAACTGTTTCTCTTGTAAAGGCATTGCAGAAAGTAGCTAAGAAAAGGCGGTCAGCACCTACTGATGTTTCAACTACATAAGGAATATAATTACCATAAGGCTTACCATTTTCATCCAGTTCAGCATCAAAGTATTGTTGTTTTTTCTTCGATAATTCCTGATGATTACGTAAATCAAAATCAGTTCTAGAGTGGATACCTTCCATTTCGCGGAAACCAAAAGGGAATTCAAATTCAATATCTACAGCCGCATTGGCGTAGTGAGCTAATTTCTCATGGTCATGGAATTTCAGTTTTTCGATTGGTAAACCTACTGCCTGATGGAATTTCAAACGGGTTTCTTTCCATAGTTTATACCATTCCATTTCTGTTCCGGGGCGAACGAAAAACTGCATCTCCATTTGCTCAAACTCACGCATACGGAAAGTAAACTGGCGAGCCACAATCTCGTTTCTGAAAGCCTTACCTATCTGGGCAATACCAAAAGGTATTTTCATACGTCCGGTTTTTTGCACATTCAGGAAGTTTACAAAAATCCCTTGTGCGGTCTCAGGACGTAGATAGATTAAACTTGAGTCTTCTGCTACCGAACCTACCTGTGTAGAAAACATCAGGTTAAACTGGCGTACTTCTGTCCAGTTGGCAGTTTTTGAGATAGGGCAAATAATATTTTCGGCAATAATCAAATCACGAACACCTGCCAAATCTTCGGCACTTAATAATCTGCCCATTTCAGCTAATAAAGCCTGTGCTTTTTCGGGTTGTCCGGCTGCCACATATTCTTCTGCTTTTCCTTCAAGTAACTGGTCAGCACGATAACGTTTTTTGCTGTCTTTATTATCAATCATCGGGTCGTTGAAACCATCTACGTGTCCTGATGCTTTCCAGGTCAAAGGGTGCATAAAAATAGCGGCATCAATCCCAACAATATTGTCGTGCAATTGAGTCATGGCCTTCCACCATGCTGCTTTCAGATTATTTTTAAGCTCTACACCATTTTGTCCGTAGTCATAAACTGCCTGAAGCCCGTCGTAGATTTCAGAAGATGGAAACACAAAGCCATATTCTTTGGCATGGGAAATAATATCTTGCAGTGAATTTGTTAATGCTGGTTTGCTCATTTATATTATTTTATATAGATTTATATCCTGTTGTTGAAAATCTCACAAAATTAGCGAAAACCTCGCAAATACATGAGCTATCTTGTTATTTTTGAGTAATTTGTATGTGACTACTATTTTATGAACCGATTGCTTAAGTTTATCCGGGCTTCTCTGAGTATGACTTCCCACGAAGCGAAGGGAGTTGTAATGGCATTTGGAATTATTATAGGCGTGCTGCTTTTGATGTGGGGGGCAGACTATTTTTTTAGCCAGAAACCACAGAATCTGGTTATTTCTTCCCCAAAAATGCTCGATAGTCTGACCGTTGCTGTAGATAATCAAACCAAAGAGTATAGCAAGAATCGTCAGTTTAAATCTGATTATACCGACACTAAGACTAAAACCTATAAGCATTTTAATTTTGACCCAAATACAGCCACTGTTGCTCAATTAGAAGAATTAGGATTACCCAAGTTTATAGCGGAACGCATTGAAAAATACAGAAGCAAAGGCGGAAAGTTTAGAAAAAAGGAAGACTTTGCTAAAATTTACGGGCTTTATCCAGAGACTTATGAGCGATTAGAACCTTACATCACTTTGCCATCAGCTGATGAAGAATCTACCAATACCCCACAAGCCGAAATCATTGCTCAACCTGTTGTCGCTGAAAAGCCTGTGACAGTTGCTCCCAAAAAAGTAGAAACGCTTGCTAAGTTTGATTTAAATACGGCTGATACTACGCAACTGAAGTTGATAAGAGGCATAGGTTCAGGCTATGCAAAGCGAATTGTGAAATTCAGAGATATATTGGGCGGATTTGCCAATGCAGAACAGGTACGGGAAACTTATGGATTACCAACAGAAACAGCAGACGAGCTATTGAAGTATGGTTATGTAAATGGTGGTATTAAAAAATTGAAAGTCAATCAACTCTCGATTGCCGATTTAAGACATCCTTATCTGAAATTTGCACAGGCACGAGCCATTATTGCTTATCGTGAACAACATGGCAGTTTTAAATCGATAGATGATTTGAAACAGATAAAGCTATTAGACGAGGCTACTATTCAGAAGCTAGAACCTTATCTCGAATTTTAAAAAGAAGAGGGGCATTTGCCCCTCCGATTATCTGCTGTTTTTACACATTCTTACTGTATCTTCAAATTTATTTACTATTGCTTTTACCATGCTTTCGTCGTCTGTATGGAGCGTGAAATTGGTTTTGCTATCACCATCATTATCTTTCAGATTAAATGAGCCGCTCAAGGCATTGTCATTGCCAAAGCCTAGCTTTACTTTCATTCTATCGGCTGGTACTATCATTTTCAATTCGTAATTGCTGTCTTTTCTGGCATACGAAATTCTTTGTACATCTTTCAACAACCAGGAAATAGACATGCCAAAATCAACATCTGAGTCTCTTGAATCAATGTTCATATTCATCTGGCAGCCCTTGAATCTGAAAGTGGGTTCACTCTCTTTCCCATTCACATTCAGGTTTTTGCCTTTTTCTTCTTTTACTAATTTGTCAAGATGGCTGCTAAGCCATTGCGTATTTGATTCTAGGGTTTGAGCAAAAGCCATGTTTGAGCAGAATAGTACGAGCGCGAGTAATACTAATGGGAGCTTTTTCATAATTCGGAGATGATTAAAATTGTTAGTTTTCAAGTAGATGCAATTAATTGTGAGAGGGTTGCGTAATCATAAAAAAAAGTCCTCTTGTCAGGAGGACTTTCTTGAAATATTAAAGTGTTGATTATTCTATAGGAATTTGAAATTATAAGATAATGAAACAATCGGCGCCCCAAAAACCACCAGTTTATAGGCTGAAACGGCTGTCCCCTGGGTGCGAATGAATACCGAGTACGCGTTTTTCTTACCGTATAGATTGAAGACAGTAAATGTCCAGTTGCCTTTAAAACGTTTATCTTTCATGCTTGGCTGATAGATATTCCAGGCAAAATCAAGGCGGTGATAATCTGGGAGACGGGCATTGTTACGCACGCCATAATAAGGGTAACTGCTGCCTTGGTAAATAATAAATCCTTCAGGCATTGTAAACGGACGACCTGTACTATATGAAAAGTTAAACGAGAAATCGTGGTGCTTGCCCTGATTGATAATGACAGAGGCGTTAAACGAGTGAGGACGGTCATAGTTGGCCGGATACCATTTTCCGAAATTTATTTGTTCGCCAAAAGTAGTACCTTCTGATACCTGATTCATAGAGCGGGAATACGTATAGTTTACCCAGCCGGTCATTTCACCTTTTTTCTTTGAGAACATCACCTCTAAACCATATGAGCGGTTTTTACCTTGTAATAACTGCATTTCAGGGTGTGAATCCAATAAGAAATCTGCTCCCGGTTTATAATCAATAATATTATTGGTCATGCGGTAATATCCTTCTACCGAAAGTTCATAAATATTCCCCGGTAAATTGTGAAATACACCTGCGGCCATTAATGAGCTTATTTGCGGACGAACATTGCTGTCTGATGTTTTCCATCTGGAAGTTGGTAACGGGGTAGTGGTATTGGTTACTACCTGCATATACTGACGCATGATGTTGTATCCTAATTTGATAGAGGTTTTTTCGCTCAACGAGTATTTCAATCCGACTCTTGGTTCAAAACCACCATAGGCCTGAATGATTTTTCCTTTAGCATAAGATAAGGTATCACGGATAGATAAGGCGTCTTTTGGTTGGCCTGGTTCATAAACTTGTACGTCAGCCGGCCCTAAAGCAAAAAAACGAGAGTATCTGACACCTACCGAAAACGTAGTTTTAGGTGAAAGCGTGATTTCGTCTTCGGCATAAATACCTGTTTCTAATGAATGTTCTTCAGGCGTTTTCAATGCTAATACGCTACGACTGGTACCCGGTTGTAATTCTCCCGGAGCAATTTTATATTTGGTGGCACTGATACCTGCCTCTATATTATGTTTGTTTAAAGAATAATTGAGGTTGGTTTTGGCTTGTTTATACCCTATGTCTGACAGTAAAACAACCTTGTTATCAGAATTCAATTCAGGCAATAAAGTTTTTGGTACATAATAAGCTGAAACAACCGTTGTCTGTAAGTTTAATTTGGGCGATATGGCATAAAACCAACGTGCCGAGAAACTTCTACTGCGGTAATCATATTGCGTAGAAGTAGCATTGATATTCCCGATTCCACCTAATAATTCAGTCTGGAAGAAGTCTTTGCTATAATATCCCGAAGCAGTAATCGTATTTTTGCTGTTTAAACGCCAGAAAACTTTTCCTACAAGGTCAGCAAAGTTAGCTTTAATATCGTCCAGTTTTTTTGAAGCAATCGGCAATAAGAAATCGTTATAAGATGCTCTACCCGAAACCATCACGCCTAATTTATCTTTGACTATTGGTATATCTAAGGTCAGGCGGTTAGAAACCAGACTGATACCTCCATTCATTTTGAATTTATCTAACGATGGTTGTGTTAAAGTTACATCCATTACCGCAGCGGCTCTACCACCAAAACGGGCAGGTGTATTACCTTTATAAACCTCAACCCCTGATGCCGCTTCTGACGGGAACGCAGTAAACAAACCAAACATATGGGTAGGGTTGAAAATCGGAATATCGTCTAATAGTAATAAGTTCTGGTCAGTAGTACCACCTCTGATATTGACTCCGTTTGATGCCTCGCCTACGCTGGTTACGCCTGGAAGCATCTGTAATCCTCTGAGGATATCTACCTCACCAATAGCCGCAGGAAGTTTGCGAAGGGTTTTGATATTCAGCTGATTTACTCCTAATAAAGGGCGTTGCACATTGGCTTCGACACCTTTGCTGGATACGATTACCTCTTCCAATTCATTCTCCAGACGCCCTAAAGCATATTTGCGGGTTATGTCTGACAAGATTCTGAAACCATCACGTACGGGGCGATAGCCTACGAATCTGATAGTTACGGCATGCTCGCCAGAAGGTATGTTTATGTCAAAAAAACCATTTTCATCGGTCACAGCGCCAAACTTGCCAAAATCAATATTGATTGAGGCTTTGACCAGAGGCTTGCCATCAAGTGTATCTCGTACATAGCCGCTAAACCGATAATATACCTGAGCCTGCGCAGCTATGCTGAATAATAGAAATGAACTTATAATGTAAAGTTTCTTCATTTGTAAGAATTAGGTCAAATGATGGTAGTAAATGTTATGAAATGAATCTTAACTCTCTTATTTAAATTGCTTAACCTTCAGTTTAATCTGGGTTAAGACATATTCTTTGATACAAGATTTCAGCGGTTGATTGGTAATACACTTTTAATTTACCCAACCATCCGGTTTAAAATGTGTGCGATATTTACCTTCGTCACAGGGAGCTTGTGGGGGGCGCCGAGGGTCTCCGTTTGAAGGTTCATAATTAACAGGATGATCAATAACACCTATCGGTGCTGCCAGACCCAGCGCATTTTGCTTATTTAGCCAGTATTTTACAGAACGCACACTTGTTACCATAAAGAAACCTGCTACGGCTTCGTCAGGGTTAGTCACATTTTTTACATTACCGATAATAGCCGCGGGAGGAGTATCTACCAGGCTACCATTATTTTGTACCTGATTGGCTAATAGCTTCATATATTGGTAAGCTGACGCAGAAATAGATTGCTGCTTAATTTCAAGCAAAGCGCCAATGCCCGAGTAATAAGGGATTTTTCCTATAAGCCTGCCTATAATCGGTTGTCCGTTTGAAAAAACATCACTAAAGACATTCAGGTCATTATTATAAAAAATCTGCCAGCACTCCTGATTACACGCATAGTCGTAGGTAACTTCTGAGAAGCCATCTTCCATTTTACATCGTGCAGGCGCAGGGGTGAGAAAATATCTACCTCCAACACAAGTTATACAGACGTTTTGTCTTTCCCACAGTTTCCATGACCACATATAACTGTTCTTTTCGCTGGCAGGATCATTGGTATCCAGATAGATATAATGCGCTGGTTTGTTTCCTAAACTCGTTTCAATTCCATCAACTCTGAATTCATCATATACCTTCGTAATATCAGAAACTACACTCTGGCGTTCTTCTTCTGATTCGTATTTGGTGCCATCTTCTTTCTGAAAAGCTAATTTATATTTTTCACCTACCCTTGTATGAAAAGAAATGGGTAGAACATATACTCCTCCGCCTCTTTCAGTCAGCGGAACTCTTTCGTTATCGTTAACGATAATTTCTACTTTAGCTTTCGTAATAGGTAACTCATAGACTACATTAGTACTACTATAAGATTCTATTATTTTAACTGTTTGCTCATCGGCCAAATCGGTAATCGTGGCATCAACTGTCAGTATTTTTCTATCTTGCTGCTTTCCTAAATCAAAAGGTTCAACACAGGCATAAAACAGTAAACAAATACACAATAAGAATAAGAAACTTTTGCTTTTGAGCATTTTTATTAGTTTTAATTGGTTTTATTTTCTAATCTATCCATCCTTCAGGTTTCACATTTGCCCGATACTTACCTGGTATACATGGTGCCAGTGGTGGTCTGGGCGGATCAGGTGGTAATGAGGTAGGCTCATAATAAATCTGATGCCCCAGAAGGCCTGTCGGTACTGCACTGGTTTCCCGGGCATTTGCTCTACTTAACCAATACCTGATTTTACGTACCCCCGAGACCATAAAAAATCCGGCAATTTCTTCACTGGGATTAGCCATATTTTTAACGTTGCCAATCACCGCTGCCGGAGGAGTATCTACCAGACTACCTGTATTTTGTGTCTGGTCTACCAATAATCTTAAATATCTGTATGCTGCCGGGGTTACAGATTGCTGTTTGATTTCAAGCAAAGCTCCGTCTCTCGAATAGTAAGGGATTTTGGCTATCAACCTGCCCTTTATTGTTTTTCCGTTACTAAAGACGTCGCTAAATACATTGATAGTTGTATTATAGAATATATCCCAACAATTACCATCGCAGGCATAATCAAAAAAGGGAACCTCTTTATATCGTTCCTCAGTTTCGCATTTCCCCTCAGGAGGAGGCGAAGTAAAATACCTGCCGCCTACACAAGATTTGCAAATGATTTGTTTCTCCCACAATCGCCAGGTCCACACATAATTATTTTTTTCGTCAGCCGGGTCCGTGGTATCCAGATAAATATAAGAGGCTGGGTCATAACCTGCGTTTACTTTTTTTCCATCAATCAGAAATTCATCATATACCTTATCAATTTCAGGCACACTGGTCATAATCTCCTCAGCCGATTCATATTTTGTGCCATCTGCTTTCGCAAACAAAAGCTTATAGCTATTACCCACTTTCAGTTTAAAAGACATCGGCAGTACATAAATGCCTGGTGTTCTTTCAGTGAGCAGTACCTTTTCAGTATTATTTACCAATACTTCAACCTTAGCCTGCCTGACAGGAAAAGAGTAGACTACGCTATTCCGGTTTTCAGATTCAGTAATACTAAAAACCTGTTCATCAGTGGTATCGGTAATGGTGGCATCTACAGTCAGGATTTTTTTGCCTTGCGGAAAACTTATTTCAAAAGGTTCAACACACGAACATACCCACAAACCTGCCGCAAGAACAAACCACGTTTTCTTTATACTCATTAGTCAGATGGAAATTTATATTCGTTGTATGATTCAATCTACCCAACCTTCCGGTTTATTTGGCGTACGGGTACTACCTTCAATGCATGGTTCATTTGCTCCATTGGGTGGCGGAAGAGCCGTGCGGCCTAATAGACCTACCGGTATTGCTTTGCCATAGCTGTTTTTACGGTCTATCCAATATTTTTGTTTTACTGTGCTCGCTACCGAAAATACACCAGATACAGGCTCATCAGGGTTATTGATATTTTTTATATTTCCTACAATGGCAGCAGGAGGGGTATCCACCAGTGTTCCATTGGTTTGGGTCTGGTCACTTATCAATTTGTAATAACGGAATACCTGTTCTGATATCGCCTGTTGTTTAATTTCAAGAAGTGCTCCATCGAATGAATAAAATGGTATTTTAGCGATTAATTTCCCATTAGCAGGTTTTCCATTTGAATAGACGTCGCTAAAAACATTAAAATCTTTATTTTCGAGTATTTCCCAGCACTTGGTTTTGCAGTAATAATCGTAATAATCGGTTCTACAATACAATTGATTTTCCCATAGTTTCCATGTCCAGACGTAAAAATCCTTTGTATTCGGGTCATCCTTAAAATCTAAATAGATATAGTTGGCAGGTATATTTCTCAACTCTCCTTTTATTCCTTCTCCCTCAAATTCATCAAAAATCCGGTCAATGGTTGGTACTTTTGTGGTTTTTTCTTCACTTGATTCATAAATAGTACCATCAGGTTTCTGAAAGCGTAATTTGTACTTATGATCAGTCTGTATGCGAAAGGCAAATGGAAGCGCATAAATACCATTGCCTTTTTCAGTAAGATGAATGGTCTCAGCTCCGTTTATTATCACCTCAACTTTCAGATTCAGTACCGGAACATTATAATTATTGTCTTCGTAATTGTGGGTTTCCTGAATGCTGATTGTCTGATTGGCATCTATGTCTGTCAGAGTACCTTCAATTACCAGATACTTCTTTTCACTACTCAGATTTATCTCAAATGGAGTTACACAAGCGCCAACTAATAGCACAAGTGCAATCACAAATATTTTTGAGATGAGATGCATTATTGGGTAGAAGTAGACTAAATAAATTGTAATATTGACAAATATAAATATTCAAAGACAGATTAGAAATTAATAATGTGTCTTAGGGGTATTTTATAGATGAAAAGCCTGATTATGACGTTGAAAAGTGTTTTTTGTATAGTTGTGTTTAAAAATCTATCTGGAAACTTAAAACAGGCACCAGGCCATTCCCCGTTTTACGGGTCTCTAATCGGTTCTCAATGCTATTGTACTGCACACTCGTTACGTTTATGTAATTGGTGGCGTTCTGCAAATCTAATGATACTACTGTGGCATATTTCCGGCGATTGGTACGATAAGAAGCTCTTCCATCAATGCGGAAATAGGCAGGTGCTTGCAGAGAGTAGTCGGCCCCTTTCAGTGTTATATATGTTTTTTCTTTGGCAGACGCTGTCTCATCTAAAGGCGTATAGCGGAAACCACCGTTATAGATTGACCTTGCTCCAATCTGAAGAACCGAGCCATTTTTGAACATAAACTCGCGGCCAAAAGTAAGAGCCGTACTGAACTTGTCATTAAATGAAGAATTATACCATTTGCCATCAATGGTTCGGTAGCGGGCATCAAAGATTGAGCCTGTCAATACCAGATAATATTTTTTTGAGAAGAATCTTTCTACTGATAAATCAATTCCGATATTTCTACCTTTACCCTTGCTCACTACGGCTGTTTCCGGGAAGTTTTCGGCATAATTCAACATCCAGTAGCCAGAGCCTGTTTTAGATTCTACCGGAATTTTGTTTAATAGTTGATAATAAGCTTCAGCCGTGAATTTCCAGAGGCTTGGGGTGACATAATTATAACTCAGAATAAAATGATTTGATCTAGGTAAAGACAGGTTTTTATTAGGCCTTGATTCGCTGATAACTCCGGCTATTGTATCCTTTTTGCTATAAAAATAGGCACTCATCGGTAGCAACTGGCTGTATAAACCATAGGCAAAACTAAAGGTATGGGCATTAGGCGAACGGTATTGAACCGATAGACGAGGTTCTACTGAAGACGTATTATTCAGGAATAAATGCATCAGATGAAAGCCCGCGTTTAAGGTCAAACCCTTACCCAGATTCTGTACTATTTGTGCATAAGCCTGAGCTGTTTGCGTATTCCCGCTACCATTTACAGAAACCTGTCTGCCTGCATTCAACTGATTCACATCGCTGACAGATTTTCGCGCGGCCGTTTCTTTGAAAAAATCGAAATCAATATAATTCAGAATAACTCCGGCTTTCAGACGGGTTTTGTTGTTGAATTTATAATTATAGGCTACCGAACCTGCCAGGCGAAACTCTTTATAGGCCTGTGTATCGTATCTGAATCGTTCATCTTTGAGGCTAAGCGTATCAGAAAAACGCTTGATAGCGCTACCAATCACTGCCACTACATATTTGAGTGATGATTTTTCGTTGATATTGCTGGTATGGGTTAAGCCTAATGCGCCCATATTAGCAGGTCTTAGTCTGTCTTCCCAGTTATCAGCTTTGCCTAAGACTCGTTTCTCAGGGTCTTCAACCGGAAAATAATGTTCAGTGCTTAGTCCGCCTAAACCAAATAGGGTAGTGGTTTTCTTACCATCTTTGCTATGAAAAGCTATATTGAAAGATAAATCCTGAAAAAGATTCGATACCCGTTCACCTACCAGATAAAAACCCATCTGGCTCAATAAACCTAAAGTAGAATAGCGATAATTGACCAGATAAGAAGATCGCCCTTTGGTAATTGGCCCTTCGGTCGAGAAATCAAGACCTAATAAACCAATTTTAGTTCTGTATTCTCGCTTTTGCTGATTCCCTTCTCTGAAACGAATATCAAATGCCCCCGTGATGGTATTGCCATATTCGGCAGGCATCCCGCCTGTAAAAAAGTCAGAACGGCTTAGCAATTGCGCACTAAAAACGGTGATACCACCACCGCCCGAACCCGGTTGCGCAAAGTGATTAGGGTTGGGTACATCAATGCCCTCTAAACGCCACAAAATACCAAAAGGAGAGTTGCCGCGTACTACAATCTTATTTTCGTTTTCGTCTCTACCAGCTTTCACACCCGGATAGGCTAATGCCATACGGCCCGGGTCATTGACAGAGGCCGGAATTCGCTCTGTTTCTTCTACCGTAAAAGACCTTGCACTCACAAAAGCCAGATCGTTTACAGGGCGGCTTGTGTTTTGCGAGGCAGTTACTTTTACTTCCTGTAAATCTCCGGTGGCTTCGCTTAATTCAATGGTTAGTACTACTTCTTTAGCAGAGTTCAGAATAAACTCTTCACTTGAATAGGCCTCATAGCCAATAGAGCTACATTTAACAGAACGTCGGCCAATGGCTACATTTGGAATAGAGAAAAGACCGGAAGCATCAGTAATAGCGCCTTGGGTTGTGCCCGTAATCTGAACAGATGCCCCCACAATAGGCTGGCGGGTAATGCGGTCAATGACACTCCCTCTGACCATCTGGGTTTTGTTCTGGGCGAAGAGTATGGATAAACTGAATAGTGTAAAAAATGCAGTAAAGCTTAGTCTCATAGAGGATAGATGGGTTTTAAACAAATATATTCAAATAAAATGAATTAGTAGAACTGTAAGTAGAATTGTATAAAAATGTTCAACCAGATAATGTTTTTTAGCTGATGAGGCTTATATTTAGGTTCCTAAACTAAGCTATATTCATCATGAAAAGATTTTTATTCCTTGCCTTTTGTTTCTTTGCCATTACCCCAGCTTTTTCTCAGACCACTATTCCCCGTATTTTGTCAGAACGTGAACGTGCTACTGTCATCGACGAGATTTTAGAAGATAGAATGACTAATCTTTTACCACAACTGATGCGAAAAGAGGGCATTGATATGTGGGTGCTGATTTCGAGAGAATATAACGAAGACCCTGTTATGAAAACAATGTTACCCTCAGTATGGCTTTCAGCAAGGCGACGTACGATAATGGTATTTTTTGATAAAGGGGCAAAAGAAGGAGTAGAGCGTCTGGCTATTGCCCGTTATGATGTGGGTAATTTACTCAAAGGGGAATGGGATTTGAATACCAATCCTGACCAATGGGATGCCTTGGTAAAAGTAATCAAAGAAAAGAATCCTAAGAAAATCGGGCTGAACTTCTCGAAATATTATGCCCATGCTGATGGGCTGACTTATACAGAGCAGAAAGAACTGATGGAGAAACTGCCAGTGGAATTTCAGAGTAAGGTAGTATCGGCTTCTAATCTGGCAGTAAACTGGCTTGAAACCCGAACGGAGCGTGAAATGATTATTTACCAGCAGATATGCCGTATTTCGCACGATATTATTCAGGAGGCTTTTTCAGATAAAGTGATTCAGCCGGGTATTACTACTACCGACGATGTAGTATGGTGGATGCGCCAACGGGTGACCGATTTAGGTTTGGATACGTGGTTCCATCCGACAGTTGATATTCAAAGACTTGATCCTGAAAGTTTTGACCATTTACGCACTTTCTCTAAACGCCCGCAAAAACAAATCATCTTGCCGGGAGATTTGCTGCATTGTGATTTTGGGATTACTTATCTACGCCTGAATACAGACCAGCAACAGCACGCTTATATATTGAAAGCGGGAGAAACAGATGTACCTGAATATTTAAAAAAAGCCTTCAAGCTGGGTAATCAATTACAAAACAACCTGACTGACAACTTTAAAGCAGGTTTAACAGGTAATGAAATTCTGGCAAAAGCGCTGGAACAATCAAAGAAAGAAGGTTTAAGAGGTACGATTTATACACACCCTATCGGTAATCATGGGCATGCTGCCGGGCCAACCATAGGTATGTGGGATAATCAGGGGAAAACCATTGGTAGTGGCGATTATCCATTGAATCTGAATACGGCTTATTCAATAGAACTGAATGTATCAGTTGATTTGACAGAATGGAAGAAACCTATCAGAATTATGCTGGAAGAAGATGGCTTTTTTGATGAAAAGGGCTTCCGGTATATAGATGGTCGCCAGACAGAAATTCTTCCGATTCCACGCGTATTGAGCAGCGTGAAGTAGAGGACTGTAAAAGAAATAGGTAAAGATAATGGCAATCTTTACCTATTTTATCAATATAAATCCCAAAGCTAAAAGTGCTTGATCATTTGTGCTGACAGATCATTATCTCAATCGGAACTCAACCTTTCCTACAAATAATTTTTCGGTAAACATTTCAGCTACATATACACCTGTCTGCAATTTCTCATCTAATTTATATTTCAGAGTAACCCTTTGCGGGTTTCTGGTAAAATCTACTGCCTTGGTCAAATGTACCGTAACCGGATTCATAACGCCTTTTATCGCAACATTCACCTGTTTGGCTTTGCTATCTTTCAATGGTTTCTGGGTAATATCTTTGATGCTTAAGTACACAATTTCATCAGCTCCACCTTTTGCCCCTTCTGGCAAATCAAACATAATGGCTACTTCTCTTGCTCTGCGGCCTTTTACTATGAGTTTTTCTCTCCGGTTCATCACATCTACCCGAAAAGCATTGGCCCCTAAAAGCGAAGCCGAAGACTCTTCTTCTTTTGGTAAAAAACTATCAACTTTTTTCTCATTATTCTGTCGTCTTAAATCAGCATTTTCTTGTGTAAGTCTGGAGTTATCAGCTCTCAACTGAGCATTCTCCTGTTTTACCATAGCCAATTCATTACTAAGCGATTCTTTCAGGTTTTTTAGTTCGTTTACCTGTTTTCGTAAAGTACCTAGTGACTGGTTGTCTTTTTGCAGACGACTCAACACTTTATCTTTTTCGGCTAATTTCTCATTGATGCTTGTAAGCGAGGCAGACATACTCTGGTTCTGAGCCGTGGCCGCTTCCAGTTGTGATGATATGCCTTCTAATTCTTTCTGAAGATTATCTCTTACTACTTTCAGTGAGTCGGTGCGTTTGGTTAATACTTCGTTTTCTTTTTTGAGCGTACCTCCGAGTCTCCATTGGTATCCACCCCATAATAAGGAAAGTAATAATAAAATACTTATCGCAGCTGCATAGGTACGCGTCTGGTGTTCTGTGGGTTGTTGATCCATTTAAATTAGATAGTTTAGGAAAGTTAAAAATTAACAGGAAAGCAAAGGTAGCTGCGAATTGGTACTTTAAAAAGAAATATACGTATTAACACAATAATTCAGGGCTATTTTCTATTAGAACAATAATTTATTTGGTTACTGTCGTCTTTATAGTAATAAAATACGGCTCTTGCAGGTTTTTCTGAGTATTTTCAGAGGTTTAGATTATAAATATTTTTAGGGTCTGATGGAGCCATAATTGAGACGCTGAACCATCATACAATTTTAAGTCATAAATCCTTTTTGACCTTGAAATACACCTTAATTATTGCTTAGAAATATATTAAAAAAAGATAAATGCTTAAAAACAGTGCGATGAGATTCGTATCTTTGAATAAACGTATAGATGCGAACGCTGATTGATTAGAAAGAAAAAGCTACTCTAATCAGTGAAATACAGTACCTATATTGGTTAGAAATTGGATAATTTTTAAAGATTGTGAACGGAATGTCGGCAAAAAAAATCTTGGTAATTGAAGACGACCAGAGAATCGCTCAGTTACTGACCCGTGGATTAACAAATAAAGGTTTTGAAATAGAAGTAGCTTATAATGGTACTTTAGGACTAAGACGCGCAGAGTCGATAGACTTTGATTTAATCATATTAGATATTAACCTGCCCGAAATGAATGGCTTTGAGGTATGTAAGAGCATCAGGTCGTTTAGGCCTAATTTGCCTATACTCATGTTGACGGCTATGAGCGAAATAGAAGATAAGATAGAGGGATTTGAGGCAGGAGCAGACGACTATATTGTAAAACCTTTTGATTTCAGAGAGTTATATCATAGAGTGCTGGTAGCACTGAGACATAATAATCCTGAGCCTGAAAACCTGGGGAATGTGGTAAAAATTGCTGATCTGGAGATTTTTCTGGATAGTAAATTAGTAAAAAGAGCCGGTAATGAAATAAGACTGACTGCCCGTGAGTATGATTTTCTGCTATTTCTGGTGAAAAATCAGGGAAGAATTATTTCTAAACCCGAAATTGCTACCAATGTATGGGATATACATTTCGATACGGGTACCAATGTAATTGAGGTATATATCAATATTCTGCGCCGGAAAATAGACAAGGGCTTCGAACCTAAACTGATTCATACCCGTCCGGGCTTAGGCTATATGATTAGAGAAAGTGCATGAAAATACAGACTAAAATAGCGATTCAGTTTTCGATTATTGTAGCGAGTTTATTGTCGTTGTTTTCATGGATTATCTATCAGCAATCGGCCACTTATAGAGAAGAAGAATTTATGGAGCGTCTGAAAAACAAGGCACTCACTACGGCTTCTTTTTTCATAAAAGTAGATGAAATAGACAATGCTTTATTAAGGATTATCGATAAAAACACCCTTACTGCCCTGCATGATGAAAAGATTCTGATTTTTTCGGATAAGAACGAGCTATTGTATAGCAATATCGATGAAATAGTGATTGATTATGATGCGTCTTTATTGGATAGGGTAAGGGAGTCTGAATCTGAATACCTGGAGTTTTCAACAGGAGAAAATGAATCTTTAGGATTAGCATATAATTTAGATCAGCAGCACTTTGTCGTATTGGCATCAGCCTATGATAAATTCGGTAAAAGTAAACTGAGAAATCTACGCGATACGCTGATTGTAGGCTTGGTGGTAGGTATTTTGGTTACTATTTTATTAGGCATTTTCTTCGCTGGAGGGGCATTAAAGCCAGTTAATGCCTTTATCAGCAAGATAAGTACGATTACGGCCAATAATCTCAGGCAGCGCATTGAAGGGTACGATAGTAGAAATGAAATAGGCCAGTTAGCGGCGGCATTTAATAAAATGTTATCTCGCTTAGAGCAGTCTTTTGAGCTGCAAAAGAGCTTTGTTTCTCATGCTTCGCACGAATTACGTACACCTTTAGCTGCCCTGAAATCAGAGGTAGAGATTAGTCTGGAAGAAAACCTGACCATTGAACAACACAGAGGAATCTTGCAGAATATCCGCCATGATATTAACCGACTGATCAATCTTTCGAATGATTTATTGCAGATTGTTCGTCCGTTTAAATCACCTCTGATCAATTTTGGTGAGGTACGAATTGACGATATTATTTTTCAGGCGCAGGATGAATTAGGTATGAGCAAGCCTGAATACCGTGTAACAGTGAAATATGCCAAGGAACCGGAAGACGAAAACTCTATTATTGTTTTTGGCAATGAGGCTTTATTGAAAACAACATTTATTAATCTGATAGATAATGCCTGTAAGTACTCGCCTATGCAGCAGGCGGAAGTAATTGTCGATTTTAACAAAACCTATACCATTGTCACGATTAAAGATGAGGGAATAGGCATACCAAAAGAAGATTTAGAAACGATTTTTGAGCCTTTTTATCGCTCAAAAAATGCCCTTAATATATCGGGTTTTGGCATAGGGCTTTCGGTTTGTAGTAAAATTGTAGAGCTGCACAAAGGCAAAATAAGTATCCAGAGCCAGCTGAATGAAGGGACGAAAGTAAGCGTGCAATTGCCCAATGCAGATAATAACTAAGTGTAGTTTTAATCTGGGAGAGATTGATTTAACCCGCATTTAATTTGGCCTTATACTGGTTTTAATACCTAAAGTTGAGATTTGTATCAGAAAGTTCGCCGGTGTCAGGTGAATAAACCAACGCAAGTTTAAACTATTAGAAACATGAGAAAATCAGTTTTATTAGCAGCCCTAGCAGTTGCTATACTTTTCGCCCCTGTTACATTTGCCAAAGGAGGTAAAAAACAACAAAACCCCAAAGAAAAAACCGCTAAAGTAGAGAAGAAAGAGGAAAAGAAAGAAACCAAAAACGAGCAAAAAGTAGCAGACAATTCAAAAAAACATCATCATAAAAAGGCAAAGAAAGCTGCCTGACCGCCTTTTGAAACGCAACCCGGGGCTACTCCATGAGTAGCCCTTATTTTTTATATCTTAATTCCTACGCTGTCGAAGCGTTTCTTTATGGCTAGCAATAAATCAGACTTCATAGCAAAGGCTTTGGTGGAAGATTTGCACCACACGCTTAACCTCAATGTAACCCATGAGTCAGACAAATCAATGACTTGTACCAGAATAGGGCTGATTTTTGTAGCAGTATCATTATTTATTTCACTTGCAGAAACATCATAAAAATCAGGGTGATTGATGGCAATTTCTTTGAGTAAGGTCATTGCTTGGTCTATATCTTTCGTTACAATCTTTACGTCAATCTGATTACAGACTTTATCGTCAATGATGGTTGAGTTTATCACATAATCTTTGGTAATGACCGAATTAGGTACGATAATGTGTCGGTTTTCAGCATTATTGATGACTGTGAACTGTAAGGTAATATCTTGTACAATCCCATGTTGCCCGTTAGGTAGCTGGATGGAATCGCCGATACGAAAAGGTTTGTAGATAACAATAAAGATACCGCTCACAATATTTCCAAAGGTTTGCTGCGTAGCCAGACCTATCACAACTGATAAAATCCCGGCACTGGCCCACAGGGTAGTAGCCAGTTTTTCAAGACCCGGAATCAGATGCACAACAGCAATAATGGCTAAGGCAAAAATGACAAAACTGATAGCATTTTTCAGAAAGCTGAAAGTAGTGGCATTGATACGCATATTGCCGGAAGATACTCTGGCATATCGGTTGAGTGCTTTGCGTGCCAGTTGCGATAGCACTAAAGCCAGAATGAGGATAACAATGATACTCACCGAATGAAAAAAGTCCAGGAAGAAACCATGCATAAGCTTTGTGGATGTTGATGATCACACAAAGTTAAGCGAACCCGCTTTAAATTGCTAATACAGGCACAAGAAGCTGACTATTCTTTGGCAGATACTACCTTAATACTCACTACTTCTCGTATCCAGCGAGCATGTTTTTTGTCTTTAGGAACCACAAAACGGAAAGAGCCTTCTCCTTTTGGCAGGGGATTACCGTCTACTTTATCAGCCACTATAATAATCTGGTCAGTAAATTCAGGGTCTAATTCTGCCAGAGCAAAAATAGCTTTGTAGCCATCAGCAGCTTCAGCAATCAGATATTTGGACAGATTTTTACCTCTTAGCTGTCCACCCAATGGTGCGCCAGCTTGTTTAAGGATTTCAGCCAGCGTTACACCGCTAAATGTATGTTCTTTGCCATCTTTATCTTTGCCTTTTACCTCTGTTCGTGGTAGTTTAGCAAATTCACTTTCGGTCAGGGTTAATGGTTTTTCAACTTCCCCCTCTACTTTCAAAGTAGCAGTCTGGGCATAAGTAACTATCGAAATGAATAAACAAAGGTATAGAATAAGCGAGAATCTTGAATGAAAATAGTTTTTCATAGACGGTAATTGATTAATAATGAAAGGCAATGTATATAAGTAAATAACGCTATATTTGTTAAAATATAACGCTTCAAATATAGCCGTTTTCTGCTAAAGACCATACAGACACTTGTTTTTAATTAATAATTCCGGTAGTTTTTCTTTGCTATTCTTTCTGTTATTTTTGCCAGATGAGATATTTAATCAAGCGGATATATGCAGGAACTTTTACCTAATGCGAAAGATATGAAAGTAGCCGGAACTATCTGGATTGAAAGTGCCGATGGGGCGGAGCGTTATCTGGGGAAGGGCCGTATTCAGTTAATGGAATTGATTATTGAGCATGGTTCAATCTCAAAGGCCGCACAAGCCATGAATATGTCTTATAAACGGGCCTGGGATTTGATTACATCCATGAATACCCAGTCAGACAAGCCTTTGGTGATTACTCAGGTAGGAGGGAAACAAGGCGGAGGCGCTATGGTAAGTGATGAGGGCTTAAAAGCTATCAAAGCATATAAAGCCTTGCAACAACGCTTTGATGAATTTATAAAGCAGGAAACCCAAGAATTAGCCAATTAATTATTTCCTGCTTTGATTCGAATATATATATTACGTTATATTTGCCCAAACATAACGATCTCCCTAACCACATGGAAGCTTATTTTTATCTTTTACTCTTTCTTTTAGCCGTTGTAGCGTTTCTCTATTCGTCAGTTGGACATGGAGGAGCAAGTGGGTATCTGGCAGTAATGGCGTTGTTAGGAGTAGCCCCTTCTATGATGAAGTCGTCGGCTTTAGTAATGAATCTGGCTGTATCATTGTTTTCTTTTATTGGGTTTTATCGGGCAGGACATTTTAAAATTAATTTATTTCTTCCTTTTGCTCTGGCAAGTATACCGATGGCCTATTTAGGAGGCACTATGACATTGCCGGATAGCATCTATAAAAAGATATTAGCTGCTTGTATACTAATCTCTATTGCTCGTTTGCTCTATCAGTTTCGTTCAGAAGAAACACCTAACCGACCTGTACCATTATGGGCTGCTTTGCTATCGGGTGCAGCCATAGGCTTACTATCAGGCATGATCGGCATCGGTGGAGGGATTATCCTGAGCCCTTTAATGTTGTTGATGCGCTGGTCAAAATTGAAAGAAACTGCGGCTGTATCGGCTCTTTTTATCTTCGTTAACTCTCTCTCTGGTTTATACGGGCAATTATCAAAAGGAGGTATGCATCTCACTCCTGATTTGCAATGGGCGGTAGTGGCCACTATTATCGGAGGTTTATTGGGTTCGTATTTTGGTAGCCAACGTTTCAATATTCCGACACTCCGCTATTTATTAGCCTTTGGCTTGATTATCGCCTGTATGAAGTTGTTTTTTACCTGAAATTATCATAGCCAATCGTGAATGGCGGAGTAGTGAATGCTGTGGTGAATCAATATGTGATTAAGAAAGCCTAGTGGGAAATTCAACAGAAAACTATGGAAGATACTATTATCTTTCTACAAGAATACTATATTTGCCTCTGAATAGTACTGAATTGTAAACGTATTACACCCACTCCTCAACCCTTTCAAATTGTTTTATGAAAAGAGTAATCGTACTTCTTTTGTTGTTTTCTACGGCCATACAAGCCCAGCAAACCAATTTTAAACTCTGGTATAAACAACCTGCTGATCGTAAATGGACAAATGCTTTGCCTTTAGGTAATGGGCGATTGGCTGCGATGGTTTATGGCAATGTAACTCATGAAACTTTGCAATTGAATGAGTCTTCGTTCTGGTCGGGTGGGCCAAGCAGAAACGATAATCCTGAGGCTTTAGCTAATTTACCAGCTATCCGTCAGTTAATTTTTGCAGGGAAAAGTCAGGAGGCGCAGGATCTGGCACAAAAACACATTATTGCAAAAAAAGATCATGGACAAATGTTTCTGCCTGTCGGTAATATTCAGCTAGATTTCCCCAATCATGAAAATTATACGAATTACCGAAGAGAGCTGGATATTGAACAGGCGATACAAACCACTACCTATCAGGCTAATGGCGTAAAATATACCCGGACAACGTTTATTTCTATTCCTGACCAGGTGATGGTTATCCGACTGAATGCCAATAAACCTAAGAGTCTGTCTTTTACTTTGTCGATGAATAGCCCTTTCAAAACGGCTGTTATGGCTCTACGTAATCAGTTATCGGTTTCTGGCATTGGTAAAGACCATGAAAGTGTGAAAGGTGAAGTGCGTTTCCGTACAATCACCAGAATTTTACCGAATGATGGACGGACTACCAGAAACGATACAAGCATCACGGTTAATAATGCTTCTGCAGTAACACTTCTGGTATCGATTGCTACCAATTTTGTGAATTATCATGACATAAGTGCCGATGAAAATAAAAGAGCAGAGGCTTATATAGCCAAGGCCGAAAAAATGCCTTACGGTACTTTATTCAATAATCATATCAAAGAATATCAGCGGTTTTTCAATCGGGTAAAACTGGATTTAGGTACAACCGAAGCCGCAAAATTGCCTACCGACGAACGTCTGAAAGCCTTTGCTCAAGGTAATGACCCCAGTTTTGTATCCTTATATTTCCAGTTTGGACGTTATCTGTTGATTTCATCTTCCCGTCCGGGTGGACAACCTGCCAATCTGCAAGGTATCTGGAATAATAAAGTAGATCCACCCTGGGATAGCAAGTATACGATTAATATTAACACGGAAATGAACTACTGGCCAGCTGAACTCACCAACCTGACAGAACTGCACGAGCCGCTTTTTGACATGGTGAGAGAGCTATCAGAAACGGGCGTGCAAACAGCCAGAACCATGTATAATGCCAATGGCTGGGTAGCGCATCATAATACTGATTTATGGCGTATCAATGGCGCAGTAGATGGGGCATTCTGGGGAATGTGGCCGATGGGTGGAGCCTGGTTGAGCCAGCACGTATGGCAGCACTATCTGTATACAGGAGATAAAGCTTTTTTACAAAAATATTATCCTGCTCTGAAAGGAATCGCTACTTTTTATCATGATTTCCTGGTACCTGAACCGTCCCACCAATGGCTGGTAGTAACACCAAGTACTTCGCCTGAAAACTCTCCCGCAGGCCGTCCGAAATCATCTATTACGGCAGGCGCTACGATGGATAACCAGTTGGTATTTGATGTGTTTTCAAATGCCATCAATGCCGCAAAAGTGTTGAAAACTGATGTTGAGTTTGCCGACCAGATAAAAACCAAATTGCAACAATTGGCACCTATGCAGATAGGGCAGCACAACCAATTGCAGGAATGGTTGGAAGACCTGGATGACCCGAAAGACCAGCACCGCCATATCTCACATTTATATGGGCTTTTCCCTTCCAATCAGGTTTCGCCTTATCAGCATCCTGATTTATTTGCGGCGGCCCGCACTTCTTTAATTTATAGAGGTGATGTGTCAACAGGTTGGTCGATGGGTTGGAAGGTTAACTGGTGGGCAAGATTATTAGATGGGAATCGGGCTTATAAACTGATTACTGACCAGTTATCACCTGCCGAAGTACCCGGCCGGCAAGGAGGTGGTACTTACGATAATTTATTCGATGCGCATCCACCATTCCAGATTGATGGCAACTTTGGTTGCACCGCCGGAATTGCTGAAATGTTGATGCAAAGCCATGATGGTGCCATTCAACTATTACCTGCTTTACCTGATAGATGGAGCGAAGGCAGTGTAAGTGGCCTGAAAGCCAGAGGAGGTTTTGAGATTGTGAAAATGACCTGGAAAAATGGCCGAATAGTAGAATTAATCATTAAATCTACGATAGGAGGGAACTGCCGTTTGCGTGCGAATCACACTTTAAAAACGAATGTACCTATGAAAAAAGCGAATGGCAAGAACTCAAACGCATTCTTCCAGATAGCGGGTATCAAAGAACCATTGGTTTCGCCTAAAGCTAAGGTTGATGCGAGTTTTATTAAAGAAACGATAGTGTATGATTTACCTACACAGGCTGGAAAGACTTATGTGTTGAGGGCTGGGAAATGATGAATTCTTTTATTGGAGCAGTTAGCAACTCAAAACTTATTAATAAATCACCCTGTTTTAAACTTTATCAATGTGAATAGCTATGAATTATATTTTAACAAGCTTTATATCATCAGTCTATCGTTTTATTGCTATAGATGAAAAGTTTATTACGCTTAATTTGGTAGAAAAATTCATTTCAATCAAAAAAGAAAACAAACCTGATTTGGTAATAGAAGTGGAAAGTTTAGGGGATATTAAGCTTTTAAATCAGGAAGCATTAATCTTTAAATCTAACGATAATGGTTCAATTACTATCATTGACATAGACAATGGTGAAAAAATATATTCAAATGCAGAATTAACTTTTAGACTAGAAATTTTTAAGAACTTAATTGTAAATGCTCAATATAATCGTACCACTTTTAAAGTAGAATACGGAGTTTTTGATTGGCAACAAAAAAGACTTTTATGGAGAAATATTAAATATTCATTTTTAAAATTCTTTGACGAGAAATTATTTAGTACCGAATCTAATGATTTGTTTAGAGTTGATGTTACCAGTGGACTGGCTTTGTGGAATAAGAGCTTTGAAAAAAAAATTGCGCAACCTATTGGTGTTTATAAAAATCAACTTATCCTCAGCTTAAAAGACCAAATACTTATTGGATTGGATGTAGAAACAGGTGATCTATTATGGGAATTTCAAATTCCAAAAGAAACAAGGGTAGATATCTCTCGTAATGCTCATTTAGATTCACAAATAGGTAAAATCTATTTTCTAACTTCAATTGCTTTTGTCGAATTCGATATACAAACAGAAAATATTAGTCGTACAAAAAGTTTTTGGACTGGTGATTTTCAAACCTCATGGCAATTTGGACATAGTTGCAAGCAAGACGATTATGTCTATTTTACAGCGGGAATTGGTACAGCACAGTTTTATTATTGGTTAGGGGTCTTTCATATTCCAACCATGGAAATTGTTTGGAAATATCAACGAGAAGACCGGAAAGAAACATTCAATTCCACTCCACAAGTTAATGGTAATAAACTATTTGCTTTGGATAGTGGAGGTACCCTACATATTTTCGAGAGGGATTAATTAATACTAACCATTCTTTATTGAAGAGGATATTATTCGCAATAAATTTACCCAAACCTATGTCATTGTAAGACAACATAATCACTCTGCAACCATCCCTCCAACAGTATGATTTTACCAAAAATCCCCCAAAGCATTTTGAAAATACAGTCTTAAATCGGAAATTTAGAGGAAGTGCATATAACAAAATTACTATGGCCGAAGAGAAGAGAATACTCAATCAAAAAAAGCGCTGCAAGCAGCATACTGTAAAAATATCAGTCACTCAAGCGACGTCAGAAAAGGTAGACACTACGGTGACTACCTTTTTGTCTGAAGACCTCTACGGTCTAAAGATGATTCAGCGTAATGACCACGCAAGAAGAGTCAGAAAAGGTAGACACTACGGTGAATACCTTTTTGAACGGCTGATTACGTACCGTCTTTATTATCTGATTTTTACCGCAATATTTTCTGGATATTTAAGAGACATTATTCGATAAATTCTCCTATATAATCTAAAAAAAATACTTTTTAATGTCTATATGACACTTATTGCTCGCTTTTTAATTACCTTTGTTACTCATACAAAATATTAGTTAATCTAATGAAAAGACAGTTTAATCCTATCCTTTTAATGCTACTCTTGTTTGCGAGTGCGAGTACTTTTGCACAGCAAAAAAGAATATTAGTTTTTTCTTTAACCAAAGGTTTTCACCACAATTCTATTAAAGAAGGTAATCAATTTTTTATTGATTTGGGTAGAAAACAAGCCATCGGCGTTGATACTACCACTGATGCCTCAAAATTTAATGAAGCTAACCTGAAAAATTATGCTGCTGTTGTATTCTTAAGTACTACCGGAGACGTATTGAATCCGGCGCAACAAGCTGATTTCGAACGCTATATTCAGGCAGGCGGTGGCTATGTGGGTATCCATGCCGCTTCTGATACCGAATATAACTGGCCGTGGTATAATGATTTGATGGGCGGATATTTTGCCAGCCACCCGGGCGGAAGAGTATCGAATGTACAAAAAGGTAAAATGATTACCCTTGATAAAACTTTCCCTGCTTCGGCGCATTTTCCTGATACTTTTGAGAAAACCGATGAGTTTTATGATTTCAAATCTTTGAAAAAAGACATTCTGAAATTTATCGTAAGAGTAGATGAAGGTAGTTATGAAATGGGTAAAATGGGCGATTTTCACCCAATGGCATGGTACCATGAATTTGATGGTGGTAAAGCTTTTTATACAAACTACGGTCACACGCCAGAAACTTTCAGCGAGCCGTTAATGATGGAACATTACTGGCAAGGTTTGAAATGGGCGATGTCTACCAAACTGGATTATTCGAAAGCCCGTTCAGTACGTTCACCAGAAGAAAACCGTTTTGAGCGCACTACTCTGGCAAGTAACCTGGATGAGCCAACTGAGTTAACTGTATTACCAAGTGGCAAGGTGCTTTTTGTAGAACGTAAAGGCGCTTTAAAGGTTTGGAATCCAACTACTAAAAAAGTAAAAGTAGCCGGAAAATTGCCTGTATATACCAAATTTGAGTACGGCTTGATGGGTATCGGTTCTGACCCTAATTACGATAAAAACCACTGGATTTATTTATACTATACACCAAACGAAACACGTGAAGTAACGAAAGACAACTTCCTGGCAAGATTTGAATATGACGATAAAAAAGACACAATCGTTATGTCGTCAGAAAAAGTATTGTTGCGTGTATTTGTGAAACGTGATGAATGTTGCCACACAGGTGGTTCAATTGATTGGGATGGCAAAGGAAACCTTTTCTTGTCAACAGGTGATGATACGAACCCGTTTGCTTCTGATGGCTATGCCCCAATCGATTTCCAACCAGGTCGTGAAGGTTGGGATGCCCTTCGTTCGTCAGGTAATACCAACGATTTACGTGGAAAAGTATTGAGAATCAAACCAGAGGATAATGGTACTTATAGCATTCCTGAAGGAAACTTATATCCAGCCGGAACAGAAAAAACTCGTCCGGAAATATATACAATGGGTCATAGAAACCCTTACAGGATTTCAGTTGATAAACGAAATGGCTATTTATACTGGGGTGATGTTGGCCCTGATGCAGGTAAAACTAATCCGAATCGAGGTCCGGAGGGTATTGTAGAGTTTAATCAGGCTCGCAAACCGGGCTTCTTTGGCTGGCCTATTTTTACAGGTGATAACTTTGCTTATAACCACTACGATTTTGCGAAGAAAGAATCAGGTGAGAAGTATGATGCAGCTAAACCTATCAATGATTCACCGAACAATACAGGTTTAAGAGAATTGATGCCAGCTACCAAAGCATGGATTTACTATGGTTATGGCCCATCAAAACTATATCCTGAGTTTGGCAAGGGTGGTTGTAACCCAATGGCAGGTCCGGTATACTATTCAGAAGATTATACCAATAATCCTAAGCGTTTTCCAAGCTATTTTGATGGTAAGTTCTTTGCCTATGAGTGGATGCGTGACTGGATTTATCTGGTAAGCATGGATAAAGAAGGTAACTACCAGGGAATGGAGCGTTTTATGCCAAGCACTAAATTTGCTCACCCAATGGATATGGCTTTCTCTAAAGATGGTCGCTTGTTTGTGTTAGATTATGGCATGAACTGGTTTGCACAAAACGAAGATGCTACTTTATCAGTAATTGAATATAATGCGGGTAACAGGAAACCTGTAGTAACCATTGCTGCCGATAAAAAAGCAGGTGCTGCACCGTTGGCAGTAGCTTTCTCGTCTGCCGGAACATTAGATTATGATAAAGATGCAATGAAATACTCATGGAATTTTGGCAAAGGCTTACCTGTAAGTACACAACCAAATCCGAAATTTACCTTTACCAAACCGGGTGAATATAATGTAGTGTTGACAGTAACAGACGCAGCCGGAAACAAATCGTCTCAGACAACTATCATTAAAGTAGGAAATGCTGAACCAATCGTAAACATTTCTGTGAAAGGTAACAAGACATTCTTCTTCGATAACGATAAAATTAATTACGACGTAAAAGTAACCGATAAAGAAGATGGTACTTTAGCTAAAGGTATTGATCCTGAAGATGTAGTAGTAAATATCAATTATCTTGAAGGATACGACAAAACCATGTTGGAGCAAGGACATAAAGAAAATATGAACTTTACGGCAGGTAAACGTCTGATTGATTTAAGTGACTGTAAAGCTTGCCATGCGATTGATAAAAAATCTATCGGGCCTGCTTATATGGATGTAGCCAAGAAATATCGTCGTGGTCAAACGGCCATCAACCAGTTAGCTGAGAAAGTGATTAAAGGTGGTGGTGGTGTATGGGGCGAACAAGCCATGGCAGCTCACCCGCAATTGTCAATGTCGGATGCAAGAGATATGGTTGATTATATTCTTTCATTGAACGATACCCGTAAAACTTCTCAACCGGTTACAGGTGCTTATGATGCTTCGGCACATAAAGGCAAAAAAGAAGGTGCTTATATCATTCAGGCTACTTATACCGACAAAGGTGGTAAAGTAATAGGGCCGTTAAGTACTTCTCAGTCTTTAGCTTTGCGGAGCCCTAAAATTAAAGCTGTTACTTACGACGAATCGAAAGGGGTAGCTAAATTTAATGTTGAACAATTAGGAGGGGAGTTAGCGATAGCTTCTGAGAATGATAGCTATATTGCGTTCAAAGATATTGACCTGACAGGCGTTAAAACTATTATCATTGGTGCATTCTCGCAAAAAGGTACAACAGTAGGAGGAGCGATGGAAGTAAGATTAGGCTCACCAACCGGAGCAGTTATAGGCACCGCCGACGTACAGGAGGCTAATATGATGCCGCTAAAAATCAAGGTTGATGTGGCAGGCGTACAAAATATCTATTTTGTATTCAAAAATCCGAAACCAGAAGGTAAACCACTATTTGGCGTAAATACCATTGAGTTTGTGGATTGATTGAGTTTTGAATAATAATAAAAAAGGGGCTTATAGCTTAGCTCTAAGTCCCTTTTTTATATTTGAGTAAAAATATTGTCAAGTAATCTCAATTTAAGCTTTGGCAACAATGGTCTGTTTGAGTTCTTCAATCCCCTTAGTGATACCATGCATCTGCTGAAAGAGATTCTCGAGAGAATACTCATCGGCTGAATATTCTTTGGTACTGATAAAGCACCTGAACTCCCACAGCTCAAGGATATTTTCAAAAGGCATTTCATAGGGGCCATAAACCTTGTTGTCAGAAACCAGCGATAGCATATTCTCTTCAGTTTTTATATACACGCGCTTATAAACGATACCTGTGGTTGATACCACAATATATGTCCGGCCATTTCTTATATCGGTGATTTCTTCTACAAACTTCCCTATAATAATAGAACCATCAGGAATTGGTAGCATGGAATCTCCCGTAAGCGGAAAGCCTCTATGTGTGCCAATGCCAATAAATGGCAAAGACGCCTTCGGAAGCGTCTCTATAAACTCAGGGTCAGCATAGCCACTTAAATATCCGGCCGAGGCCTTGATAGGTACTACCTCAATGCTTTCAAACTTCCCATCATCTTTAATCAGAATCGGGAACAACAATCGGTTTCCGCCTACTTTCATCAAACCCTTTAAATCTACCTTGCTTAAATCTGACTTCACCAGGGCATCTAAAGCAATATGGAAATAAGAAGATATTGCTGATAGGGTATCGATAGGAATCGCTCTTGTGCCTTGTTCATAGTTAGCATAGCGAGTGCTGGGTATAGCCAATGCATCGGCTAATTGCTCTTGCGTAAGCCCTCTCCCAAGCCTCAATAATTTGATGTTTCTGGCTATTTTTAGTTGGTTCACTAATTGATTTTCCATTAACTACACAATTTGTTGAGACAATACTACACAAAATGTACATACATTTATTGCAGAATCCCAAAAATTATTTATCCACATCCTTTACACCCATGGAAAAAGCCATAGTTCACTATGACCTCGATTCCTTCTTTGTGTCTGTTGAAAGACTGAAAAATCCGACACTTATTGGTAAACCTGTTGTGGTGGGTGGTTCAAGCGAGCGAGGTGTAGTTGCCTCCGCCAGCTACGAAGCCCGCAAGTTCGGCGTACATTCTGCCATGTCTTCACAACTGGCCAAACGCCTTTGCCCTGATGCTATTTTTGTAAAGGGTGACCACGAATCATATACAAGATTTTCTAACGATGTTACTGAAATCATAAGCGAATCGGTACCTGTACTGGAAAAGGCCAGTATTGATGAGTTCTACTGTGATTTTACAGGTATGGAGAAGTTCTTCGGTTGTTATAAATGGGCTAAAGAAATTAAAACAAGGATTGCTAAGGAAACGCGCCTTGATATAACCTTTGGTCTTAGTACTAGTAAAACAGTCAGCAAAGTAGCTACCAACGAAGCCAAACCTAATGGCAAAATGCAGATACTGACAGGCTATGAGAGTATGTTCCTGAAGCCTCTAACCATTAATAAACTGCCAATGATTGGCGACACTACTGCTAAAACCCTCCGTACGATGGGCATACAGAATATTGGCACTTTAGCAGCCATGCCTGTAAAATTATTGGAGGCAGTATTTGGTAAGCATGGTAAACTATTCTGGGAACGGGCAAATGGGATTGACGATACGCCTATTGTACCCTATCATGACCAGAAGTCTTTTTCAAAAGAAATGACTTTCGATAAGGATACCACCGATATCGTCAAGCTCAAATCTATACTAGTCTTTATGGTAGAAAGCCTGACTTTTGATTTAAGGCAACAAATAAAATGTGCAGGAACCATCACCGTAAAGATACGCTACTCAAATTTTGATACGTATACCCGACAAACCCACGTCTTTTATACTTCTGACGACCAGGTGATTATTGAAAAAGTAATGGATTTATTTGATAATCTGTATGATAAACGACTATTAATCCGATTGATAGGAGTACGCTTGAGTAAGCTGGTGCAGGGCTATTCGCAAATAAATCTGTTTGATAACTCCTCCAAGCTAGCCGCTTTGCATCAGGCTATGGATAAAGTAAAACATAAACACGGCGAAAAAATAATAGGTAGGGCTAATGGTATGCAAGCAAGCAAACCTCCCGTACTTAAAACCAAAACATTAGTCTTGAGTCAGTAACAAATGTCCAACTTATAACTTATATCACAATGTACTTAAACTGTCACAGCTATTTTAGCCTCAATTACGGAACGCTTAGTATCAAAGACCTGGTTGCCAAAGCCAAAGCTGCCGGATGTGAGAGTCTTGCCCTTACAGATATCAATAATGTATCAGGCATATTCGATTTTATAAAGGAATGTGGGAAGGAAGATATCAAGATAAAACCTATTGTCGGTGTAGAGTTCCGGAATGGAGATGACCTGAAATATATTGCATTGGCAAAAAATCAGCAGGGGTTGTATGAAATCAATAAATTTCTGTCTGATTATCTGGAGTCAGGCAAACCATTCCCACAAAAGGCCCCCCCATTTAAAAATAGCTTTACAATCTATCCGGTTAATTATTTTGAATCAAACCCAACTCTTGATGAACACGAATATATAGGGGTACATTTCTGGGAATTAACCAAACTTTTTAAGTATCAGAAGCATGCCGTTTTTCAAAAAATTCTGGCAATGCAATCCATTACTTTTCATGATAAACTTACTTATAACTTACATCGTTTGCTAAGGGCCATCGGTAAAAATGTATTATTAAGTAAATTGTCGAAGACTGAAGAGGCTTATCCTGATGAGGTGTTTGTAGATATGCCCACACTCCGTGAGAAATTTAGTAATTATCCCCTTTTCTTAAGAAATACAGCTTCGCTTATGGTTGCCTGTAATTTTAAGTTTGATTTTAAGGCAGATAAAAATAAGAGAGTATATACTCATAGCAAGGAGGGGGATGCTGAGTTTCTTCGTAAGCTTACACTTGATGGGGCAGTTAAAAGATACGACATATCTAATACGAAAGTTCTTGAACGGATAGACAAAGAACTGAAAATCATAAAAGAATTTAATTTTGAAGCGTACTTCCTAATGACCTGGGATGTAATCAATTATGCGAAAAACAAAGGATACTTTCATGTAGGCAGGGGATCTGGGGCAAATTCGATAGTGGCTTATTGTATGGGTATTACAGATGTTGATCCGATTGAGTTAAACCTCTTTTTCGAAAGATTTATAAACCCACAAAGAACTTCACCCCCTGATTTTGACATAGACTTCAGCTGGGATGAGCGCAATGAAATTATTGAGTATTTCTTTAAAAGGTATGGCAAAGAACACGTCTGTTTGTTGGCTACCTATAATACTTTTCAGCGTAATTCGGCCATACGAGAGCTTGCGAAAGTGTTTGGCTTACCAAAAGTAGAAGTAGATACTTACCTGAGATACCCAGAAAAGGCACAGGATAATGAATATATGAGGTATATTCTGAAATATGCACCTATGATGGACGATTTTCCTCAGAACTTGTCAATACACGCGGGTGGGATTCTTGTTTCAGATGAATCTTTATACAATTATACGGCTTTGCAACCTATGCCTAAAGGATTCCCTATATGCCAGTGGGATATGTATATAGCTGAAGAAATAGGCTTTTCGAAGTTTGACATATTGTCTCAGCGAGGTTTAGGTCATATAAAAATGACAGTTGATATAGTACGCGAAAACCATAATATTAATATTGATATTCATCAGGTGGAAAAGTTTAAAGAAGATGAAAGTGTAAGAAAAAAGCTACAAAGCAATGAAACCATGGGATGTTTTTATATAGAATCTCCGGCTATGCGACAGCTGATGTGGAAACTCAGGTGCGATAATTACCTGACGCTGGTGGCGGCAAGTTCTATTATCCGACCCGGAGTAGCAAGTAGCGGTATGATGAAAGCCTATATAGAACGGCATTATAATCCATATAATATTGACTACCTGCATCCAAAAATGAAAGAATTACTAGAGGATACTTATGGGGTAATGATTTATCAGGAAGATGTGATAAAGGTGGCTCATGAATTTGCCGGTATGACTCTGGGAGAGTCTGATATGCTCAGACGTGCTATGTCAGGCAAATATAGGGCAAGGATAGAGTTTGAAAAAATAGTAGATAAATGGTTTATCAATTGTAAAGCAAAAGGGTATAGCGATGAGCTGGCAAAAGAAATCTGGCGACAGGTAGAAAGTTTTGCAGGATATAGTTTTTCGAAGGCTCATTCGGCCTCTTATGCGGTGGAGAGTTATCAAAGCCTTTTCCTGAAAACTTATTTTCCTTTAGAGTTCATTACAGCGGTCATCAATAACTTTGGTGGATTTTACCGAACAGAATTTTATATCCATGAAGCCAAACGTTCGGGGGCTATCATTGAGGTGCCGGATATTAATGAAAGCCAATTCCTGACCAGTATTAAAGGAAAAACCATCTGGCTTGGTTGGGTACATGTCAAGAGTCTTGAAATGAAAATTGTAGAAAGAATAATGAATGAAAGACAAAAAAAAGGCCGTTTCTTATCATTTTCTGACTTTGCTCATCGGGTTGAAGTAGGATTGGAGCAGCTCATTATTTTAATCAGGCTTGGAACTTTCAGAAATTTTGGTATATCGAAGAAAGAATTATTATGGGAAGCACATCTCTTGCTTCACAATAATTTTAAGCCGTCAGTATATAAGGAAGCCTTATTTGAATATCTTGAGCCTGAGACGAATCTACCAACCTTATCATTTGACCCCCTGGAAGATATATATGATGAGATTGAGTTTTTGGATTTTACCATCGGTTCGCCATTCGAACTATGTGCAGAACCTTTAGAAAATACCCTCACCTCTGATAACCTGCATGAGATGTTTGACAAGGAGATAGGACTATATGGTTATCTGGTAACATGGAAATCTATCAGAACAAAAAATAACCAACTAATGGGCTTTGGTTATTTCTATGATATAACAGGCAAATTTTTTGATACTGTCCATTTTCCTTATTCTTTAGAAAAACATCCGCTCCGAGGCTCAGGGATATATTATCTGAGTGGCAAGGTAGTGGAAGATTTCGGATTCTATTCAATAAATATCGAGTATATGAGAAAGGTTGAATTAAAGCCCGACCCACGTAGCGTATCAGAGCCTGTCTCGGATGCTTCATTAGCTTTTGTTATCAGTGATTGAGCCAATACCTACTACCCGCTCAAACCACCTTGAGCAATTAATTATTAACTGGCTGGTACCCGCATAAAACAAGGTAAGAAAAATGATTTTGAAAAAACCTCTTCTGAATGTAAAAGGAATGTTGGCCCCCTCAACATGCAGTACAAGGAGCATAAAAATAATATGCATACCCATAACCCAGCTTAATTTAAGGAACTCAGTTCTGGTTCGATAGAAACTGATATTGAGGAGTAGTAGTATGAAAAATAGAATAAAGCTATATCCCCAATAGGCAATATCAAACATAATTTTATGAGTGCCTATAAAAATAGCCCAGCCCCGGGAAAAATAATTGCTGAAATCAAGATGAATTTTACCTAAAGGCACAGCTTTAGGTACTATGTGACCTAAGAAAAAGTAGTCCCAAGTCATGAATAGAATCATAGGTAAGAAACTATAGGCTACTGCTTTTTGAATGAATTGTTGTCGGTGAAAAAACAACAATACAACGGGTAGGAAAAGAATGGTTTCTGTACGAGTCCAACAGGCGAAGGCAAAAAATATACTTGATAACCAGAAATCTGCTTGATTGAGTTTTTCATCCAGATAGTATCTGTACAGGCAGGTAAAAGCAATAAATAGAAATATGGCATTTGGGAAATCGGTCTGTACCAGATAAGTATAAGAATAAAGTTCAGGCATAAACCACAGGAATGTCAACAACCATCCTGCTAGGATAGGATGAATATAATGACGTAGTTCGAAATAAAAATATAAGAAAAAAGCAAGCACCATTCCCGAAAGCCAGATTTTACCAAATAGCGAGCCTAGGCAGAGATAAATGACTTGCATCAACATAATGAAAGGCGCATAATAAGGCTGATTACTTAGCGGATAGGTTTTGGTTAAGAAATCGGTATAGACACTATTCTGGAGAGTTTCTTCATAAAAAGTGGCTTTTGCTATCAATTCAGGCCCCACAATAGTATCAAATGGAATATTAGGATAAAAATAGCATTTCCAGATACTGATATACATAAAGTAAGCTGTAATCAGAAAGAAGGGAATTTCATAAAGCTTGATTTTTAATTTATCAATCTTAAACAATTCGGCTAAAATATCTTTATTTAAAATACAGCTAATACTACCGAAGATAGCCAATATAACCAGGCTACTTAAAATAGCAACCCTGTTGATCTTAATATAAACTAAGTCCAAGAAAAAAGGGACAAAAGAAGCCAGACCAATACCCAATAAAAAAGCCAATGCAATAAAAGCCACTAAATGCCTTTGTATGCGGAAGATACTTAGTAGCCCAGCTCCGGTAATGATATGTGAGAAAATGGCTAAGGCTTCCATGGTTTCTGATTTTTCTGTTTCAGGTAATCAACAGCCGTTTGGGGTATAAAAAAGCCAAAAGGCTGATAAGTCTTCAATTTCTGAATGATAGCCTCTTTTTGAGACGTAGGATAATCATTCAACTTGACTAGTTGAAGTCCCTTTTTTGGGGTAGTCAGGAAGGTGTACGTAGCTTTTTGTAAGAGGGAATCAGGATAAGTAATTTCCACAAAACGCACTTTATTCATCGCGAGGTTCTTGAATTTACTCGGATAAGTCCAGGTATAAGGGTCTATATGATTTTTAGGGTTATAAGCATTTTCAACCAGATAATACTGTGGAGGCAAAAGAAAAATATCATCCTGATTCATAACAGAATCCAGCAAATGAATAATCGCATATTCTTTAGCATAAGTAAGATTGTAGCGAGCAGCACTATCTGAATTATTACCCAGGTGTGATTTGGTATTATAAAAACTCTGTACTTTAAATTGGATAAAAGAAACGTTTTTGGGAAGAATAAAAATGATACCTATACCTATGAGATTAATTGCCAGCAAAAGCAGCCCCTTCCTGATTTTTGATTTCGAGGGATTATCATTGTCTTTAGACGCTTCTTGAAATGAGTCTATTGTTTCCATAAGCAGTTTATATAGCTAAAAACAATGATTTAACCGATAATTACTAGCAAAAGTTTTATCAAAACTATAAAAAACTCACGCCTCTACAAAAGAAGCGTGAGGGCAAAATCTTACTTAGCTACGAAGCGTCGCCAACCTATATAAATCAGAATAAAAAGCACCACAAAAATACCCAGTAAGTATTGGAAAGGCAGATATGAAAAAATAACAATATGTATTTTCTCGAGGAGCCACATCAGAAACATAGTGGCAAAAAGCATAAACCATAAGCCCGTAATCTTATCAAAACCCGGTATAAGCGCCAGGTCAACATTTCTACGAATTAGGAATATGGTAATAAACATGACAACAATAGGCAGAATCTGCATATAAACATCGGTCTGCATCACATCACCCTTCTGAAACAGAAAAAAATAGATATTGAGCGCCACTGCAAAAATACCCGGAGCACTTACCAGATAAATCAAGGCAGCATAGAGGTATTTCCAGGGAGATAGATGCCCTTCGCCTTTACCTAAGAAGCCTGCTACAATGGTTGCTACAGGAATAATCAGGAAGTAGAAAAGCAGGAAACTCGGGTTTTCGCCAATTCGCTGAAAAAATTGTTGTAAAGTCATCGTTACGTTCTATTTTGGGCAAATGTAAAAGATTTTTCAGGAAAACAAATAATCCTATCTGATAATCGGATGAAAGACCTGACTATTGTGCAAGGGTATTGATGAATTTAGCTATCAGTCAAAAATAAAAGTACCAAACTTCTCAAAATCATGAAAATTGGTTCTTGTCAATTGCCAAGACCACGCCGAACTCTTCTTGTCATAATCTATCCGATACATATTAGCTCTCCATTGTGTTCCTTTTTTTGGTGGAACATTATTCAATGGTTTCAATAGAATATAAGGAATAAAAAACTCAGCATTCCAACCTATTACGGCATTATTTTTAGTTTCAATATAAGCTGCATGTCGGGTTTTTCTGTCACCTTCATAATGCCAAGGTCGCCAGCCTAAAAATGTACCTTTCATATTAGGCACAAGAATAGGTAGTTCATAATTATAAGGCGATAATTCATATTCAAAATAAATAGGCATACTTTCGTCTGTCCAGAGAAATACCTCCACCACATCTTCTAAATACAAATTAGCAAAGTCTTCTTTCATGGTTGAAGTAATCAGAGAATCCTGACAATGGAACAGAAAGTAAATGCCGGTGTCTGAATATAATACTTTGGCATCAGTTGCATACACTTTACCGTCTTTTCTACGCTGTGGCAGAGATACCCAATTGGTTTTAATCCAGTTAGTGCTTGTGCCTTTGCTATCCACTTCAAAATCAGCTGTTTTCAGAACTGTCAATTTACCGCTATCAACATTCTGTTGTGCCTTTGTGATTACACTAATACTGAGCAAAAATAGTATGAAGAAAAAAGAACATATAGTATTCATAAGTACTTGTGTATTTTGTAGATTGAATAGATTGTAAACCATGCGAAAATATTATATTTTTAGCAGTTGTTAAACAAATTCAATCCTTTAAATAACCTAATTATGTTTAAACGTATATTTTTACTGGCCTTTCTGCTGGTAAGCGCCATGGCGTATAGCCAGACACAGAAACCCCTCAGAGTTATTATGATTGGTGCTCACCCCGACGACTGCGATTTAGACGCAGGCGGACTAGGAATAATACTTTCAAAAATGGGTCATGCCGTTAAGTTTGTAGCAGTAACCAATGGCGATGCCGGACACCAAAGCGAAGGTGGTGGTATGTTAGCCAAAAGAAGATTTGCTGAGGCCAAAGAAGCCGGTAAAAGATTTGGAGTGGAATATGATGTATTAGATAATCATGATGGGGAATTATTACCAACTCTGAATGTGAGATTGCAGATTATCCGTAAAATCAGAGAATGGGGGGCTGACGTAGTGATTGCACCAAGACCGAACGATTATCATCCTGATCATAGATATACAGGTGTATTGGTTCAAGATGCTGCCTACATGGTAGGGGTACCAAATGTAGCTGCTGATACACCGCCTTTGAAAAAGAATCCCGTGTTTTTGTATTTTCACGACAATTTCCAAAGACCAAACCCTTTCAGACCAGATGTAGTAGTAGATATTTCAGCGGTATATGAGCAAAAGATTTACGCGCTTGATGCCCACGTTTCGCAAGTATATGAGTGGCTACCATGGATCGGCGGCTATTTAGATCAAGTACCTAAGACTGATGCAGAAAAGAAAGCCTGGCTGGCTAAAACCCGAGCAGTACCTATCTCAGCAGAAGCAAGAACTTCGCTGGAAAAGTGGTATGGAAAAAATTATGCAGCTAATGTAAAACATGCCGAATTTTTCGAAATCTGTGAGTATGGCTCAAGACCCACTGATGAGGATATAAGAAGATTGTTTCCGATGCTGAAACTTTCTAATTAAAGCATATAAACAGGAATGCCCCTCGCAAAGGGGCATTCCTGTTTATACGGCTAATTCTCTGGTGTACCTGCGGCAGGTTGTGCTCGACCGGCCATTGTCCGGTAGCTGGTATTCATAATCTGCTCTACGTATTCTTTCCGCTTAATGTCGCGTTTAATATATTTTTCTATCAATAATGAAGCAATAGGTGCTGCTGCTCTGGCTCCCCAGATACCATTCTCTACTACCACGGCAATGGCAATCTTAGGATTTACACGTGGCGCAAAAGCAATGAAAAGCGAGTGGTCGCCACCTTTTTTGTTTTGAGAGGTACCTGTTTTACCACAAACTTCAAGACCTTCTATACGTGCCACACGGCCTGTACCATGTTCAACCACATCAAACATCCCATCAACTACGGGTATAAAATAACTAGGATCAATATCTGTTTTATGTACTTTTACTAAGTCTGGTTTTACACCTCCTTTATTTGCACCAACTCCTTTTATTAAGTGAGGAGTCACCCAATAGCCGTGATTCGCTAAGGCCGCACAAAGGTTAGCCAGTTTCAATACGTTTACCCCTAATTCTCCCTCACCGATACTTAGTGAATAGATATTAGAGAATTTCCATTGATTTTTGCCATATACTTTATCGTAGCGTTCTACACTTGGCAATAATCCGGCTTTTTCGCCGGGTAAGTCAATACCTAGTTTTATCCCAAACCCAAATTTCTCCATCATCGTATGCCATACGGCAAGACCATCACGAGCCGACATAAATGGGTTAGAAATATCATTATTCCCAATGATTTTCTTGAATACATTGAAGAAATAAGGGTTACATGAGTTCTGAATAGCGTTATGCAGATTAGCCGTATGGAAAGCCGAGTGTCCGTGGCAAGCCATAGGAGAGGGGAACCCTGTGAATGAAGTATTCGGCGTAATAACACCTAACTCCAAAGCCACCGTCGATTGTACCAATTTGAAAGTAGAACCCGGGCGATAGAAAGAGTTGGTTACCCGATTTAATAATGGCTTGTCAGGATTTAAGGATAATTCCTTGAATTTAGCAGAAAAAAGTCTACCCGAAAGCTCATTAGGATCATAGGTAGGATAAGAGCCTAAAGTCAATACTTCACCTGTATTAGGTTCTATAGCTACTACACCACCCACTTTATTCTGGAAAAGGCTATCAGCTAATTGTTGTACCTCCATATCAATGGTTGAATAGAGGTTTTTACCAATTACGGCCAGGGTATCAAACTCGCCATTGCCATAAGAGCCTTTATCTTCACCTTTTACGTTCACCATCGTAAACCTGATACCTCGTTGCCCTCGTAAATCCATCTCATATTCTTTCTCCAAACCCGTCAGACCAATATAATCACCCTTCCGATAATATTTTACCTCTCCCTGTTCATCATATTGTTTTTTAGAAAGCTCACCAATGTACCCGAGGGCGTTAGCCATAGTATGGGCAGGATAGGTACGGAAAAAAGACTGTTCAAAATGAAAGCCCGAAAAGTTCACCATCGCATCAGATACATGGGCATAATCTTCTTTTGATAGTTGTCTCAAAAATAAAGAAGCCCGATTGACTGAATATTCTTTAGCCATACGCATAGTACTGTCGAAATACTGGCGTGTGATGCCAAATAAACGGCAGAACATCAATGTATCCAGCGGCTTTACCTTGCGTGGGGTTACGTACATATCATATACTTCTACGTTAGCCACCAATAGTTTGCCATTGCGGTCGTATATCTGTCCACGCAGTGGAATCTGTACGTCACGTCTAATAGCATTGGTAGAACCTAAAGAGCGATATTTGTCATCAATTACTTGTAGATATAATAGCCTCACGGCATAAATCATAAGTATTGTAAAGAAGAAGAAAAGGATAATTTGTTTGCGATTCTCGAGCATTCGTTAATAAGGATTTTTAAAGCACACCACGAATTTAACTAAGTTTTGGCTAATATTCTTGTATAAAATGCAAGAATATTTTTAAAACCCGGCCAAATCGTTCATAAACAGCATTGTAGGCTGTCTAGAATAAATCGACGCAAGACGTAAAGTCTTGGTAAATAGGTATAAGTAAAGTTTACTTAGTAAAGCGGAGAGAAGAACAAAGAGAAATAGCTGATAGCAGCGAAAGACAAAAATTATTCTGAATTAAAAAAGTGTTATGCGGATTTAGCTATTTCTCTACATTTACTCTTCTAAAGGTATTATGGGGTTCAATCATAAAATCGTTTTTTACTTGACTGGAATTAAGTTAAGAGAAGTTGGTTTCTGATAGCCCATCTTGGCAATCGTCGACCTCACCTTTTTCAAGGCTTGTTTTTTATTGGTAGCTGGCAAGAAATCGTGCATCTTGAAGTCGATTCCTTCGGCCATATATTCATAAATTCTCATGCTTAAAAATTTAGCGGTTTGCATTTTAGGTTTGTTTTTTTATGTTAATTATCAGGAAAATTTTTGGAAGGAGTCTGAACAATTCGTTCAAACTCCTTTTTTAATAATCAAACAGCAGTTCTAGAGTCCCTTACTATCGATATAGCTTACAACTTCATGTTTAGCTTTATCGCCTGTACATCGTGTTGGATACTCTGTAAGACTGAAAAAAGTAAATCACTTGGTTGTCTGTCTGCAGGATTGATGCTGCAGACAAATTCCCATATTTCAAAAATTTCTTCAAAAGGCAATTTATATGGCATATAATGAGTGTTGTCAGAGTGGAGCATCAGGTGCCCGTCTTTCATGTTAAATCTATGTATTCTTTTATAAACCAGTCCATCATTTTGGGTGAGTATCACATAGGTTTTGCTATCTTTTATCTCTGAAAGATTTTCAAGATATTTACCTATCACAAATGCGCCCTTTTCTAATGGTGGCATAGAATCTCCAACAATCGGAAAGCCTCTATATTTTCCATTAGCGATATACGGCAAAGAAATACGTGGCAAAGCTTGAATAAACTCAGGATTACTATAACCTGTCAGATAACCTGCCGATGCTTTTACAGGTACTAACTCAATCATATCATTTCCTTCCTTATCTACTATCATCGGAAACAGCACTCGTTTACCGCCTATTTCAAGGAGGCTTTTCAAGTCTGTTACCTGGGTAAGGTCTACTGTTACCAGTGTATCAATCGACACATCAAAGAACCTGGCTATGGCTGTTAACCCCTCAATAGTAGGAGATGATTTTCCCTCTTCCCATGAACCTAAGGTAGTTCGTGGAACACTCAGCGCCTCTGCCAATGCGCCCTGGCTCAATTCTTTTAATTTTCTCAGATGAGCAATATTAAAAGCAAGTAAGGTTTTAGTTGTACTATTTTTCATTGTGCCGATATTTTCGGATTCTATTGCCGAAATCTTCGGCAATTATAGGGACAAACTTGAAATCTACCAAATTTTTGGAAGTTTTTTTTTGATTTTTTATAATAACTTAATATTAAGGTGGTTATACACCCGATTAAGGCTTTAAAACAGCTTTATAGATAAAGAGTGTAGAAGCTTTATCATCATCAGGTACGAAATAGGTGCTGATTCCTTCAGCAATAGATTCTACCCAGAATGGATTACTTGTCATTGGTAGGCCGGTAGGAGACCATAAACGGATAGGAACCTGATGCACAGGACGGTAATCTTTTAAACTAATCAGATCGAAACCACCCAGACGAATAGTCTGATTATTATTACTGTATCGTTGAAGACCTGAACAAATCACCATATCCTTGCCTAAATAATGACAGTCCTGATAGTCGATATAAAATGATGGATTGATGAAGCGTAAGTCTTCGGGAGACGCCTTAACATTGCTTACTTGTCCGTTCTTATTTAATTTCCAATGATAAAAATTTCTTGAACCCCAGCTAACCCCAAAAAGCGTGTTTGCATCAGTATTATGTACAATTCCACCGATATGTTCCTTGAAACGAAATACTTCTGTTGATTGCATGGTGTTCGGGTCAACTTTATAAATAATGGCCTGACTATTCGGGCGATATTCTGCTACCGGAACCCATATATGTTTGCCATCATAATCAATACCACCCGGGTGATACATAGTGCCTTCGCCTAAAGTAATGTGCGCTAATAATTTACCTGTAGAATCCATTTTAAAGAGATGTCCGACGCCTTCACCTGTCTCTCCATTTCTTGTCGGCTTGATTACCTCGACAGAGCTCATATATAAAAATGTACCAATTTTCACCATTCCTTGTGGGTGATAGGTTGGAAATTGTAGAGGGATAGCCGCTACCTGTTGCCATTGGGTATCGTAGCGCAGTTTCTTTATTTTATCAACCAGTGTTTGTGCCTGTATAAGTGAAAAGCAAAACAGAAGAATTATAAAGAATAGATAGCGCATAGTTCTAAAAATAGATGTTGATATTAGCAGAAATATAAAAGGGGAAAATGAATTCCCCTCATGTATATAATTATATTATTGTGTACCCAGTATTAAAATAAAGCTAATTGACTATCAGAATTATCGGAGCCTTCCTGCTGGGTTTCAGATTGAGCTTCTGGAACTTGTACTACTTCTTTTGTTACTTCTACCTCTTCAGGCTTAGGGTCGAGTATTTTTACTTCTACTACATCATAAGCATTCAATTTCTGTCCGATGGCCTTCCAGCCTCTTACCTCTACAAACTCATCAACGTTAATAGTCTGTGTTTCAATAGGGGCTTTTTTGTCAGCTTTGGTTTTGAGCGATATCCTTGGATATTTATCGGTGCTTACAAACAATAAGCGGGAATTTTTAGTATCAGTAATAAACAGGAATTTTTTGTCTATAGTAGTAGTTTCAATTTTGAAACGCTTGATATAGAAGATTTTGTTTTCACCATCAAAATATAAGCAAGAGATAACTTTATCAGGAGCAAATTTTATTACTTTAGATATCTCTCTTGGTTCGTAACGATTAGTTAATTCAAAGTTGGTCAATTCATATTGCCCATCTTTATAAAGAACCAATATTCTGTCTTCTGAACCGAAATTGCCTAGGTATGAGCCATGCTCGTCTCTATTTAGTTTACCAATAACTGCATCGAACCAGATATCAACTCCACCCAAAGTAGATTTACCTGCTGATTTGAAAACTACTTTTCTGACAGGGAATTTGGTAATCAAATTTCCCATTGAGCTTCTGTTTTTTATAGACAAGGTAGCAAAATCCCAATCCAATTGTTTTTTCTTGGCAGTTGAGTTGGCTGTCAGGTTGACAAAAACAGTTTCGGCTTCACCATTATCATTCGCCGAAAAATGCAAGACTTTCGATTTTGGATTACCCATTGATACATCGTATTCCTTATCACGGGTGATACCCGTTACAAAGAAACGCTTAGCATAAGAAGACCCCGATTTGCCATCAGAATAGATAACGTTGTAGATTTTACGCTCATCATTCTTACGGAATACTGAGCAATAGATAATGTCTTTACCAACGAATACTTTCTCCTGAATTTTGGTGATGACATACTTGCCATCACGCTTAAAGGCAATAATATCATCAATATCCGAGCAGTCCATGACATATTCATCCTTTTTCAGACCGTAACCTATGAAACCTCCTTCACGGTCGACATAAAGTTTTTGGTTATTGGCGGCTACTACAGTTGCCTGTACAGCTCCGAATTGTCTGATTTCAGTCTTACGCTCACGTCCTTTGCTGTATTTTTTCAACAGGTCTTTAAAGAAGTTGATAGTGTAGCGTACAAGATTTAACAAATCGTCTTCTACTTCAGCTAACTCCTGTTCTAAACGACGCATCAATTCATCAGCTTTGAAAGAGTCATATTTAGAAATACGCTTGATTTTGATTTCGCACAAGCGTAAAATATCTTCTTCAACAATCTCTCTGTAGAAATCTTTCTTAAATGGTTCTAAACCTTTGTCGATTGTTTCTATTACTGCCTCAAATGTTTCACACTCTTCAATATCACGATAGATACGGTTTTCGATGAAGATTTTCTCTAATGAACTATACAGTAATTTCTCTTTCAATTCATGCTTCTTGATTTCTAGCTCTCGTTTTAACAAGTGCATGGTCTGATTTGTAGACTGACGAAGGATTTCGCTAATTGTAACGAAATGCGGTTTTTCGTCAATAATCACACAGGCATTCGGAGAAATAGAGTTTTCACACTCAGTAAAAGCATATAGCGCATCAATCGTAATATCAGGTGAAGTATTAGGTGCTAAATGTATAATGATAGATACTTCTTTAGCGGTATTATCTTCTACCTTTTTTATTTTTATTTTACCGGCATCATTCGCTTTTATGATTGACTCAATGAGGCTGGTAGTGGTAGTACCAAACGGAATTTCTTTAATGACAAGTGTCTTCTTATCCAGTTCAGCAATTTTAGCTCTTACTTTTACTTTACCACCTCTGGCACCGTCATTATACGTACCAACATCAATCATTCCACCTGTCAGAAAATCGGGGTATAGCTGGAATGGTTCTTTTTTCAGGAAAGCAATAGAAGCTTCGCAGACTTCAATAAAATTGTGTGGTAATATTTTGGTCGAAAGACCAACGGCAATACCTTCAACTCCTTGTACTAATAATAGAGGGAATTTGGCAGGGAGGTTAATAGGCTCACGTTTTCTGCCGTCATAAGACATCTGCCATTCGGTAGTGTCTTCATTAAATAAGACATCATTGGCAAATTTTGATAGCCTTACCTCAATATATCGTGGAGCAGCGGCGCCGTCTCCAGTTCTTATGTCTCCCCAGTTTCCCTGAGTATCTAATAGGAGATTTTTTTGCCCCATCGAAACAATGGCATCACCAATAGAGGCATCTCCATGTGGGTGGAATTGCATAGTGGAGCCAATAACGTTGGCAACTTTATTAAAGCGGCCATCGTCCATTTCTTTGAGGGCGTGCATTACACGGCGCTGTACAGGTTTCAAGCCATCTTCAATGGCAGGTACAGCACGCTCTAAAATGACATAGGATGCATAGTCGAGAAACCAGTTCTCAAACATATCATCAATAACTTCTTTTTGTTGAAGCGGATCGTACTTAGGGTTTTCTTCACTCATGGGAGTCAATTCAAGAAAGCATTAATTCATAGCAAATATAACAAAAAAATACCAGATAACAGCCTGTTTTAAGCAAAAAAGGACTTACAATATGTAAATCCTTCCCTGCTTTTTTGATATGAATACCTTATTTTCAGGCAGCTTCAAAGTTTTCGCTTACCTTATCCCAGTTCACTACATTCCAGAATGCTGTGATATAATCGGCACGTTTGTTCTGGTATTTCAGGTAATACGCATGCTCCCAAACGTCGATAGCCAGGATAGGTGTCCCTTTATCTGCTGTAACATCCATTAACGGATTATCCTGATTTGGTGTAGAAGTAATCTTCAGTTTTTTGTCTGGTCCAACTATCAACCATGCCCAGCCTGACCCAAAACGGGTAGTAGCAGCTTTGGCAAATTCTTCTTTCATTTTATCGAAACTTCCGAAAGCAGTATTGATAGCTGTAGCTAGTTTTCCGCTTGGAGCACCACCACCTTTTGGACCCATAATTTGCCAGAAGAAAGTATGATTCCAGTGCCCGCCGCCGTTATTTCTGACAGCAACCGGATATTTGCTTATATCTTTTATCAATTGTGCCAAAGGTACTTTTTCCATATCTGTACCAGCAATGGCTTTATTCAGATTATCTACGTATGCTTTATGATGACGGTCATGGTGAATTTCCATTGTCATTTTGTCGATATGTGGTTCAAGCGCATCGTTAGCATAAGGAAGAGGAGCTAATGTATACATGCCTTCAAAGCTCACAGGTTTTGCAAACACATCACCCATTTTCAGTATGAAAGAGCTTCCGACAATAGCTTTGATGAAATCTTTTCTGTTCATGGTTTATGCAGGGGATTTATGATAAATTAATCTTGATTAATTGAATTTGACTGGCGCAAATATAGAGACTTAAATTTTCTTATAGCTTATAAACTTCATTAAAAAACGTTTCTAATTTAAACAAGTCTAAGTGTCCGTTTGTTCGAACACCGCTACATAAATCTAAGCCATAGGGTTGTACGTTTTCGATGGCTGCCCGCACATTTTCAGCTTTTAAACCACCTGCCAGAAACACCGGCACTTTTGATTGCTCCACAATTTTACGGCTTAACGCCCAGTTGTGTACGCGCCCTGTTCCACCCAATTCTTTTACTGCCAGATTAGGATTGCCAGAGTCTAACAAGAGCGCATCAACCTGTTCGGCACGTGCCAATGCATCATCAATGCTTTTTTCATCAACTACATGAATTACCTGCACAATCTTAATAGCTGGTATTTCAGTCCTGAAATCAGCATAAGTGCCAGTAGAAATAGTATCAACAATCTGGATTACATTACTGTTGACCAATTTTTGGTGCTCAATAATGGCTTTGGTATCTGTACGACTGGTTAATAAGAAAGAAGCAATAGGAGGTGGGATAGTAGCCACAATCTCCCTGATTAACTCGTCTGCAATAGGGCCGGGGCCACTAGGCATTTTAGCTACTAAGCCTAAGGCAGAAGCCCCAAAACTAATGGCATCATGTGCTTCCTGAATACTACTGATACAACAGATTTTAATGCGTGGAAAACTTTTCGGTTTAGGAAAAGCATCCTTTATCTCTGGATTCGTCATTGAGTTATGAAAGTATGTGTAGTATTTTTAGATACTATTAATCATAAGCTATCCTGCTCAGAATACTTCTACCGAGTGTTACTTCATCTGTATATTCCAGATCTCCACCAATCGGGATACCTCTAGCGATTGTGCTGATTTTAACTGGATAGGCCTTGAGTTTCTTTTGCAGATAAAAAGCCGTAGTATCACTTTCCATGGTCGGACTTAAGGCAAGAATTATCTCCTGTACTTTTTCGTTCTCATCTGCTTGTTCAATACGTTTCAGTAAAGAATCAATATTAAGGTCATTTGGCCCAACACCCATTAATGGAGAAATGATTCCGCCTAATACATGATATAAGCCTCTGTATTGTGCGGTATTTTCAATAGCCAGTACATCGCGGGTATCTTCTACTACACAGATAATATTCTGATCACGACGAGGTGAACTACATATCTGACACAGTTCATCGTCAGATATATTATGGCATTTTCGACAATATGTCGTTTTAGTACGCATAGCTATCAGCGCATCAGCTAATAGCTGTGTCTGGTTTTCTTCTCTTTTCAGCAAATGCAAAACCAGTCTCAAGGCAGATTTTTTTCCAATACCAGGAAGCTTTGAGATTTCAACGACAGCGTCTTCTATTAATTTAGAGGGGAAGTTCAATGCTATTCAAACCTTTTTGGTGTAATTGATATATTGTTGTAATGGATTTAATACAATTTCTGTTAAAAGAAAATACTTTATTTCAGCATAATTTCGGCTGATATTTTTCTTCGGCAAATTTCATTTCTCATAGGAGCCAGTTCTTCAAAATCTCCTGATTTTACGCCACATTGGCCTTTATAATGGATGATAAGCGTGCATTGCTCTGCTTGCTCCGGCGAATGCTGACAAACCTCAATTAAAGTCTCAATCACATGGTCGAAAGTATTCACTTCATCATTATAGACCACCAGTTCCCACAATTTAATACTTTCAATATCTTCGATTACTTCCTCAATGACTTCAATTTCAGGATTCGGTAATGTTGCCATCTCTATACTTTTACTGATTTTAATACTAAACAATTTTATTGGTTAACGATACAATTAATAACGAAAAAACAGGGTTCTATTGATACGTATTTCGCCGATTTTTATGCTAAGATAATTCATTTTTCGCAAAGAGTCGTTTTGTTATAGCGAAAAAAGTTTTGATATTTGACCCAAATTGAAACAAACTAATAAACCTAAACATCAATGAGTTCTACGCTTGCCCTGACCATTCTTGTCGTTTACTTTTTAGTACTGATTGCCATTTCTATCTATACAGCCAGAGGAGCCGACACCAATACTTTTTTTACTGCCAACCGCCAATCGCCCTGGTATTTAGTGGCATTCGGTATGATAGGAACATCAATTTCTGGTGTAACGTTCGTTTCTGTACCCGGTGCTGTTGGAAAAATCCAATTTTCTTACTTTCAGGTGGTTTTGGGATATGCCGTTGGTTATTGGGTAATCGCTACAATACTGATGCCCATGTATTACAGGCTTAATCTGATTTCTATTTATGGATACCTTGAGAAACGCTTCGGCTTCTGGTCTTATAAAACAGGTTCAGCATTTTTCTTGCTTTCCCGCACCGTTGGTTCTGCTGTAAGAATGTATGTAGCAGTACAAGTACTGCAATTAGCGATTTTTGAAGACTTAGGTGTGCCTTTCGAATTGACAGTGCTGATTGCTATGGGTTTAATCTTTGTTTATACCTTCAAGGGTGGGGTAAAAACTATTATCATTACAGATACCCTGCAAACATTCTTTTTATTAACAGCTTTGGTAATGACTATCTATCTGATTGCCAAACAGCTAAACCTGACAGCAGGTGATGTATTAACAACTGTTACGGACAGCCCATATTCAAAGATTTTTGTATGGGATTGGGCAAATAAACACCACTTTGTCAAAGACTTTCTATCGGGAGCTTTCATAGCTATGACTATGACCGGGCTCGACCAGGATCTGATGCAAAAAAACCTTACTTGTAAAAGCATTGGTGAAGCACAGAAAAATATGTTCTGGTTTTATGTGGTATTAGTGTTTGTTAATCTGCTTTTCTTGAGCCTAGGTGTATTGTTATATGTCTATTCAGAGCAAATGGGTTTTCCTATTCCTACTAAAACTGATGATTTATATCCGTCTTTAGCTCTAGGTAATCACTTTGGTACACTGGCTGCAGTCACTTTCTTATTGGGTATCACGGCCGCTACCTATGCCAGCTCAGATTCAGCGTTAACGGCCCTTACAACCTCTTTCTGTGTAGACTTCCTGAAATTTGAAAACCGCTCAGAGAAAGAAAGACAAAAACTGAAACACTGGACACATATTGGCTTTACTGGGGTGTTTTTTGTAGTAATTATAATATTTAAAGCCCTGAATAGTCAAGAGGTAATTTCGGCAGTATTTAATATTGCGGGTTATACCTATGGGCCTCTACTGGGTTTGTTCGCTTTTGGTTTGTATAACAAACGTCCGGTTATTGATAAATTCGTTCCGTTTATTTGTATTGCCTCTCCAATCCTGACTTATCTTATAGAAGAACTAAGCATTAGCCTTTTCTCATTCGAATTTGGTTTCTCAAAACTCATGCTTAACGGCTTTATTACTTTTGCAGGTTTGTGGATATTTTCAAGCAATAAAGATAAAGAAGTAAAAGAGAGTGTATTAGCATAAATTGTCAATAAACAAAAGCGAGATAGGACTATGCTTTTTCTCGCTTTTGTTAGATATAATATCTTAATTAATGTTTTGTAACAACGATATTCTTTTCGTGCTTATGCTTAAATAAAATAGCAAAAAGCACAGCTACGATTAATGAATAAGCAGCAAATGTCAACCAGATGCCTTTCCATTCTTTCGTACCATCTGTATGAGTAAAGTAAGCCTGAATAATAAATCCACTGATTAAGCTTCCCGAAACCGCTCCAAAACCATTCACCATCATCATAAATAAACCCTGGGCACTTGCACGTATTTTCGGGCTTGTATATGTTTCAATAAACAATGAGCCAGAAATGTTGAAGAAATCAAAGGCCATTCCGTATACAATACAAGAGAGAATAATCATCCACAAACCATCTCCCGGGTTACCAAAGGCAAAAAGGCCAAAACGCAATACCCAGGCAATCATGCTGAAAAGCATCACCTGCTTGATACCGAATCTCTTTAAAAAGAAAGGAATAGCTAAAATAAACAAGGTCTCCGAAATCTGAGAAATAGACATAATAATAGCCGGATACTTAACAGCTATTGTATCTTTATAGGCATCTGCTGTAGCAAAATCATGCAAAAAAGTATCACCATAGGCATTGGTCAATTGTAGCGCAGCTCCCAGAAACATTGAGAAAATAAAAAACAAGGCAATTTTACTGTCTTTGAATAAAAGAAAAGCATTTAAGCCCAGTAGCTCACCAAAGGTCTTCTTATCTGTTTCCTTTGCCAAAGGAGGACAATTAGGCAAAGTGAATGAATAAACAGCCAATGTTATGGCTGCTCCTGCAGCAATATAAAACTGATTTGCCGAAGTCTCGTTATGTGTAAGACTAACAACCCAGAGGGCCACGACAAAACCAACCGTACCCCACACCCTGATAGGAGGAAAATCATTGACTATATCAGTTTGAGTTCTGGTTAAGATAGTATAGGCAATAGAATTGGATAGTGCTAAAGTGGGCATATAAAAGATAACTACCAACAAAATAACCCAGAAGAAATCACCTGGATTGTTTACCTCAGGAATATAGATTAGTGCAGCTGCACCTAATAAATGTAAAATAGCATATAATTTTTCGGCACTTACCCATTTATCGGCGATGATTCCTGTTAGAGTAGGCATAAATAAAGAGGCAATCCCCATGGTTGAAAAAATAGCTCCGAATTCTGCTCCCGACCAGCCTTTATTCTGGAACCAATAAGCCCCTATCGTTAGAAGCCAGCAAGCCCAGATAAAAAACTGGAGGAAATTCATGATGATAAGCCTGAACCTGATACTCATTTTAATATTGTTTTTTTGTTTGTTATGTAATTGGTAGAAAATAAGACTTGCCTAAAAGATGTTGTCAGTAATTATTACTATTTTTGAACGAACAAAGCAAACCTTAATTATTTAAGACGTATACTAAAAGTGCAGGTTGCAATAAAAAAGCAGCACTTACCGTTTTGTAAAAAATGGTCTTCTGAATCTTTAATTTCAGAGAGGCTATTTTAAAATGAGAAAGATTCCGATAATTCATATAAAGCATATCATTATAGAGTTTAGGTATAATTATTATTTTTACTAGTTTATTGATGATTTTTACCTAAGGTTTCTTATTTTGTGATTATTTTCAAGAGTTCAGCCGTGAATTAAACAAATTTTCTTGAATTGAACACATTTTGGTATGTTTTTATCTTACTTTAAATGAAAGTTATTCCTAATTAATCTGGTGAAATATTTCCTGCCCATCATATTTGTTTTGCTATTTTTCAATAATAGCCAAGGACAGCTCATGTATCGTACCCGATATACATCGGCTATTATGGTCGAAACTTTCGCCTCTAGTCCGATTATATCAATCAATTATGAATATTTACCTGTCCGTTGGAGAACCAGCTTTATGAGCCTTAGAGGAGGCATCGGGTATCTTCCGGGAGGCGGGGTAAATGAGATTAATATAAGGAATGGGGGAGGTGCTTCATTTCCTGTCACAGCTACTTATAATTTCCTTTTTAATAATCTTCGCAAACGTATTATGAATAGGGTATACGTAAAATGCAAGTCAGCCCCTTCAAGAATTGCTTCTGAACTATTCGGTGAAACGGGTCTTGGCTATACCTTTGGCGCATATCCTAATGGAGATATAAGGCATAATGGCTACTTTATCCTGGGTTTGCGGCAACAGGTAGTTTTTGATATTCCCCCGCACCCAAGAGTGCTCTTCCTAAGAGCCAATGTTACACCTTCTTATGGCTTAGGTGTATTTGAGCTAAGAGGTGGCATTAGTTTAGGGGTATCTATCAAGTAAAGAGGACTAATATAAATTAGCCCTCCTTGATGAATAACGGCTAAACTCCTTCACTCTTCTCCGCCGCTTTGGTATTATCCTCTGCATGGCGGTCTATCAACTTATTAATTGGGTCAATACCTGCTTTGGTAGGTTCTTCTTTCACAATAATTGTAAACGTATTGTTCTTCTTCGTAACCTTGTGCTTTTTCAGATACAAGAGCTTATCTTCTCCTTTTTTGTCTTTTGCATAAACGCCCACATCAATCCAGTCGCTAATGGCAATCGGCGTTTCATTGCCTGAACTATCGGCTCTGAACTTCTCATTGGTTGTAGTTATTTTAACCTCAAAGGTTTTATCTTTCAAAGGCTTGTATTCTACTTTCTCCACCTTATTCTCAAATAGAGTAATGGTCTCAAACATATCGGTAATGATATTTTTGAGCGAATCAGGTGTTTGAGCCTTGAAATATTTCAATAAATCATTGCTGGTCGGATAGCGCTTGTTTTTTGAATCAGGGCCTGGATATTGCCAATCTGTCAGGAAATTCTTTAAAGCCAGATTTACTTTTTCTTCGCCGATATAATCCTGCAAGGCAAACATAATGACTGAACCTTTGCGATAATGAATATATCCCTGCGATTCAACCATATTTAAAGGTTGTTCTTTTTTACGTTCGGTTGCACGCCCTTGTAAATATCTGTTGAGCTCATATTTCAGGAATTTCTGCATCAATTCGGGTGTAACCGTATGTTTCATTACCATCAAGGCTGAGTATTGTGCCTGTGTTTCTGATAGCATAGCATTGCCTTTCACATTAGCCTCAGCTACCTGATGCCCCCACCATTGATGCCCTAATTCATGAGCTGTTACATAATAAGGCATATCAATGTCTTCTTTCGGATCAGATACTTTCTGTATAAAACCTATCCCCTCTGAAAACGGAACTGTATTAGCAAACGATTGCGCAAACTCTGAATATCTCGGGAATTCCATAATGCGCATCTGGCGATATTGATAAGGACTGAAATTCTTAGAGAAATAATCAAAAGAAGCCTTCATTGAAGCCATCATTTTGTCCAGATTATACTCGTGGCCTTTATTATAATAAATCTCCAGATTAACATCTTTCCATTTATCTTTCTTAACCTCATATCTGGCTGATACAATCGAATAGAAATCGCACATCGGTACATCCATCTTATAGTGGAAATACTTGCGGTTATTTTCGTTCCACGTTTTTTGGAGATAACCCGGAGCGATAGCCGTCTGGTCTTTTTCAGTACCAATTACCATTTCAAAACGGATATAGTCGGCGTCGTCACCAAATAAACTCTGAGATAAGCCCACCGGATTATTCTGTTCCATCATCCGTTCTTTCTCCGGCAATTTATGTTTACGGCGGGTATCATCATCATTAATCTCATAATTTTCAGCATAACCGATAGTCGGGAAATAGAGATTATTAAAGAACGTACCATTATAAACCACATCCGTATTTCCGCCACTTGCTACAAAACCTTTAGTTTCATATCTGGTTTTGAACGACATCTTCACCGAATCACCGGGTGCTAAAGGCTTATTTAGCGTATAAATTATATACCCATATTTACTATAAGTCTTGTTTTCTTTCGCGCCACCGTCAAATTTCAGATAATCAAGCTTCATTTTATGTTCTTCGTCATTCTGAATATGCACATCGGCTAAAGTTTTATCTGTCTTATTTTTCAGCCAGAAATAGCCTTCAGCAGTAAAATTCCTGTCCTGCGGGTAAATCTCAACTTTCAGGTTAACATCAATGATTTTCGGCTGTGGTATATGCTCAAATTTCTTCAGTGCTTTTTCGTAAGCTACCTGTTTTTCTTCACCTGCTTCCCGTGTTTCATAGGTATTCAGGCGATTGGTATTATAGAATACAAAACATCCTGCGGCAATGAAAGCAATGAGTGAGAAAATACCAATAGTCAGGATAGGGCGGGTTAAACGTAACTTTCCTACTCTTAATCGGGTTTTCATCACTGCTTCCGAACCGCGAACCGCAAAAACCACTGAAAGAACAAACAAGAAAGCTACAAAGGCAAGCCAGTATAGTTTTAACCAGGAGAATCTCGTAAGAAAATGCCCGTATTTGTTCATATCTGAATAATCACGCAGACTACCACTACCAAAAGAGAATAGCGGGTGTTGAATACCTGCTGCCCCTAAGAAAAAAGTAACAAGGAAGAACACAAACATCATGGCAAAACCCACAAACTTATTATTGGCCATTACCTGCACAAAGAAAGAAAGTAGGGTATAAAGCACCAAGAAAATCAGGGTATTGGTAAAAAGTGCCTTGAAATAGAGTGAGATTTCAAAATTGAAATACCCATGACTCGCCTGAATAAGAATACCGGATAGGATAAGTATAAGCAGCAAGCCTATATAGATAATCAATAAGCCTACAAATTTGGCAAAAAGATTTACCCAGTCAGGAACAGGAGTTGCATCAACAATGAGGTGCATATTGGTCACACGCTCTTTCCAGATGATTTCGCCGGAATAGAAAACGACAATAATCAAGAAATAAAGATCGAAGCCATTCAACAGACCTATTACATTGGCCGTAATAGGGTAGGAGCTTGTACCATACATTTCATCAAAATAAAACGAACTGATAATCAAATCGGCCAGACCTACAAAAATGATGGCAATGAACGGGATTTCTCTGACAATCATTTTGGTATAAAAGATTGCCTCTTTCCAGAGTTGTTTCAGATTGGTACCAAATCCGCTGAACTGATGTACTACTGGAATACTGATAGAATCAGGTTGTATCGCAGCTTTTTCTTCTTTAATAGCTTTTCTTTTAAACAAACTATTACGAACCACATGGAAACTGAAAGAGAAATAGGTAATAATCAGAATAAGCAAGGCCACACCACACCAGATAACCCGGTTCCATAATAAAACCCCTTCCAAGGGCGCAAGCAAGGTGTTTTTCTGGGCAGGTGTCCAGTATTCTGTATAAATCTGAAAGGTGCGATAACAGAAAGGGTCTAGTAAAGCCGCAATGGTCTTGTTGTCAATATCACTTAAAATAGTATTGGTAATCTGATATAATACAAATAAGACGATCCCTTGCGTATAAATAACAATAGTCGAGCGACTTAATGCCCCGGCTGAAAAGAAAATAGCACCCTGAATAAATATATTGGTGATACCCCAGAAAATAAATGGTTGGAGATAAGACCAGGCATTAAAAGGAAGCATCTTTTTCCCTTCCCATGATGGATCCCAGGGAAGATATTCTCCAATGGCAAAACCCAGCATGAGGGCTATCCAGATGGCAGAATAAACAAAAACCATCACAACAAACGAACCCAGAAATCGGCCAAGCAGGTAATCAAATTTAGAAACCGTTGTGCTGAACATCAATGACTCCATCTTATGCTCAAAATCTCTTAGTATGGCAACGCCCATAATGGCCGAGCAGATGAAGGTCATGAAGAACGTCATGATAATAATCATGGTCGTTAAAAAGAACGGAGAGTTCTCTTTAATCTGGCCCCCGGCAACTCCTTCAAAACTTACGTATTTGGAGGTAGCAGCAGCAAAGCAAAGGATAAATAAAATCCCGAAGTATATATAAGTAGCAGGTCGGTTTTTTCTATACGAAAACTCAAACCTTAGTATTTCTCTTAACATAATCGTAACTCAAATAAGGTTTAAGCAAATATTTTTGAAAAGTATACATCTTCTAAATCACCCTCAACAGGCTCAAAAGTGCCATCAGGATTACTATCAGCATAAACATGAATAATTGGGTTTCCGGCAATCAGTTTTTCAGAAATTACCCTGAAATTCTGCTTATAATCTCCCAACTCAGCTTTAGTGATACGTTTCTCCCATATTTTACCCACAATGGCCGTCAGGGCTTCATCCGGGCTACCTTTAAACAAAACCTCTCCTTTATTAAAAACAGCCATATCCGAGCACAATTCTTTTACATCATCTACAATATGTGTTGAAAGTATTACGACTGTATTTTCGCCTAATTCAGATAGTAAGTTCAGAAAACGGTTTCTTTCAGCAGGGTCTAGTCCTGCCGTAGGTTCATCCACAATAATAAGTTTAGGATTAGCCAATAATGCCTGAGCAATACCAAAGCGTTGCTTCATACCGCCAGAGTAGCCGCCCAGATTCTTTTTGCGAGCGCTCCAGAGATTTGTTTTATGCAAAAGTGCTTCTACTACTGATTTACGCTCATTGGCATTAGTAATACCCTTTAAAACCGCTAAATGATTCAATAAGGTAACAGCATCTACCTTAGGATACACCCCAAATTCCTGTGGCAGATAACCCAGCGTCTTACGAACTTCTTCTTTCTGGGTCAGAACATTGATATTTCCGAGGCTAATTGAACCGCTATCTGGCTCTTGTAAGGTGGCAATGGTGCGCATCAGAGAAGATTTTCCGGCACCGTTAGGACCTAATAGGCCGAACATTCCCTGATTAATCGTAAGATTGACGTCTTTCAGAGCATGTACCCCATTGGAATACGTTTTGTTGAGATTCGAAATAATGAGTTGCATAATGAAGCTAAGTGTTTAGATAAAGAGGATAATATAGACCTTAATAATACGGATAAATCGGTAAATGCTGCAAAAAATTATGACAAAAGGCTATTATCAGGTTTCTACCTCCCAACGTGTAGTCAACCTGCCGGTCCCGCCAAAGTTTAGCCAGGTCGTTATATTTGATAATGGGAGAATTACTGATGTCCTGTTTTAAAAAGGTTGATACTACATACTCAACCTTTTTGAGTTCTGCTTGGGTGGCTGATACTTTTATAAACTCCTTGTTCAAAAAGGTATTCACCGTAGCGACTACCTTTTGGGAGGCTTCTGGGGCTGATACCTTGATAGTATTGTGCTCGTAGCACTTTCTTTGGCTGTACTTTTCCTTCTCTTCGTTCATAGCAATTTTATTATGCGGATGGTCTGTCAGTCGTGGATGGTTATCTCTGACTGAGCGTTCCCTAAATTTCCGACTTAAGATTGTCTTTTAAAAGTATTTGAGAAGGTTTTTGAGAAAATCAAACTGTTGGGGAGGAGATAGTGATTATGTTGTCTGGTAATAGCACAGATTGGTTAAATTTATTGTGTTGACGGCTAGTCTGAATAAAAATAGCCAGCACACGACCTACAATCGTACGCTGGCTATTTTATAAAAAATATAATCGTTTCCGCTACTTATGAATTTACTTGCTAACTACCTCCCTGGCAAATTTCAGGTATTGCTCCCAGTCATAGGCATTCATATCATGTTTGCCTGTGCGATAATGATACCGGATATAATTACCGACCGGATGATTAGTGGTAGGATGCGTATCAACCCCCAATCCTTTTTTGCCATAAAGTGCAAAGACAGGTTCGGCGTTTTTTAAAGAAAGAAATTGCCCGTTAGGATCAGCCCATTGGTCTCCTTCTGCACTGGTTACATAGATAGGGCGAGGAGCTATCAGACCAAACAACTGATGCTGGTCGAAAGGCAAAGATTGAATATTACCACTGTACGTTTTATATTTACCAGAAAACCAATGTGGGAAATTGGTATTAATTATTTCATGGGTTTCACCATACCAACGTCTTTTCAAGGCTGCACCGCCTTCACCTGATTCGTTGGAGATAAAAGCGGCAAACCTTTGGTCTTGCGCCGCAGCCCAGAAGGCCGCTTTGCCTAATCTTGAATGCCCAACCACAATCGCTTTTTTGCTATTCACGTCAACATCAGTTTCCAGATAATCCAGCATCCGGCTCAATTGCCATGCCCAGGCACCCATAGCACACCATTTTTGATTGTCTTTCATACCAATCATACCTCTTATACCCGACTTCCAGCCTTCTGCATGGTCTGGTTCAATATCTCCATAATAGGCCGTAGCCATGGCAAAACCTTTATCGATAATCATTTCTGCGGGCCAACTTTCCACCACTGCTTTACCTCTTGATGCCTCTAAAGCTTTGTGATCCTTTACTCTCTCCGGATTTTTCTGAAAATCAACCATCCAGTTTTGGGTAAGAAACACAGCAGGATCATCACCAATCGAATGATTACCTTCAAAATTCAGCCCTACAAATACTGGAGGCTTAGTTACATTTTTAGGAATATAAAGCAGGATATTAATACCGCTTAATTGCGGATAATCATCAAAAGTAATAAGCACCTGTTTGCGAATAGCTTTGCCGCCTAAAGCATTAGTATTGGTTTCAAGAACTTTATAATGATGCTTTATTGAAATAGCAGGTGTAGGGCCATAAACATTTTCAGCAAAAAGTTTAAGCAAAGCCGGACGATTGGCTTCCCATTGTTTGGCAGTGGTAATTTTTTTGCCATCAACGCCTGTGAGAATATCAGGTAGGGTATAAGGAGGGATTTTAGCCTCGTCATAATTAACATTCTGAGCCAGCATACTATGTGAGATAAGGGAAAGAATAAGGATGAGTTTTTTCATAGGAGGTATAAAAAATGAAGCACATCTTTCAAGAAAAATGTGCTTCAAGGTGTATTAATTTCTCAAATCTTCAACTTCTTCAATAGTCTTAGGAATCGGTTTTCCTAATGTCTTTTGTCCATCAGCAGTTATCAGGCAATTATCCTCAATACGCACGCCACCAAAGTCTTTATACTGCTCTAATTTATCATAATTGATAAAATCAATGAATTTTTTCTCAGATTTCCATTTGTCAATTAGCTCAGGAATAAAATAGAGTCCGGGTTCTACCGTAATCACGTATCCTTCTTCTAATTCCTTAGCCATTCTGAGCGATTTTAATCCTAATTGTGTGCTTCTTTCTAATCCCTCACGATAGCCCACATAGTTTTCTCCCAGATCTTCCATATCGTGTACATCTAAACCAATCGCATGCCCTAAACCATGTGGCATAAATAAACCTTGTACACCTTCGGCCAGCATATCGTCGACGTTTCCTTTTACAAAGCCTAAATCGCCTAATCCCTCTAATAAAATCCTATTTGCCAATAAATGCACTTCTTTGTATTGAATACCAGGCTTTAATGCTGCAATGGCAGTCAATTCCATTTTCAGGACTAGATTATATATCTCCTTTTGCTTCTCTGTGAATTTCTTGCTGACCGGAATAGTACGGGTAATATCACCAGCATAAAACATCCTGTTTTCAGCACCAGAATCATTAAGGGCTAATTTGCCTTCAGTCATGGTATTACCATGATAATGATTATGCAAAGTCTGCCCGTTTATACTAAATATGATAGGATACGCCAACTCTCCGCCAAATTCAAGGGCCTTCCCATGAATGATTGCAGCTATTTCATACTCTTTTCGTCCTGCTCTGGTTTCTTGCATCGCTGCTATATGCATTTCACGACAAATATTCACTGCCTCTTCCATCTGAATAATTTCCTCTGCCGATTTAAAGGCGCGTTGCGCAATAATAGCCTTAATCAGGTCAGCCGATGCTTTTTCTTTCAGTTGACTGACAGGGATATTCAGCCACTCGCTTAGCTTGAATTTATTTTCATAACGGTACGGTGGCGTGAAATGCACTTTTTTTGCCTTGGCCAGTTTATCGGCTAATTTTCTATAAGCTTCAGTACGATAAACTCCCACTTTACGGGCTTGGTCAGCTAAAGTCGGTTGTGGCCCAACCCAGATAATATCATCCATCGAGAACTCATCTCCGAAAATAATCTCTTCACCTGAATCTACATCTATCACAGCTGCCAGATTGGCGAGACTAATCCCGAAGTAGTATAAAAAATTACTATCCTGGCGGTAGCGATAGGTATTATCATGATAATTCATGGGTGCTTCTTCGTTGCCCATGATTAAAATCATTCCACTTCCAACTTGGCGTTTCAGGGCATTACGTCTTTCGATATAGGTCTGGGTAGAGAACATTTTTTGTTGATTTTTTAGAATACGAAATAAGCAAAATTACAGGAATTATTATATGTTTTGAAGTCAATAATTTGCGGATTTCGGGTTTTAAAAATCTTATTTTTCGGTTTTTGGCGTCATGTCGGGCAAAAAATTACCCGACATATTTGATAATTTAATATTGTAAACTATTGCTAGTCAATTAGTTATGTGTATGAATAGTTTGGTTTGATTTTTGTATTATTTTTTTCAAAATATTTTCAGAAAATTTTGAAAATTCAAAAATGTTATTTTACTTTGAGTCAATATCACTTACGTGCAAATATAAAATTATAAAAAAGAATGTCTATTATGGAGTTAAAAGAGGCAAAAGACAAGTTTATCCATACGTGGGGTACGCTTGCCACTCAGTGGGGGATTAACCGCACGATGGCACAGATACACTCACTACTTTTGCTTTCACCTAAGTCTATGAATGCCGACGAAATTATGTCAGATTTACAGATTTCAAGGGGAAACGTAAACATGAATCTTCGTGACCTGATGGATTGGGGCTTGATTTACAAGCAACTTCTGCCAGGTGAACGAAAAGAGTATTTCATCGCTGAAAAAGATGTATGGAAAGTCGCAAAGCAGATAGCTAAAGAGCGACGACGCCGAGAAATCGGACCACTGATTGAGGCAATGCAAGATTTGAAAGAGGGAGTAAAACCCGATACTGCTGAAAAAGAAGAGTTCTTGAAAATCGTGAATGATATTAGTACCGTGTCAGTATTCGCTGATAATACCCTCACATCATTATTAAAAGCCGACGAAAACTGGCTGATAAGCAGTTTTGTCAAGGTTTTTAACAGATAAGTTTATCGCTCTTATGAGCCATGTTTTTTTGGAGTTTTGAGCTTAAGCAGTAATCATCTCATAGATAGACGATTACTGCTTTTTATTTATTCACTGTTTTACTCCACAGTTACCGACTTAGCCAGATTTCGTGGCTGGTCAACATTTCTGCCTCTTAATACAGCGATATAATATGAAATCAATTGCAATGGAATAGAAGTAAGCAAAGGAAGTAATAAGTCGTTCGTTATTGGTACTTCTATTACAAAGTCTACCATTTTAGGAATCAAAGTATCTCCTTCTGTCACGATAGCAATTACACGACCTTTACGTGCCTTTACTTCCTGAATATTAGATACGATTTTCTCGTAAGAATTATCTTTTGTTGCAATAAATACGACAGGCATATCCTCGTCAATCAAGGCAATCGGGCCATGTTTCATTTCAGCGGCAGGATAACCCTCAGCATGGATATAAGAAATTTCTTTCAGCTTTAATGCTCCTTCTAAAGCCACAGGGAAGTTTAACCCACGACCTAAGAAAATGAAGTTTGAAGCAAAGGTAAAAAGTTTAGAAATATCTTTAATCTTCTCAGCACTTTTCAGAATCTTTTCTACTTTGGCAGGGATAGCATCCAGGCCGAATAATAACTCACGATATAAATCCTGGCTGATAGTGCCTTTTTTATGCGCTGTGGCGATAGCAATCAAGCTTAATACAGTTACCTGTGCCGTAAAGGCTTTCGTACTTGCTACCCCGATTTCCGGGCCCGCATGGGTATAAACTCCGGCATGAGTGATACGGGCGATAGAAGAACCTACCACATTACAAACGCCCAGGATAATCGCACCTTTTGATTTAGCCAGCTCTAAAGCAGCCATGGTATCAGCTGTTTCACCTGATTGTGAAATGGCAATCACAATATCGCCCTCTTTGATAATCGGGTTTCTATAACGAAACTCAGAGGCATATTCAACTTCTACATTCACACGAGCTAATTCTTCTAAAAGATATTCGCCCACTAAACCCGCGTGCCATGAAGTACCGCAGGCTACAATTACGATTCTATCCGTTTTTGCAATTTTGTCAAGATAATCTCTCAGACCACCTAATAATAAAGTGGCATCATCCAGATTAATACGACCTCTCATCGAATCTGCAATGGAACGTGGTTGCTCGAAAATCTCTTTCAACATGAAATGATCGTAGCCACCTTTTTCAATTGCTTCCAATTCCAGCTCAACTGTCTCTACATAAGGCGCAATATCTTCATTTGCCAGGTTTTTAATGATCAGTTCGTTATCTTTTACGATAGCAATTTCGTAATCATCCAAATAAACTACTTCTTTTGTATACTCAATGATAGGAGTGGCGTCAGAAGCAAAGAAGAATTCGTTTTCACCTACACCAATTACCAAAGGACTACCTTTACGGGCAGCTATCAATTGAGTTGGGTTTTCTTCATCAATAATCACAATCGCATAGGCACCTACCACCTCATGAAGTGCAATTCTGACCGCCTCTTCCAGATCACAATACATATTGGTCTGAATATCTTCAATGAATTTAATCAGTACTTCGGTATCAGTGGCACTCTCAAAAGCATATCCTTTGTTGATTAAACTTTGCTTGATAGAAGCGTAGTTTTCGATAATGCCGTTATGAATGATAGCTAGTTTTCCATTGGTCGAGTAATGCGGGTGAGCATTAATGTCATTAGGCTCACCGTGTGTAGCCCAACGAGTGTGGCCTATGCCTATTCGGGCTAATAACTCTTTGCCCTTTAATTCATTTTCTAAATCTGAAACTTTGCCTTTTTTCTTGTAGACTTTTAATCCATGGCCATTTAATAGTGCTATACCAGCACTGTCATAACCGCGGTATTCTAATCTTTTGAGACCTTTGATAATAAGAGGAGCAGCTTCGCGATGCCCAACATAAGCAACAATTCCGCACATAGTTTTTGAAAAGTTTTAAGTAGAATGTTAGTTTTCTATGAATAAAGAAGTTTTTAATTGAAATAATCCAATAGTTGGACTCATAGTTATCCAAATTTATGAAAAAAATACAATAAACAAATAAAAAAAGAGGAGATTTCGGTCTCCTCTTTTCCTGAAAAAAATTATACGATTTTATCTTTTTACTATACGATTTTATTTTTTACCTGAGTAATATACATTCAGCTTAATATTTTTGAAAACCGCTCTGGACACATTATTATTATAAAGGCCAATAGAAGTTGCGCCTGTAGTAGAGTTTGTACTAAGAATACTTGGTACAATGGCAATGCCATCGGTCGTTTTTCGGTTATTAATCAGTTCCTGAATATAAGAAGTAAAGTTAAACTTGTAGTTGTTGTTGGTAGTGCTATAATCAGATACATACTGAGTACCAGAGGCAACATCAAGTGCGACAAAATCTTCTATATTATTGGTTTTTTTCAAGCGATTATCTTTCCCAATCTCAACTAAGGCAATCTGAATAGGCGGAAAGAAATTACCCGTAGTGGCGTCTAAGTCTGGCTCAAGAATTAACTCCGCTTTATTAATGGCTACATTGTTACTGCCAACCTTTAATAAATTGGCTAGTGTCGGGAATGATACCTTAGTGGTAATCCCGGCGCCTGTCTGAATATAGGTTTTATTGCCTGTTAACTCAGCCGGAATTGACTGAAACTGTTTAATATCCTGTAAAACTTTCCCTTGTCGATTCGTTTTGATATTACTAAAGCGCGCTCCAAGAAATGACAATGGAAGCCCACTTGCAACCGTATCACCCGGAATATGATAAAAAACCACCGGATAAGTAGTACCAGCTGTCAATGAAAGCCCATAAACATTTTCAGCACTCTGATTGGCTGTAAAAGCAAATCCCTTGACAGCAGCTGTAAATTTATCAATACTTCTTCCTTCTTCTTTATTGGCGTAGGCAAAAATCTCCTGTCCAACGGCATCAGGAATCTTAAACTTAATTAAACTATCTATCGTACTAACGGTAGCACGTTTAAAATCTTTATGAGTAAGTACCTTACTAGCCAATGGAGTTTGATTATAACCCATAGTTTCATCATTAAGGTATTTCTTGTTCTTAACAAAATCCTCTGTGAGGCGATGGATATTTAATGTAACAGGTTTGGTAGTGTCGCCATAAGTAAACCCGTTATGGACTACATATACGTACATAGAATCATATACCGCCTTCATTGAATCGGCCGAAGCTACACGAAACGGATAATAGGTACTTGTAGTTCCATCAAAAGGTAGGGTTATCTCAGCGAATGCGGCGGCAGATACCTCACCAAAAACAGGATCTTTATAATGTCCTACAACTACTCCGGTTTGCTCAGATGTTGCGATTGAGTCAATCATAACCGTTGACCGGGTTACCGTAAGTGTATCGGTAAAAGAGGTGGAAAACTGGCCTCCGTTCGAAGGCGTATCAACCGCGATATTAATAGGGTCTTCACACGAGAAAAAGAAAGCGGAAAGTAGCATAATGGCTACGTTCCGCATCTCCAATGTGAAATTCCTGCTATTTTTATGGAACGAGTTCTGTGTAAAGATTAAAGTACGTTTCAGTAACGTCGTCGTCTTCAATACCTGCTTCAATTTTGTTAGCGTTAATTTCATTCAATAATGTACTTAATTTTTCGTTCATATCCTCGTTAGCTTTTACTACCGAGTCGGCATATTGACAACCTATTTTAATGAATCCTTCAAAGTCCGCCGTGCGCAAATGAGCTAGTGCTTCGTCTGAAACGTCCATAGCTTTTGCTTTCTCCAGAATATCTTCGTCGAACTTATGCTCGAAAGCGTTGTTATAAATAGTGAAAACTGACTTAGTATCCTTGAAAACCGGATCGTTTTTATAAGTAGTTTTAAGATACAGTGGAATCAGAGCAGTCATCCAATCAGTGCAATGTACGATGTCCGGAGCCCAACCTAGTTTCTTCACAGTTTCCAGAACTCCTTTACAGAAAAAGATGGTTCTTTCATCATTGTCGTCATAGAAACTTCCCTCTTTATCTAAGAAAACGTATTTTCTGTTGAAATAGTCTTCATTGTCTAAAAAATAAACCTGCAATTTTGCACTTGGGATAGAAGCCACCTTGATAATCAATGGTTTTTCATCTTCTCCCACAGTAATATTGATTCCTGATAATCTCACAACTTCGTGAAGACGGTTTTTACGCTCATTGATTGAGCCAAAACGCGGAATCAGGATTCGGATTTCCATGCCTCTTTCTTGCATGGCTTGCGGAAGTTTACGAAGAAATTCTGCTACTTCTGAAACTTGTAGGAAGGGATTTATTTCACTTGCAACGTACAGAATACGAAGTTTACGCATATCGATAAAAATAATTTATTGGGAGTGTCTTCCAAAAAAGTATGCAAAGATACGAAAAAAACTAATAATTTGTATTAAAATCTTTCAAAAACAAATCATTAACCCTGATAAATTATTGTAAAGTTCCGATTGGTAAATATAAAACAGTCTCTTGTTCCTTCTTTAAAGAGCATTTGCTAAATCTCTTCCAAGTTTCTGAAAACGCTTAGTGACTAAAGTCAATTTCATAAACTTTTGGCCACATCTTTCCGGTTACATACACTTTGCTGGTAGTAGAGTCAAACGCAATTCCATTCATCTCCAAAGACCTCGCATGTTGGGTTTTGGCATCTGCCGCTAAAGTGCCTAAATCTATCTTGCCTATTACATTTCCGGTAGCTGGATCAATCTTGATTATCTCGTTGGTTTGCCAGATATTGGCGTATATGAATCCTTTAATATACTCCAATTCATTTATCTGTTCTTTAGCATAACCGTTTTCTCTTACCGGAAGTGTCTTGATCACTGATAGCGTATTCGGGTCTAAATAAGTGAGGTTATAAGTGCCATCGCTCATAATCAACGATTTCCCGTCAGTAGTCAAGCCCCAACCCTCGGCGTTGTTAAAACTGAAATCTTTAATTTTTTTAAAAGTCTTTAAATCATATACGAAGCCCACTTTTGACCGATAAGTGAGCTGATATACCTTATCGTTCAGAATAGCTATACCTTCGCCGAAATACTTCGCTTTATCAAGATTTACTTTCCTGTCTAATTTTCCGGTCTTTAAATCAAGAATACCAATCACAGAAGAGGTCTCGGACAATTCATCCGGTGAACCTGTGCTTTCAAAAACCTGATTGTTATGTACTAAAAAACCTTCGGTAAAGGCAGTGGTATCGTGAGGGAACGAATTAACCAGTTTAAACGGAATAGAAGGAACGCTCGCAGTGCTATTGGTGGTATCGCTTGATTTTTCAGTGTTATTGCAAGAAAAAAGGATAATAGCCAGAATATAAGTTCCGAGTAGTTTCTTTATCATGATTTGGATTAGGTAATCTTTCCGCAAATCTAAAAAAACTATTTTAACCCGCTACTATATCCTTGCTATTATCCCTTTACATTTTAACGATTATTAACAAAGTTTTCTTTATACCAGTCAACCGACTTTTGTAAATCCTCTCTGGTCAGTTGATGCCCTGTTGGCATATTATAACTTGCCACATTAAACCCTGCGTTTTTCAAAATTTCCACATACTTAACCGTATCCGCCTGATTAACTGTAGGGTCAACCAGACCATTACTCATAAATACGGGCGTATTTTTTGTGGTCTTTAGAGTAGAGTCAATGCTTTTAAAAGGCTGCATTGGTCTGTACAAAATAGCACCAGCCAGAAAATCAGGATATAAAACCAGAGTGCTACCTGCTATATTGGCACCATTCGAATAGCCCAAGGCTATAATTTGGGTGCTATCAAATCCTTCTTTTTCAGCCAGACCTTTAATAAAATCTACCATTTCGTGTGTACGAAAAGTTAAATCCTGTTCATCAAATATGCCCATGCCTAAGCGTTTGAAAAAACGAGGCATGCCATGCTCCAGCACATTCCCCCTTAAACTCAGAATATTGAAGTCTTCGCCAAATTCTTTGGCAATGGGGAGCAGGTCTTGTTCATCACCACCAGTTCCATGCAGGAGCAAAAGTGTATTTGCTCCTGCATTTTTGGCTGGCTGATAAATATATTTTAATGCTTGAAAATCCATAATATTTATCAATTTTTTGAATTAATCCAATTTCACTAAATGCTCCTCAATCTGTTTTCTACGTGGTTCATACTGTGCAGGTAATTTCAGATTAGTACCTAATTCTTCTAAAGGCTCATCAACCGTGAAGCCTGGATTATCAGTCGCGATTTCAAATAATACCCCACCTGGTTCTCTGAAATAAAGTGAGTGGAAATAATTACGGTCTATCTGCGGCGTTATATGAAACCCTAATTTTTCTATCTTATCATGAAACGCCATCTGTGTAGCATCGTCTTTTACTCTGAAAGCAATATGATGTACTGTACCACCGGCCCCTACACCCCTGGCTTCATTAGGTAGTTCAACCAAATCAATAATATTGGCAGTAGCTACGGCATCAGTTGCATATCGGTAACGATTAGCTTCTTGTCCAATCAGTTTATAACCAAAAACCTCTGTTAATACCATTGCAGTAGGTTTAATATCATTAAGCGTAATAGTAGTATTATAAAAACCTCTGGTGGCTACATCTGCTTTTACCTCTTCGGTTTCATAAGGTTTTCTGGTATCAGGTGTTTTTGGAACAATCAATTCCAGTTTCAAACCATCAGGATCAAGAAACGTAAGATATTTTTCGCCAAACCTTTCAGAAGGTTTGTTATAAATTACATTATATTTTTTGAAACGCTCTACCCAGAAATCTAAGCTTCCCTCAGGAACTGCATATCCGATTTCAGTGGCCATTCCTGCACCACGTTTGCCTTGTCTCACTGCACTTCCCCAAGGGAAGAAAGTAAGAATAGTTCCTGGATTTCCTTCTTCATCACCGAAATAGAAGTGATAAGTTTGAGGATCATCAAAGTTTACGGTTCTTTTAATGAAACGTAAGCCTAAAACTTTTGTATAAAAGTTGAAATTGCGTTTAGCATCGCCAGCGATGGCTGTAATGTGGTGGATACCTAAAATTTTATTTTCCATTGTCATAGTTTTTTAGAATTCAAAAAATGCTTTATCTCAAATCTCAACATCTTTGTTGCTGATTTGATGATACAAAATTGCACCCTTAAAAATTCAAAAACATTGAACTAGGACAAGAAATGAAGAATGTGAGAATATTTGATGTAGAAAAATCTGGGCCTGATTATTTCTTCGCCAACTTAGTCCTCACCTTACTCAAAAACTCAGGAGAGAATCCTAAATAAGAAGCAATATAATGCTGCGCCACTCTTTGCGGAATAGTCGGATAACGTTCAATAAAATCAAGGTATTTTTCTACGGCTGTAGTAGCAATGGTCTGGAATAAACGTTCCTGCAAACGGGTAAGATTGCGTTGCACCATCAATCTGAACATTCTTTCAAATTTAGGTACTTGTGCCAGGAGTTTCTCTTTCGTTTCGGGTGTTAGTATAAATAACTCACAATCTTCTAAGGTCTCAATAAACATCCGGCTGGGCTTTTGCTCATGAAAACTGGCAATGTCGCTTACCCACCAGTTTTCAATGGCAAATTGTAGTGTTACTTCCGCCCCCTTATGATCTATATAATAGGTACGGATACACCCTTTTCTGATAAATGCTTCAAACTTGCATATTTCACCCTCTTGCAACAGAAAGGTTTTCTTAGCAATCATTTTATGTTGAAGTAAAGAGTTGAAGAACTTTACTTCTTCAACGTCACAAAGTGTGTATCGGTTTATATAGGCGTTAATCTCTTCAAACATGAATCTTTATTCTATAATCTTATATAATTCTTTGGCTTTGGCACGTGAGATAGCATTAAAGTGCCACCACTCACTGTCTATACGCATATACCCTGCTTGCTGCATGGCATTGCGTAAAACCAATCTATTGGCAATTTGCGCTTTAGTCAGTCTGCCTTCTTTTAACATCTGGTCTTCATAAATTGGGTAGGCCAGATCTCCGAAATAATCATATTTTGTACCCATATCCAAAGGCTTCTGAGTAGCTGTATCATAAACAGTCAAATCAACAGCCGAACCAAAATTATGAATGGACCCTGAGTCTGGGTTGGCTACAAAATCTGCCCTTTTTACAGGAGGAATAGTGTCTAGCAATGCCCAGAATTTACGTTGAATGGTTAAAGGTCTGGAACTATCATAAACCAATAGTCTATAATTAGGATATTTACTTTGTAGGATTTTACTTGCTTTGGCAAGCATTTCAGCAGGCTTTTGCTGCATATAGGCACGAGTCAAGTCGCCATATACATCTGTATGAACAAAATTATCAGTAGTTGAATATTTCAATTCTACCATAATAGTTGAGTCAATAGTCTGTAAATTCACCAGACCCTGGTCTATCATTCTTTGTTCTAATTCAGGAATTTTGTTTTCGTCAACCGTCGCAACTGTATCTTGAACGATAGTTGTAGAATCTACCTTTAAGCTATCAGTAGTTTCAGTTTGGGTTTGAGAGGTACAGCTCGCGAGCAGGAGCGAAACGCTTGTGATTCCTAAAATTAGCCCTAGTTTTGTCATAGAAATGATTTGTTTGTGTAAATTTGGTTTTTTGACAGAAAACCTATCAGATTTATATCGGTTTGTTTTATTTTACCGGCAAATCTAACCCTAAAATCTCAAATTTATGGCATTAAACTACATTTGGGTAGCATTTTTTATCATTGCATTTGTTATTGCGCTTATCAAACTCATTTTTACCGGTGATACCGAAATCTTTAAACTGATAGTAGATGGCATGTTCGATTCTGCTAAACTGGCAGTAATGGATATCGCTTTACCACTAGCTGGAGTTATGACTTTTTTCCTGGGAATTCTGAAAGTGGGAGAGGAAGCAGGAGTAATCAGAAGACTCGCAAGAATCATAGGCCCATTTTTCAGTAAACTCTTTCCTGAAGTGCCGCAAGACCACCCGGCCAATGGGCAAATGATTATGAATTTCTCGGCCAATATGCTGGGTTTAGATAATGCCGCTACTCCTTTTGGTTTGAAAGCCATGCAAAGTTTGCAAGAGCTGAATCCGAATAAAGAGACCGCCAGCAATGCCCAGATTATGTTTATGGTATTGCATAGCGCAGGCCCAGTGCTGATACCTTTAAGTATTATGGCACAAAGAGCTATCTACAATGCAGCCGACCCATCAGATATTTTTATCCCTGCTTTAATTTCGGTCTATGTAGCCACCCTTACAGGAATGTTGTTTGTCGGCATCAAGCAACGCATCAATTTCTTTGATAGAACCCTCATGTCATGGTTATTGGGTGTTACAGCATTTATCGGCTTTGTTATCTGGTATTTTGCCCGCTTGTCGAAAGAAGAAATAGAAACTACTTCCAAAGTGGTTAGTAATATGATACTTTTCATTTTTATTGTGGGCTTTATAGGAGGGGCCATGTACAAAAAGGTAGATGTATTCTCAGCCTTTATTGATGGCGCCAAAAATGGCTTCGAAACCTCCGTAAAAGTAATTCCTTATCTCGTAGGAATGTTAGTAGCTATTAGTGTGTTTCGTAATTGCGGTGCTTTAACTTATATAGTAGACGGCATGAAATGGGTTTTCGGACTGACAGGCATGAACACCGATTTTACCGATGCCCTACCAACGGCTCTTATGCACCCCTTAAGTGGTAGTGGCTCAAGAGCCATGATGATTGACGCCATGAAAACCTACGGCGCCGATTCATTCGTTGGTCGTCTGGCTTGTGTATTCCAGGCTTGTTCTGATACCATATTATATATATTAGCTCTTTATTTTGGTTCGGTAAGTATTAAACATACACGCTATACTTTGGTAGCAGGCTTATTGGCAGATTTGGCCGGGGTAGTTACGGGTATTGTTGTTTCTTATATTTTCTTCCATTAATCGCATGAAGTTACCAGTCATTGCCCAATCATTTAAGCTGGTAAAAAAGGTTTTATGGGTCTGTATGTTCATTTGTACTAGTTTTGGGCTTGCTGCACAGGACTCTACTGATGTTGTGAGAGTAAAATACGATGGCAACTGGCAGAAACAAAGTCTGACAACTGGTTTGCTTTATCTGCAAGATAAAAGCCATGCCCTTACTTTAGAAAGGATATTGGAGTTTCCAAAAAACTTTAAATTTAAAAGGGCTTTTGGCAATGCGCCTACTTTCTGGGCAAAAGGAAATCCTTACTGGTTCAAATTCCAGCTGAAAAACGCAACCAATATCAACCAGACCTTTGTTATTGATTTGCCTATACCACTCTATGACGAAGGCCGGTTCTATGCGGTTGAAGATAATAAGATACTAAACGTTCAATATCTTTCCTGGGATACTCCTCAGTTAGACCGACCTATCAAGCATCGTAATTTTATTTTTCCTATCACCCTGAAAGCCAATCAGGAGATTACCTGCTACCTTAAAATCCGAAAGGAAGTCGGTTCAATCTGGGTGCCAGTCAGTATTTGGGAAAGAAATGCCTTTGATTATTATTATTATTCTGCCGATTATCACATTTGGGGTTTCGTAACTGGTATCTTATTATTCGTGACTTTTTTTTCTTTCCTGCTTTTATTTGCCTTTAAGGATATGCTCTATTTCTATTATAGTTTATATGTTTTAATGGCACTAGGGTTTATCTGCACCTCCCAGGGTTATTTTATCCGTTTTTATGTAGATGGCTCTTTTGGCGTAGCAGGCAACCGGATAAGATATGTGTGTTCGTTATTATTTCTGATTTCAGGTTTATTATTCATCAGAAAGTATCTTCAATGGGAGTCACTCAAAAACTCGTTTTTCAATTATATGACGTGGGTTGTTATAGGAGTATTGACCGCCATGCTTCTGTTTTTATATATTGATCATTTGCTACTGAAAGACTCTCTCTTTCATTCACATAGTGCATTAGTAAGTAATGTTTTGAGTGTGATTTTCTGGTTTCCTACCTTTTATGTAATCTTTGGTGCGATCTATTGCATCATGATTCAGCACTTTGCCAAAGAAGCCTTTTATTTTCTTCTGGCGAATTTGCCTATCGCAACCATTGTATTTCATTCATCATTAAGTAACTATGAAATACTAAACGGGAGCCGACTAGTAGAAATAGAGTATTTTGCCGGAGCATTTATTGCTGAAATAGTCGTATTAATGGTATTATTAGCTTATCGTCTGAAATCGATGCAGGATACGGCCGAAAGACTTTTCGCAGAAAAAACCTTAGCCCAGCAGCAACGCACAGAAGCCATATTAGAAGCAGAAGACAGAGAAAGAGTAAGAATAGCCCGCGATTTGCATGATGGAATAGGGCAGATGCTTGCCGCAGCCCGGATGGCTTTAGGTAATTTTTTAGCCAAGAAAAACGACGAAAACGAGCATATTCAGAATTCTCTTGATTTATTAGAAGAAAGTATCAAGGAAATCAGAGAGATTTCCCATAATATGATGCCCGGGGCTCTAACCAAACTAGGTTTATCTACGGCATTGAAGCAATTTGTAAACAAAATTAATGCTTTAGGGGTTTTAAAGATAGACCTGCAAATCATCGGGATTAAAGAAAGGCTTAGCGAAAAGATAGAGACCATGATGTACCGGATAGTTCAGGAAATCCTGAGCAATATTATCCGCCATGCAGAAGCATCTAAAGTAAATATTGAATTGGTAAAACACGAAAACGAACTAGTATTGGTGGTAGAAGATAACGGCAAAGGATTTGATACAGAAGATGCTAAAAATCATGGGATTGGAATTAAAAATGTGTCAACAAGAGTGGAATATTTGAGCGGAAGTGTTAATTTTGATTCCGCAATCGGGAGAGGTACAAGTGTAATTGTTGAAATTCCCCTGATTAATTCTAAATGACTGCCGCCAAACTTAAAATTCTCATTGTTGACGATCATCAGATACTGATAGATGGTATTGAAGCCATGCTGCAGGACGTTGATAATTTTGAGGTGGTTGATAAATTATTAGATGGCAAACTAGCCTTGTCTTATTTAGCACATAATCAGGTAGATATTTTACTGACGGATTTATATATGCCTAAAATGACGGGTATAGAGTTGACGCAAAAGGTCAAAAAAGATTTTCCGGAAGTAAAAGTATTAGCACTATCTGTATCTTATGATGTTTCAATTGTACATGATTTGATGGATGCAGGTATTTCAGGCTTTATTCTGAAAACCATTGGTAGAGGAGAATTGATTGAGGCTATCAATGAGGTATCAAAAGGAAATGTATATTTCAGCAGAGAAGTATCAAACGAAATTCTGAGAAGTCTGGCAAATAGAAATGATTCAGAGGAGGAGACTTACAGACTAACAGACCGAGAAATTGAAATTCTGAAATTGATTGCTCAGGAGTTTTCTAATGCAGATATTGCTAAGCAACTCTATATCTCGGAGCGAACCGTAGAAACACACCGGAAAAATATTTACCGGAAAACTAATACAAAAACCATCGTCGGCTTAATAAAATATGCCGTAGAAAGGAAGCTAATTTAACCTACTCCGTACCAGCACGGATAACATTTATAAAAAATACCCTGAAATGGGTATTGGCAGGTAACTCAGCCTTTACGATATTTGCATTGTAATCACGCGAATGTTATAGCCATGAATATATAACCTTCGGACTACTACCTAACTTAACAAATAAATAATACGTGAATTCCAACCTTTTTACAGAAATTGGAGTCATTTTATGAAAAGTCAAGTAGTATGAAGAAGATTTTTTACGAATATTTTGATGAAATTGTTGTCGTGATGATTTTTATTGCTATAATTGCAGTAAATGCGTGTAAAGCGTAAGGCAATTTGCCATAAAGTCACCGGCCCGTTCGCAAAGGCCAACGGCTCGATGATTTTAATAATCAACAGCAGTTTGACGAGAGCAAAAGCAAGAGTCATCTGATTCTTGCTTTTCTTATTTCAGTCGCTCTATCAAAGTGTTCTTGGTACTACGCCGTCTTAAGTGCTTTTCCCGCTTATCCACCAGAAACCTTCTATTTTTTAACAGCCTGGTAGACTCTCACGTAGTCTACCTCCATTCGTTGAGGGAAGATACTATCATCTATTCCTTTTTGTCCGCCCCAGCCACCACCGATAGCAATATTTAAAATCATGTGAAATTTCTTGTCGAAAGGCCATTCTGCCCAACCATAATTACTTTCCTTTGGAAATGTGAAATATTTATTTCCATCAATCTCAATACTAATGGCATCAGGCGTCCACTCGCAGGCATACACATGAAAACCATCAGATACGCCCGGCACTACTACATTATTTCCCTTGTTGGTTTTAATGGTATGGTTAAATGCCTTCGTATGAATATTTCCATGAATGCGGTCTTGGTCGAAACCTACGTGTTCAATAATATCAATTTCGCCATTATCAGGCCAGTAATTCGCTCCGTACGATTTCTCAGTCGCCAACATCCAGCCAGCTGGCCAGGTACCTCTACCTTTCGGAAGTTTGGCTTTAAATTCAAATCGACCATAGAGAAAGTCTGCTTTGTTTTTGGTCACTAGTCTGGCAGATGTATACTCATTGTTCTCCATTTTTTCTTTTCTGGCTTCAATAATCAACACTCCATTTTCTACGCGGGCATTTTTCGCATCTTTGGTATAATATTGTTTTTCCTGATTCCCCCAGCCATTTCCACCTATATCATAACTCCATTTATTCGGGTCTGGCAATCCGGTATAATTGAATTCATCTGCCCACACAGGTGTAGAATCGTCAATGACATATTTAGGGGGATTTAGGATAGAATCATCCTCCTGAATTTTCTGACAGGAGATGTAAAGCCCAAGTACAGTCAGGCCAAAACTAAGTGCAAATAATTTTTTCATAAGGAAGAATAGATTAAAAGAGTGATTTGAAGTTGTTTAGGATTTTCGTTACTTTTTAAAAATAGGGGTGTTTTGAGCGAGCCAAATCAAATGATAAAAGCTTAGCAGAGCTATGGTTGAAATCATTTGATGCAGGCGTAGCCAAAACAACACATTTTTAAATGAAAGGAATAATCCTAAACAACTTCTTTATACATTTGTGTATATTCAACTCTTTACATTTTAAATACTTTCCAAAAGTATGGAAAATTCAAACTCTCGCCGTAATGCTATGAAAAAAATTGTTGGAGGAGCCGCTACTGTGGCCGTAGCCGGAGTAGTTGCCTCTCGAATTGATGCCGCCGACCTTGGAATGGGTGCCGAACTCAAAGGCAAAATCAATCATTCAGTCTGTAAATGGTGCTATGACTCAATCCCCTTAGAAGAACTCTGCAAATCGGCTAAAACCATTGGTTTAGAGTCTATTGAACTATTGAAACCAGAAGAATTTGAAACTGTAAAAAAACATGGGCTAAGCTGTGCCATGGTTTCAAGTACATCTAATGACTGGGGGATTGTAAAAGGATGGAATAAAAAAGAACATCATGAAGGGTTAGAAAAATGGCATAAATACCTGATAGACGAAACCGCTAAAGCAGGTTTTACCAATCTGATTTGTTTTTCTGGCAATCGGGATGCAGCTATTGATGATGAGCAAGGTATGAAAAACTGCGCAGAGGGTTTAAAAAGAATTTTATCATATGCTGAAAGCAAGAAAGTAGTATTAGTAATGGAACTACTCAATAGTAAAGTAGACCACAAAGATTATATGTGCGACCACACCAAATGGGGAGTTGAACTCTGCAAAATGATTGGCTCAGATCATTTCAAATTGCTCTACGACATCTATCATATGCAGATCATGGAAGGTGACGTAGTTAGAACCATCAAAGAAAATCAAAAATACATCGCCCATTACCATACTGGTGGTGTACCGGGCAGACACGAAATAGACCAGACACAAGAATTATATTACCCGGCTATCATGCAAGCCATTGTTGATACTGGATTTAAAGGTTTTGTAGCACAGGAGTTTATTCCTGCCCGTAAAGATAAATTGGCATCCTTAAAACAAGGTGTGGAGATTTGTGATGTGTAAAACACCTATCCCTGATATTAACTTATTATGCGAATAACCTTAAAGGCTATTGTTAGCTTTTTCTTATTGATACTGCTTTTTTTATTGATTCATCTCAGTATAAGATTATATTATAAGCCTGATTTTGTTACAAATGGCAATCATGCTTTTAATGAAGATATCATTGAACAACTAAACTTTCTCAAAAAAGAAATTCATCAGGGGAAAGCCGAAGAATTACAAAAGATTTTTCCTGAGGGTTTCGTATTCTTCAATGTAATCTATGGTCTGACCTGGTGTGAATTGATTGATAAAACTGATTTGAATAGTCAATTAGCCAAAGACGCAATGGTTGAAATAGATTGGGCAATCAAACAAGTAAATTCACCAAAAGGAAAGGAGATATTTAGAAAAAACCTTGGCGCTTGAGTATGGTGCATTTTATCAGGGTTGGTCGACTCTTTTATTAGGCAAAAAGCTATCATTGATAGATTCAAGCCAAAGAAGGGCCATAGATATAGAAAATTTTCAGTTGAAATGTGAGAAGATAGCGCATGCTTACGAAGAAAAGAACTTTACATATTTACGTTCATATAATTCAGGCACCTGGCAGGCTGATAATATCTTGTGTTTAGCGTCATTGGCTTTGCATGATAAGCTCTTTGCTCCAAAATATAACGAGGTAATCCAAAAGTGTGTAGATTATATCAGAACTGATATAGACCCTAATACTGGTTTGATACCTCATTCAATAGACGAAAAATGGCCAAGAGGTTCGTCACAAAGCCTGATGAATGTCTTTTTGCCAGAAATCGATTCAATATTAGCCGGGCAAGTATACCTAAAGTATAAGCAACACTTTCTTGACCGTCGCTTAGGATTAGTAGCTGTCAGAGAATTTCCGAAAGGTAATGCTGGTGAAGGAGATATCGATTCTGGCCCGGTCATATGGGATGTAGGTGGAGTAGCTTCTATCGTTGGCATTAAAGCGATGGCTATTCATAAAGATTTTGCTATTGCCAGAAGTTTACGGAATAATATCGAAGGCTTAGGCTTTCCTAATAGTAACAATCAGCAGAAAAAGTATTTCTTTGGTACTTTCCCAATGGCAGATGCCTTTATCGCATGGGCAAATGTAACAGCAATAGATGAACAACAAATTCAGCAGGAAGCAAATAACAAAGGTATATTCTTTCTGATTGCTTTTGGGATTAGCGCGCTGATTGTATTGATACTATATTTATTCTGGAATAGAAAAAGAAATTGAATAAAACTTATCTCACCCTATGAAACGCTGGTTAAAAATTAGCTTAGGAGTACTATTGCTGATACTTCTCTTTGTATTGAGAACACTTTGGAACGCAGGTTTTTTTACAAAAATAGAACCTCATTTTGCAGGTGAGATTAGAGAAATAAAAGGTTTCACCGGAGCTGAGGATATAACCATTGATAAATCAACCGGATTAGCCTTGGTTTCTTCGAGCACATTTACTGAAAATGCCCCTGACGGGGCCATTTATTTATTAAATCTTAAGGAGGGTGAACCTAAGCCTGTCAAGCTGACTAATAATCTGCCTTTCAGTGATTTTCATCCTCATGGCATCAGTTTATATCAATCGGTGGGAGGAGAAAAATTACTTTTTGTCGTAAATCACCAACGAAATCTGACAGCCTCAATTGAGATATTTCATTTTACGGATAGTACTTTAGTCCATAAAGAAACCGTCAAAAATGACTTATTTATTAGCCCGAACGATATTGTCGGAGTAGGGGAAAGACAATTTTATCTGACCAACGACCATGACGAGAAAAAATCATCCTGGCGCGCTAAGAAAGATTTACTTCAGATTCCTATGGGAAACGTTTGTTATTTTGATGGAAACAAAGCGGGTATTGTAGCCGATGGAATTTTATATGCCAATGGTATCAACGTAAGTCAGGATGGAAAGAAATTATTTGTAGTAGCTACTACCGGAAAGAAAATTAAAATCTTTGACAGAGATGGAGCCACGGGCAAACTAACAGAAAACAATGAGATAGCAATAAACGGAGCCGACAATATAGAATTAGACGAGTCAGGAGATTTATGGGTTGGGTGTCATCCAAAATTATTGGCTTTTTTAGCGCACTCAAAAGACCATTCAAAATTATCTCCATCAGAAGTAGTGAAGATTTCTTTAGAAGGCGAAAAACCTATTGTTGAAAGCATCTATCTGAACGATGGTAATCCCCTTTCAGGCTCAAGCGTTGGAGCAGTCTGGAGGAATAAAATGCTGATAGGCAGTGTTTTTGGAGATAAAGTTCTGCTTTGTTCGTGGAGAAAATAATAATGAAATTATGAAACTAAACCGTCAGCTTTTTAGAATACATAGTTGGCTTGGCTTAATTAATGGCTTTTTTTTGATTTTACTTGGCCTAAGTGGCTCGGCTTTAGTATTCAGAAAAGAAATAGACGATTGGGCAAACAAGGAATTATTAACTGTTCAGCAAAAGCAAAAAAGACTCCCACTCGATTATTTTTACCACGACATTGCCAAACGTTATCCGGCTATTGATGGCATTGCCTGGATGAACCCTGATGATGGAGCAAATAAGGCCTATAATTTCAGACTATACCTCAATGATGCCCGTATTACCAGTTATGATTTGGGGCTCATTACATATGACCCTTTTACTGGCAAGATTTTAAGAGAAGGCGAATTACAAAACCTGACGCCAAGCGCCATCGAATGGATTTACCAATATCACTTTAGTATACAAGTGGGTGTTCCAGGTGCTGCTTTTGTGGCGCTTTTAGGGGTTTGTATGATTGTTTCCATTATCACGGGCTTAATCATTTACAAGAAACATCTCTGGCTGGTATTGACTTTCCGTATAAAAATCAATCGCAAAAGCTGGCGGACTATTACTTCTGATTTGCACCGCATAGTAGGAGTATGGGCCTTATTTTTCAATATGATTATCGCCTTTACAGGATTCTGGCTGAATTTATTTGCTTTTGAACCAAAAGTATGGGCCAACGAAATGATTCCGACCAAGCCTAATACACCGGCAAAGCAATCACTAGATTCTTTATACAAACAGGCCTTAGTGCAAATGCCAGATTTAACTCCACAATATGTTTACTTACCAACACAACCTAATAAAAAATTTATTGTAAGAGGGGCTATTAAAGGGGAAGCACCCATCTGGGCAGGCAATAATTCTATTCAGTTTAACCCCCAAACCGGTGAATTAATAAGTATCAATCGGATAGCTGATGAAAACTTGTGGAATAGGACAGAAGCTACCTTTTATTCATTGCATATTGGTAGCTATGGCGGCATACCTATTAAGATAATTTATATAATTGTAGGGCTTACACCTGGCTTCTTATCAATTACCGGATTTATACTTTGGCGAAGACGCAGGATGAGACATAAGTTGGCTATTCAGTCAAAAAAACAAGCGTTCGCAAAATGACTTTGCGAACGCTTTCTATAATTAAGCGGCTTAGTATAAGACACTTCTCAATAAATCTACACTTTTCTTTACTCCTGTATTCGGGTCTTCATTTCCTTCAAATTCGATAGAAACATATCCCTGATAATTTACTTTTTTCAGAATATCAGCAATGCGTTTATAATCTAAATCAAGGCTATACCATACACCACCACCATAATAGGTTTTGGCTTGCACAAAATTGGTTTGTGGAGCTATTTTCTCTAATTTATCGTAGGGATTTTCAAGAAAATTACCTGTATCCATCAATAAACCTAACCAAGGAGAATCAATCGCATTCTTGATACGAAGCATTCCTTCAGGAGTTGAGCCAAGGCCCCAGTGGTTTTCAAGAGCTAATAAAACGCCACACTCTTCAGCTTTTTTCAGACATTGCTCAATACTGTCGATACACCATTTAAAAGCCTCATCTTCAGTATATCCCGGAAGTGCAGGTTCAATACCGCGTTTAGCCATAAAATCATCAAATGATTTGATAGTGTTCCAACGTCCGGTATTTAAGCGCATACAAGGAATACCCATTTTGTACGCCAATTCAATACAATGAATGGTGTGGTCAATGTGTTTTTTCAATTCGGCTTTATCTGGATTCACAAAGCCCTGATGGATAGATAGACAAGTCATGGCAATACCATTCACAAAAGCATGTTTTTTTAGTTTTTGCAAATAAGCATTGTCTTCCCCAGCCATCTGGCGATGCAATACATCAATACCCTCCAAGCCTAATTTAGCGGCTTCATCAATCACTTTTTCAATCGGGAATTTCTCTCCCTTAAAGTGCCAGTATGAATAGCTTGATACACTTAGTTTTATTTTTCCTGCTACCGGAGCAGGAGCCGTAGGTTGTGCTTGGGCCAAGGCAGGTGCGCAAACCGCAGCGCTACCTAAAGCAGCATTTTTAAGAAACGAGCGTCGGGTTGAATGCATGGTTGGTTAGAATAAGAAATTAGGTTATGTTAATACACTAAAAATACTGCATTGCCAAAAATCAACTTACCACTATACCAGAAACCTCTGAAAATCGGATCATCAGCCATATACACAATTTTACCTCTACCTAAATCCTGGACACCAAAAACCAGCGTGTTTTTCATTTTATCTTTGGCTTTCTGACCTACAAATCCGGTTACATAATTATTGTCTTTCAGATACCCCACGTTCCAGCCATCTTTTATATAATCAAAATTGTAAGGATCACGAGCCAATAGATAATAACTGCCATCAGTACCATAGCCTAGGGGATGAGTTTTGTCAATCTCAACCTTATAAATTGCACCTACCACCTGTTCTGAAATACTTTCGCGCTCTCTTGCGCCATAAGTTTTCAATTCAGGCTTATCGCTCGCCGAATTGTCTTTTTTGCGTTTCAATCCAAAACTATCTTTATCTGCAAAATAGCTGGTTGCACCTTCCATTGCAATTACTTTTCCACCACCTTGAATCCATTTTTTCAAGGCATCTCCATTACCAAAGATTCTTTCATAATTTCCATCAGCCAAAATCAATACATCTAATTGGTCAAGTGGCACACGGCTGAAAGTAGAACCTTCAATAACCGTAATCGGATAATTGATTTGTTGCTCAAAGAAATGCCATACTTCACCAAAAGCAGTAGGAACTACACCATCGCCTGAAATAACAGCTACACGAGGGTTTTTCAAGACATTAACCGAATTTGAACCAAAGTCATTTCCTGTAGTAACCATTCCCGAGTTAGACGGCAATAAATTAATATTGAAAGTTTTAGCCGCTGTCTGAACGATTTTATCAAATTCATCACCCAATCGTAAATTATTGGTTCGGGTAATAATAATCGACCCAACCTCAAATTTTCTACCGCCCATTTCAAATGGGTTTTCGTTGAAACGTACTTTGATTCCCTTAGCTAAAATCTGTGATAAGAATTTCACATCCTCAAATGAACTATAAGAAGCAATATAGGCATAAGGTTTTCCTTCTACAGTCAAAGCGGGAATGATATTGCTCGATTGAGGATTACCTACCGATAGCTTTTCTTTGGTAGCAAATGCTTTTAAACCATAGGCATAAGGTAAGCCCCAGGCAGTAATGTCATAAGTCAAAGAATCTTCTAATACTGTTTTAGGCTCAAATAAAATCTTTACAAAAGTGCCTTTAGGTTGATGGGTGCTAATCACTAAATCGTTAGTTTCTACCTTGAAACTCTCATCTTTCAGGCTTTGATAACCAAAACCCGAAGCAGATGCCTCCTTGCTGGCATAGCCGTAAGTGATTTGTAATTTATCTAACAAACCAGCCAAAGCTTTTACTTTTGCCTCATTGCCTTTGCTTTTCAAGACAAATGATTTATAAGTACCAACCGGATTATTTTTGTTTCTTTCAAAGAATTTTATAAACTCTTCAACCGTTTTATCAGCTCTTGAAGAAATTGCCTCTAGGGTAGCCATACTAGCCGAGAAATGGTGAGAGATACGATAAGATAGTGTTAAAGTATCACCGTCTTCTTTAGCAATTGCAATACCGGCACGTCCGCCACCACCTTGCTCGTAGGTCATACCAATAGCTCCGTTATAGGATGGATAAGTATCTCCATAACTTGGGTACAATAAATCGTAGTTTTCCTTCGAGAAATATAACCAGTAATTTTTATCGAAATATTTTTTATTGTAATCGCCAATGGTTTGTTGAAATTCTCTTTGCCAGGTAGTCAAGTCTTCATGATAAGGACGAGCCGATGGCGGAAAATAATAAGGCGTATTCACACCCATTTCATGAAAATCTGCATGTAAGTGTGGCATCCATTGGTTATACATTTTCACGCGTTGCATCGTAATTTCCTGTGTTTGCCATGCCCAGTCACGGTTGGGGTCAAACAAATAGTGATTGAAACGTCCTCCCGGCCATGGCTCGTTATGCTCTGCTGCAAAAGGAGTAGCATTAAAGCCCTGATTCGATACGCGGTTATACCATTGAGCATATCTATCACGTCCATCAGGGTTGATACAAGGGTCCAGAAGAACCACTGTATTCTTTAATACATTCTGCGTGGTAGAATTGTTCTTATTCACTAATTCATAAAGTACTTGCATAACTGCCTCTGAACTTACTGCCTCATTGCCATGTACATTATAACTTAACCAGGCAATAGCAGGAACTTTAGTGGTAGGTTTACCTTCCAACAAGCCAATACTTTTTAAGTTAGAAGTACGTATCTCATCTAGCTTTGATAAATTCTCAGGAGTTGCTATCGCGACTAATACCAATGGTCGGCCTTCGAATGTAGTACCATAATCAAAAATCTTTACTTGTGTTGGATTCTGCGATGCCACATATCTTGCATAGTCTACAATGCGGTGATGAAAGCTGAATTTAGAACCTAATTTATAGCCAAGAAATTCATCGGGAGTTTTAGTGGTTTGAGCATTCGCCCATAGGATGTTAATGAAGAGTAAAGCAATCAAGCGGATTTTTTTCATACCAATCTGGATAGGTTTTTAATATTTCTCAAATATAGGATTTTTCAGTTTGAAAATGGTTGAGAAAAAAAAAATTGAAATTTTTTTGATTTTTTTTTGGTGAGCTATTGCATTGTAAAAAAAAAGCAGTACTTTTGCAAACCAATTCGGAAACGCAGATGATAAATGGAACCAGCCGGCCCTATCGTCTAGCGGTTAGGACAAGTCCCTTTCACGGATTAAACAGGGGTTCGATTCCCCTTAGGGTCACTAAATCGCTGCGAAGCAGAATTGGAAAAGCCTGATAATCAATTGATTGTCAGGCTTTTGTTTTAAAATGTTTAATGATTCTATAAAAATAAATTGTTTAAAATCAGGCTTGTCATTAATTTTTTCGGATAGAAAAAACATCTCCTACTTTTTTTTGTAAAACTTTTTTTGCGAAAATTTTTCAAAAAAAATATTAAAAAAAAAGATGACATAAAAAGTTCTGGTAAAGTATCATCGAGATTCGAAACAAATAGGGAAAGGTATACGTAAAATTGACTGAATTGAGGTTGCTTTCTGAATTCATCTGAAAACCAGAATTAAGAATTTATAAATTCCCCATTGATTTTAATGATTTTTAGTTAAGAAATAGTACTTTTTTGTCAAGCAATAGTACTAATTACTAAAAAACAATCAGGTGCCGAATATTTAATTTTTTATTAATTCATAATTTTCGAAATTTGCGAAAATTTAAACCCTAAACACAAAGTAGATTAGTGTATGAGAACCCCGTCTAAATTCCTATTTTTTATTGCAGTGGCTGTTTTTATGTCGTCTTGTGTAGCGAAGAAAAAATACACAGGTCTACAACAACAGTATGAAAAATCACAAGCTGACTTAGTAAAATGTGGTGACCAGGTACAAGATTTCAAAGACCGTTTAGCAAAAGCTGAACAGGAAAGAGAAAGCTTACGTACAGCTACAACAAGCGATATTCAGCAACGTGATTCTCAAATCAAAGATTTAAGAGATCAGATTAACGACTTGAAAAGCCTACGTGACAAACAAATGGAACAAGTTGGTAATTTGACAGTTCTTTCTAAAGCAGCTAACGATAATATCGACAAAACTTTAGCTCAGTTAGAGAAAAAAGATAAATATATCAACCGTCTGCAAGCGGCCAGAACTAAAGCTGATTCAATCAACTTAGCTTTAGCTGTTAACTTGACTCGCGTATTGAGCGCAGGTATAGACGAAAAAGATGTAGATATTAAAGTTGACAAAACTGTAGTAATGGTAAATATCTCTGATAAAATGTTGTTCTCAAGCGGAAGCTACAAACTTTCAAGCAGAGCTAACGAGGTATTAGGTAAAATTGCACAAATCATCCAATCACGTCCTGATTTAGAGGTAATGATTGAAGGCTATACTGACAATGTTTCTATCAACACTGAGTGTTTGACAGACAACTGGGATTTAAGTACAAAAAGAGCTACTTCAGTTGTAAGAGCACTACAAGGTACTTTCAAAGTTGATCCAAACAGATTGATTGCAGCCGGTAGAGGTGAATTCAACGTTTTAACAAGCAATGATACACCAGAAGGACGTGCAACTAACCGTCGTACACGTATTATCTTGATGCCGAAATTAGATCAATTCTACGATTTATTGAATCCGGATAAATGAGAAATTAAGGTTTTGAAATAAATAAAATCGCCACTCTGGATTTCCAGAGTGGCGATTTTGTTAGATAACATTTTAGCGCTATTAATGCATACTTTTCAGATGCGTATAAGCTACTCCGATTACGATAGCAGGAATCAGGATAGAGAACAATGACCACATACCCATACTAATTAATATCACCTGATTAATGACATTGAAGCCAAAATAAACATAAGCTCCCCATTTCCGCATTGACCAGATACCAAAAGCACCTATATAACTGACAACTACAGAAAAAGCCAGATAGGGTGGATACCAGGATCCGATAGATTTACTACTACTAAAGAATATCAAAGGAATTGATAATGATGCCCACACAAAAGCAGCTGTGCAAACAAAAGTAATGGCCGCCGGCCTGTTTGTTTCTGTTGATTTATTCATTCTCCGCTAATTATTTTTTTCTCAATGCCTTAAATTCAGAACCCTCTTTCCAACTAGGCCAGGTAGTTTCAAAAGCGAGTTTCTTTCCTATCTGGAATAATAGAATTGTATCCTCTAAACCACCTTCCAGTTTCCAGGTTGAGGCATCGTATTGGTCTGTAGTCTGATGATAAAATTTATCGTTGTAGAGCTCCTGTTGTTTTTGCCCATATTCTTTGCCTTGCGGGATAGCATCAATACCACCCCCAATAGTTAAGGCAGGTATACCCACTTTGGCAAAACTAAAATGGTCAGAACGGAAGTAATGGCCCGCCTCAGGATGTGCCTCCGGCGCAATATATCTGCCTTTGCTCTCTAATTCTTTTTTCAGATAATCTTCCAGTTCAGACTGCCCTTCTCCACCCGGAATAGAAACATCTTTTGTTGAACCAAAATTATTGATTACATCAATATTAAGATTAGCCACTGTCTCATTGGCAGGATAAACCGGGTTTTGTCCATAATAAGCTGACCCTAATAAACCTTGTTCTTCACCTGTCACGAATAAAAAGACAATACTACGTTCAGGTTTATTTTTCATGCTTTTAAAACCACGGGCAATTTCTAGTATCGCGGCTGTACCACTGGCATTATCTAAAGCCCCATTATAAATAGAATCACCTTTCGCATCTGGTTTCCCGATACCAAAATGATCCCAATGGGCGGTATAAATAATATATTCATTCGGACGCGTAGCGCCAGTTATTTTACCAATCACATTTTTTGATTCATTGAATACCGCTTTTACTTTCATCGAAGTAGAAACTTTCAGATTCAATGGTGCAGGTTTAAATCCTTTTTCATTAGCCTTGGCTAAAAGCGTTTCTCCATTAGGAATGGTGTTCAATAATTTTTTAGCGGCAGTTTCAGTAATCCATCCTTCTACCGGGCAACGATATTCTTTGCTACCTCTGGTATCTAAATGTTGCTGAGATTTACCCCATGAGTTCTGCACAACACTAAATCCATAAGAAGCTGCTGCTTCATTGTGTACAATTAAACAGCCTTTGGCACCTTGTCGGGCTGCTTCTTCAAATTTATAAGTCCAACGGCCATAATAGGTCATTTCTTTACCCTTAAACATGGTTGTATCACCCGAACTAAACCCTGGATCATTCACCATCACCATTACCACTTTGCCTTTTACATCAAGCCCGGCATAATCGTTCCAGTTGTATTCGGGTGCTACAACCCCATAACCTGCAAAAATAACATCTTCCTCTTTCAATGAAATCACCGAATCAGTATTTTCAGTCCAGATAACATAATCACTCATGTTATTTAGAGTAAAGCTACCTTTGGCTGAACTTACTTTCATCGTAGGGTCACAGGTTGGTGTAATTTCAACCATGGGGACTTTCTGAAAGTATTCATTGCCATTACCCGGCTCAATACCCATGTTTTTAAGCGTGTTGGTAAGATATTCCACTGTTTTAGTTTCGCCAACTGTAAATGGGCGACGACCTTGAAATTCATCCGAAGCCAGCGTGATAATATATTTCGTCAGACTGTCTTTATTAAAAGAACTAAGCCCGTCTTGCACGTCAAATGTACTTTCGGATTTACCGCACGCAGCGAAAATCAGCGCAGTTAGAACAATTAAAGAATATGGAAGGATTTTTTGCATAATAGAATAAGATTGAAATAGCAAAAGGTAGTCTGTTCGCTACCCTCACTACGTAAAACGAATAACAGTACTTTGCCCAAATATACTATAAAATTCTATACGCTTATTCTTAATCCTCTTGCAATGCTTATTTCATCTGGCTCATAATCATTCTATCGAACATACCATCACTCAACCATTTTTTCATAAATAAAATAATACCTGACATATAACCCGCTGCATACCGCGCTTTTGGTTTTTTCGCAGTAATGGCTTTCAATATCAATTCTGCAATTAAACTGGGCTCTGCATAATTCTTTTGCCCTCCTCTACCAACTGATAGTGCTTTATTAGCCATACTCTGATAAGCAGTATGGCCTGATACTTTTACCATACTATCCATGGCAATGCCTGCCCATTCGGTTTTCACGCCACCCGGCTCAATCAGAATCACATCTACTCCAAAGGGTTTTACTTCCAGTCTTAAACTATCGCTCAAGCCCTCCACTGCAAATTTGCTGGCATGATACCAACCACCCATAGGTGTTGCCATTTTACCACCTATCGAAGTAACATTGACGATCTTGCCAGAACCTTGTTTCCGCATATAGGGTAGAACCAATTGCGTGAGCCTTGCCAGGCCAAAAACGTTTACTTCCAATTGATATCTGGCATCTTCAATAGCCACATCTTCTATAGCTCCATAAGAACCAAAACCTGCGTTGTTGACAAGCACATCTATTCTGCCTTCTGCTTTGATGATTTCGTCAACACCTTTGCGCATGGAAGCATCGTCAGATACATCCATCGATAATACTCTAATGCCCTGATTTTTAAGGTCTTGCATCTGAGCAATTCTTCGTGCAGCACTATAGACTATATACCCATTCCGGGCTAATAATTTAGCGGTTTCTTTCCCCATTCCGGCGGAAGCACCGGTTATTAAAGCTACTTTTTTCATTTTTATTACTGTTTAAATACAGTACAAAAGTAGCGGGTATAGATACGTATTACTTTGGTCAGAAGCTCAAAGATACTTTGGTTGAAGGCTCAGCTAAACCGGAGGGATTATACCCATAGGCTTGTTTGAATGCGAAGGAGAAATGAGAAAGATTTTCAAAGCCAACTTCCAGATAAACATCAGAAGGCTTACGTTTTCTTTCGGCAATGAGATAATGCGCACGTTCTAATCTTTTCTGCAATAACCACCTTTGAGGAGGTAAATTAAATATTTTCTGAAAATCTCTTTTAAAAGTAGCTAAACTACGACCACTCAAATAAGCGAAACGCTCCATAGGGATATTGAATGAATAATTTTGCTGCATAAATCCTGAAAGGTCTATTTTTCCGGGTTCAGCAAAATCGGCGAGAATAGCTTCTGCTTTGGTATCAATTTTCCTTAGAATTGTCATGGCCTCCATTAATTTCATTTCTGCCAATTCTTCTGGCAAACTGTCCTGAAAATCAAAATAAGGAGATAAGGAATTAAAGAGACTATCTAAAAGCGGATGCTTATTTAATTGTCTGACACTGTCCTGATTACCATCCGTTATTTTGGGATGTGTAGCAAAATATTTCTGTAGGAATGCAGTAGTGAAAAATATACTGATTGATTTGAAAGTAGTAGCATCATTTGGGAATTTGGTAATTTTTGCCAGATGATTTTTACGAAACAACACTGTATCACCCTCTTCAATGGTATAAACTCTACTGGCCTCAGTTACTAATAACCTCCCCGAAAATACATGCGTAAGCACGTGCTCAGGTACTACGTGCTCCTTTACTATATAACTTTTTTCGGCACATGAAAAGAAGATACCTGATTTTGATATACTTGATATAGTTGTTTGTCCCATCATCCTAATTTATCATATAAAAGTATCAATTCTTTCAGGTTTTCAACGATGATTTCCATCGGAATATCTTCTTTCGGGTTAACAATTATACTTTGATATCTGTCTTTTAATCTTACGCCTTCAATGGGCTCCTGCAAACATTTATCTTCAATAAAACCCACCTGTAATTTCTTTTTGGTAACCCATAGATAAGATAATTTCTTGCCCTTATAATAAAAGAAAGGAATCTGATATTTGCGCTCATGAGTAATCAAGGGGCTAATACCCATGATGATACTCCTGAGCGCCAATAAGCAACTTTGGATAGGCTCTGTTTGTTTCAGATAATAATTCTCCAGTTCTGATGGCATAGATTTAAAAACTATTCACCAGATGAACAATTATTCTATGGCTTTTAGTTGCTTCAATATGTTTTTAGTGATGTCTTTGCGGCATTGACTGAATCTATTGTTGACTGTGCTCCGTTTTTTAATGACTCTCGTAGCGAAGAAATAAACATTATCATTACGCTCTACATAGCCAACCCACCAGCCCCAATCATTGCCGTCAACTCTAGTCCAGCCAGTTTTCGACCTTATACTATAAGTATCAGTTTTCTCGGTAACCATGACCCTTTTCAGAATCGCAATATTTCTTTTCGAGAAAGGCAGTTTTTCTTCATAAACTTTTGTCAGAAACTCAACCTGATTGACAGGTGAAATGGCAAACTCACCAAAATTCCAGAAATCCGCATCTTTTTGTGTGAGATTCTGATTACCATATTTACAAAGTTTTAAGTATTGCTTGTATCTTTCTTTGCCGATTTTCTTGGCTAATTCAATAAATACCCAACCCGCTGATACCTCAAAGGCTTCTTTTACTGTCATATCTTTATAAATATCAGGGCGATAGCCATAAAGTGTTGTATCCGTTTTACCAACCCACTTTACCATCTCGTTTTCATCTTTAATAACACCTGTTTCCAAGGCTATTAATAAATTGATTACTTTAAAAGTTGAGGCAGGCAGGGTTTCAACACGGGCATCGGCGCTGTTGCTCATTACCCATTTTTTGTTCTTGTAATCATAAATGGTTGTACTGCCCTCTAACTCGCAATCTTTGAAAGGACTTACTAAATCAATTTGTGCGGAAGCGTGTAAAGAAATAAGGAAAGCAATGAATAAGATGGTAGCTCGCATGATGTGGGTTTAATTAATAATGATGTGGTTTTTTATCAGTAACTGGAATCAAATATTGCTTATTCCTTTACGCTAGTAATTTATTTTTGCCACTTATCTATTCACGACAATTTCCTCAAAATCTTCAATTTTATTGATTTTGAAGCTGATAAAACCATTTTTCCATTGGAATGGAATGGGAGTATTTGTATTCAATGAAAATACTTTGGAAGGCTTGAAATCAGTTTTGATTTTAAAGTTTGTGTTATATACTGGCAATGCCTTAAAATAGGTATTGCCACTAAAACCTGTCAGGTTCACTAAATGTAAAATCAACCCATCACTTGGGTTTTTACTGACTGTATTGATAGTATTTTTCTTGTATTCCTGTAAGATAACTTCTATACGCTCTGGTGCATTAGTCTGAACAATCTGCCCGTTTTCAGGAAATACATAATCAATAATATCCAGCAAAATATTCTTATGTTGCTCGTAGCCATGCAGGTAATATAACTTCCCAAGGTTGATAGGTAAAATAACATTTTTACTTTTAGGATTTTGTTTTACACCCATTGCATAATAGCTGGTAGGGTCATGCCCGCCAATAATTTCAGGTGGGCCAGGTCTGCCTTTACTAAGAATCGGCAAATAGGTTTTATCTGTCCCCGATAAATCATATAAACCCAGATTGAATTTCCAGAAAAGCATTTTTTGCTGCTTGAATCTCTTGAATAAGTCTTTATTATCAGGTGATAGATAAAAACCACTCCCTTCATGGTCTTTATTAATAATTTTTGCCCCGAATAATTCCTGCAAAGTTTCCGGAGAATCAAAAAAACTTCGGTTTGTGGCTATCAGATTTGCACCCTTTTGACTTAATTCTTTTAAAAGTGCAATAGCTTCCGGTTTCAGATAGGTGATTTCGGGCAGAATAATCAACTTATATTTTTGAAGTTTTTCTTTCAGATTGGCTATCTGTGCATCTTCAATAATATCAAAAGGCAGATGTGCTTCTTTCAGCATTAATTGTATTCCTCTATATTCCTGCATAGGTTCTCCACTCGGCCAGGAACCCGGCGCAATCAAAGCAATTTGAGCCACAGATGTATAATTACCAAAATACGGCTCATACTTTTTATGATGTGCATATATCTTTTTTATTACGGCAAAATTCCGCTCATCTTCATAACCACGCATATCACCCATCAGGCTGATATCCAAACCTGAACCATTGGCAATATTTTCATAAAGTCTGATTCCGACTTCTTCCGGTTCAACAGCATTATATCTGGATTGAAATGAGATTTGCTGGATACTGGCATTGCTGATAATATGATTAGGAAAGGAATTTTTCGCATTATTTACGTTGTCAGAAGCACTATAAGGCCAATAGGGGAGACTATTCGTCTGTGATTCATGACGAATAATATCTACGTGTTTATCCAGATAAGTACAGATAGCAATCTGATTACTTTTTGATTTTACTAATTCATGTAAGCGTTCTGACCAATTTTCTATCGTACTTTTCTTAAACTCCAGATACTTCTGATAAACTGGGTCAGCTTTGTCTTCTACAGTGGGTAGAGTCAGTCCATTGCTATATTGGGCAAAAGCTTTTTTATCAGAATCATTCTGATCGATGCCATGATATTTTCCTTCATATGGGTTATTTACCTGATAGCCGGGCATATTCAGGAAAATTCCATCCACAGGAAAAGTATCAATTACTTCTTCAATAATCTGAAAAGCTTTCTCTTGCACATAAGGCGCATTGATAGAAACCACATACATATCTGTATTGATAATACGCTCATTCTTCGGAGAAATATAACACCAGTCAGGATGGGCTTTGAAGATGCTTTCATGCACACGGCTAAAATCGAAGCGAACAATTACCTTAATATGATGCTGATGACACTTTTTAACTACCTGCGCCAGCATATCATCTTTCATATAGGGATTGATATAATGGAAATCAAGTTTGCTGTTATAAAAGGCCATAATACCTCCGGCATTGATAATGAGGGTATTAGCTGAATAATTGATTAAATCTTTTACTAATGAATCCGGGTTAAGTGTAGCAGCTTCATAAGCCGGAAGATTTACCTGAATCACCCTTAAATTATTGCGCATCCACCAGGGTTCGGCTATCGTTTGCGCATGAGTGGGGTGGTATATCAGGCAAAGTAAAAGGAGGATTAATAAATGAGTTTTCTTCATGGATCGGGTGATTTAACGGATGGTAAGGCAAAGATAATTAATCTTCGAAGGAGAATACCTTTGCTTCCTTCAAAGCTTTTAGCTAATATTGTAAACCGTCAGGATTATCCATCTAACTAACACTTTTATGAAAAAATTACTCACACTCGCGCTTCTCAGTTTACTTTTTGCCTGCAAGGAAGATAAATTTGACCCGGATAATTTAATTGTAGGGAAATGGAGACTTATCTCTTATTGCAAACCTACAGGAACAAATTCCTGTGACAATACGACCGTACCCGACAGCAAAAGAGTTTTTGTGGAGTTTTCAAGCAAAGGTAGTTTTACTGAAACTTATAAGAGTACAATTCCTGTAGAATATGCTTTTTTAGGTTGTGGTGGCGGCGGTTATGAAATGGAAAATGGAGACGTACGGATTCGTGCTTTATGTATGTCATCATCTAATGGACAGTTAATAAAAATCAAGTCGTTGACTGATAAGCAATTAATATTGATGCCGTTTGGTACAGGGGAGTACGTATTTTCCAGAGACTAGATTTACCTTTTACATTTAATATATATTTCATATATCTTGCTAAAAGCAGGAATATTGTTTGGCTATCTTTGCATTCAAGAAAAATGCAATAATCGTTTACTGCCTTATGAAAAAAGTTCTGATTTCACTCTTTGTATTATTTTGTGCCATTGGTAGTCAGGCACAAACCACCAAAAAAGCAGTATTTATTATTGTTGATGGTATTCCGAATGATGTTATTGAAAAAGTAAAGAAACCTTATCTGGATTCTATTGCCAAAGTAGGTGGCTATGCCCGTGCTTATGTAGGTGGTGAAAAAGGAGGATACTCACAGACTCCAACCATCTCGGCAGTAGGTTATAATAGTTTGCTGACAGGAACCTGGGTGAATAAACACAATGTATGGGGAAATGACATTAAAGCCCCTAACTATAATTACTGGACGATATTCCGTTTCTTCAAAGAACAATACCCGAAAAAGAAAACGGCTGTTTTTTCAACCTGGTTAGATAACCGTACCAAACTGGTAGGAGAGGACTTGCCACAAACGGGTAATATCATGACTAATTATCATGTAGACGGCTTAGAACTGGATACCGTAAACTATCCACACGATAAAGAGAGCAAATACATCAATAAGATAGATGAAAAAGTTTCAACCGAAGCAGCCAATTCGATCAGAACCGATGCGCCTGATTTGACCTGGGTTTATCTGGAGTTTACTGACGATATGGGACATAAATATGGAGATAGCCCTCAGTTTTATTCAGCTATTGAGCAGATGGATTCGCAAGTAGGTCGTGTATGGCAGGCCATTCAATATCGTGAAAAGAATTTTAAGGAAGAATGGGTTATCTATATCACAACTGACCACGGACGTGATGCCAAAACAGGTAAAGGCCATGGCGGACAGTCAGACAGAGAAAGAGCTACCTGGATGGTTACCAGCGCTAAAAATCTGAATGAGTATTTCAAAAACTACCAGCCGGGCATTATTGATATTATGCCCTCTATTGCCTCTTTTATGGGTATCACTTTTCCTCGCGACAGACAATTCGAAATTGATGGCGCACCATTAACAGGCAAAGTTTCAGCCGTGCAGCCAACAGCTCAATTGAAAGATAAGAAGATTGATTTAACGTGGAAAGCCATTGATAAAAAAGGTCAGGCTAAAATATGGTTAAGTACAACCAATTATTTCAATACAGGCAAAACAGATAAATATGTACTAATTAAAAAAGTACCAGTTGGAGCCGAAAAAGCTACCATTGATGTAACCCCTTATACTTCTTCTTTCTATAAAGTTGTAATAGAGATGCCACATAATACCCTGAATCGTTGGATTGTTCTGGATAAAAAATAAGCATAAACAAATTGAAATAGGAATTCTTGAAATTAAGCTATCTCAAAATGTAATTTCAAACCCTCATGAGTCGCCTTGAAGCCCAGTTTTTCATAGAAATGCAATGCTTCAGGGCGACTCTTATCTGTTGTGAGTTGTAAGATATGTGCCTTTCTTTCTTTGGCACGTTCAATTGCCCATTCAAACATTTGTTGTCCGATTCCCCCGCCTCTTAAATCTTCTCTTATTCTTACAGCCTCTATCTGTGCCCGGATACCTCCCTGATAGGTAAGATATTGAATAAAACTTAATTGCAGAGTACCGATAACCTCTCCCTCTTTTTCTACCACAATCAATTCCTGATTGGGGTCAGCATTGATATTTTCAAAAGCTGAGTAATATTTTTCAGGTAATGGCTCACGATAATCTTCTCTCAATTTCCCGAGTTTATCGTTAGCAAGCATTTCAACAATAAATGGAACGTCGGCTTTAGTAGCTGTTCTGAATATCATTTTAATGGCTATTTCTTGCTTATCTTGGCTTCAGCCAGTTCAATTTTTTTATCTATTAATAAATAAGATTGTACTTTGTTTTTATTAAAATCAATTACCTGACTTACACCAATCCCATCTGCTTCTGCCCAGGTTACAAATACACTGTTGCCCTCTAATTCTTTCTGATAATATCTATCGGTCTCGTATCTCCCTTTTTCTTCACCAAAAACACATTCCCATCGTAATGTGGTATCTGATAAACATTTCACTTCATAACGGGCATCTCCATAATCATAGACATAGGTCTGACCAACTTCTAATTTACCCGTTTTGATAAGCGGAATTTCTTCACCCTTGCCAATACAAGAGGCCAGACAGGAAAAAGAGAAAAACAATAGTAAAATTTTATTCATGTTCATAAAATAGAGGTATTTGTGGTTCTATAAGACTATTTACTTCTGATAAATACTCAGCTCGGGCTTTACTGATTGATTCAATTAGCAACTGTACTTGGCTGATAAACAGGTGGCTTAGATTAATTCCCGAAAGTAGCTAAAAATTGCGTATCCATAAAGTTTATTTCTTAGGGATTATGGCAGTGGCCTCTATTTCTATCAGCACATCATCCCGATATAATTTACTTACTTCAACCAAAGTACTGGCTGGTGGCGTTTTAGTATTTACGTACTTATCCCGCACCTCCCTTACTTGTTGTATTTTACTTACATCCCGGATAAAATAGCTCAACTTGGCCAGATGGTCCATGTTTCCCCCCGCTTCTTCTATGATGTTTTTAATATTGATAAAGACTTGTTCCGTTTGTTTGGCAAAATCATCTTTCCCAACAAGGTTTCCTTGCTTATCTAATGGAACTTGCCCTGAAATGAGTAACATCGTAACATTTCCCAAATCAACTTTAGCAACCTGAGAATAACCTTTGGGCGTAGCAACAGCGCTTGGATTGATTAACTGTAAAGGACTTTGTGCGAAGTTTGTAAAGGTTATGAGAGAGAATAATAGTAAGAGCAATAATTTCATTTGTTGTTAATTTTAGATAACCCAAAATTAACAACAAATGCATTCTTTTCGCTGAAATTAATGACCTTTATGAATAAATTACAAATATGTATAAACACCCTGAGAATATTGATGCTTGAATCGCTCAAACGCCTCTTTTTCTAATCTTTCCTGATGGTCGGGATGAGCCACTTTGATTAATTCTTTGGCACGTTCTACCAGATTCTTACCATACAAATACGCAATGCCATATTCGGTTACAACATAATGTACATGCGCACGGGTGGTTACAACCCCGGCACCCTCTTTCAGATGGGTTGCAATTTTAGATTCTCCATACTTGGTAGCCGCAGGCAATGCGATAATAGCTTTACCACCTTCTGATAAAGCCGCCCCTCTGATAAAATCCATCTGACCGCCAACACCTGAATACATCTTGTAACCAATACTATCGGCACAAACCTGCCCGGTAATATCAATTTCAATAGCACTGTTAATAGCAGTAACTTTTGGGTTTTGCCTGATGATTGAGGTATCATTCACATAATCAACCGGAAGCATAGTGATTAGCGGGTTATCATCCACAAAATCATACAATTCTTTGCTTCCATAAAGAAAGGTAGAGACAATCTTGCCTTTATGTTTTTTCTTGAATTTTCCGGTGATAACTCCTTTTTCAACCAATGGAATCACTCCATCAGAAAACATTTCAGTGTGAATACCTAAATCTTTATGATTACCCAAGACAGACAAAACAGCGTTTGGAATATTACCGATACCCATCTGTAAGGTCGCCCCATCTTCAACCAAAGAGGCCACATGATCGCCAATTTTCTGCTCAATTTCAGTGGGTTTTCCCCATGAAACCTCATGCAAAGGTGCATCAAATGGCACAAGGTAATTGATTTTGCTGCTGTGTATCTGACTATCGCCTAAGGTTCGGGGCACAAATTTATTCACTTGGGCAATCACAATATCAGCCGATTCGAGTGCTGCCAAGGTAGCATCAACAGAGGTGCCTAAGGAACAGAAACCATTTTTATCCGGTGGTGAAACAGAAATTAAGGCAACGTTAAGTTTGATAATCTTTTGCTTGAAAAGCCGCGGGATTTCAGATAAAAATACCGGAATATAACTTCCTCTTCCTTCCTCAATGGCTTTTCTCACATTCTTGCCTATAAAGAAGGCATTGGTATGAAAAATACCCTCATACTCCTCGCGTGTGTAGGGCGCATCTCCCTCTGTATGTAAATGATATAATTCTACATTCTTTAGTTCACCTGAGCGCTTTACTAAATTTTCTAATAGGTATTGCGGAGCAGCCGCTACGCTATGAACATAAATTTTATCGCCCGATTTAATTACTCTCAGGGCTTCTTCTGCTGAAACAATTGGCATCTTAAAGTCAAAATGGTTCGTGGCACAAAATTCTTCTATAAAAGCACAAATGAATATGATATTTGTCAGTTATGAAACTGTTTTCAATCGTATTCTGCTTTTATGTCTAAAAATCTATTCCCGCAGTTTGTTTAATGTATAACAGATAAGGTTATTAAATAAGTATTTGTCGTCGTTGGTTTTTATATCACCAGTGCGCAGTTCATATACATACCCAGCTTTCATGTCGGCCAATTCAATTGAAACTTTCTTGCGGTCAGCTGATAGTTTCACTGATTTTACTGCAATATCCTGTACATCAAATTGCTTAGAACCATACGCCTGATGATACTCATAATAAAAACGTTTGAATTTATAATTGGCTAAATCTTTCGCTGCTTCCTCATTCAATGGTAGGGTAAAGCTCAAATCAAATCCGGTTTTGGTCAGATTCATAGACATAATATCCAGATGGGTTTTTCCTTTCCAACTGATATGTTGAATACCCCTCGAACCTGCCCAGCCATGGTCGTTTTGTCCAACCCAAAGGCTGCCATCTGGCGCAAAAACCAGACGATTATTGCCAATACGCATTTTCGAACCAAAATTCATTGGAATACATGCCCCCTGCAAAGCGCCACCAACTTCTTCTAAAAGGACTCGCATCACATATTTATGATCCATATCGCCTACCATCGTTTGTCCGGCAAAAGGACCGAATTTTCCTTTGGTATTATCCCAGATGGGCTGGGTAGGAGAGTTGGCAAAGTATCCATGTGGAAACTGAATCGATTCTTTGGTTCGCATACTATCCAGTTTGGGCACTGGTAAAGTAATCGGAACAACTCGTGGGAAATCTTTTTTCCATATTAAACCGGCAGGATGCCCGTAGAATTTTCCTTCTTCTACATGAAATAGCTTACTTGTTCCTAGCCAATCGCCTTGATTATCTGAAACAAACAAACGACCTTGGGCATCAAATCCTAAACTATTGGGCGAACGAAAACCCACTGCATAAGGATGAAGCTTACCATCTTTAGTCAATTTCATAATCCAGCCTCTATAAGGCACACAAGAATACATACGACCCGGACGAGAAAGAGAATCATATTTTCCTCTGATTTCTTTCCGGATTCCAGCACCATTGGAAGCTAAATTTAAAGCGATAAACAGATTTCCTTGTTTGTCAGCCACAGGCCCGAAAGCAAATTCATGATAATTGCCCGATAAACCAAAGTCATCAGTTACCGTTTCATAATCATCCGCTACACCATCACCATCTGTGTCTCTGATACGAGTCAACTCAGGGCGTTGCATAATCAAAATTTCTCTGTCATTGACTACTAAAATACCCAATGGGTCGTGCATTCCCTCTGCAAAGAGTTTCCATTTTTTGGTTTTCAGATTATAAGTCATAATCTCGCCTCTATGAAAACAGGCGATGAAACGGCCATCTGGCATGAAACCAATGGCTCCGGTTTCGGCAATCAATCCTTCAGGTAAGGGTATATTTTCAACAGTATAATAATCTGCGGCTGAATCTTTAGGAGCAAAGTATCTGGCAAAACTATTCTCAGCGAATAGCAAACCAATCATTAATGCTATTATATATCTTATCTTTCTCATTTTATTTCTTCATGGTTAGGGTTATCTTCTGTGTTCCTGCAGGAATCTTCAAAACGCCATCGTTAAATTTACCTGTTGAACTTTTGTAGGTAATGCCATCATCAGCTTTGGTAACAAAGAAAAGCGGCTGCTTATTATTTTTGAAGGTAAAAGTTCGGCTCAATCCGGCACCATCTGGCAACAGTGTAATGGTTTCCTTTACTTCAATATCATTTAATAAATACCTGAATGTTGGTAATCGATTCGTAAAATGGTAGCCTTTGAAATGGACTTCTGGAGTGTTTTCCGTAGTACCTATTCTAAAGGGGAATCCTGTATTATCCCTCCAATAAATCTCTCCTACTACTTTCGTCAATTTACTGCCATTGCCTTTCCATTGTTCACTATTATCTACAAAGCCACCCGACCAGGCATATCTTAAATAACATTTCCCGGCATCAAAACAATATGATTCAGTTTCGGTCATAGCTACTGCAATAGCTGCCGGACTACAATCGGGCATAAAGGTGCGATAATGCAGTGGGTATTTTAGCGGATAAGGATGGGGTGAGGGAGCTGCCATCTGATGGCCCGCATGGCTTGTCATAGCACCATTTTTTTGTCGGAGTGCCTCAGGTACATTTAAATCTTTTTCAATGGGCGGCAACGGCTGGTTTGTTACATACATGGCTCCATACATCACATAGCCATGCCCCGGATACGTACATACATAAGGGTATGTACCCTCTTTATCTACAAGAAAAGTAATACTTTCCATCTTCCCGGGCTCCAGAATTTTGGTGTGGGCAATTACTAAGGGTGAATTGGGTACATAATCCATTTTAGCGCCTTTTTCCGCTAATTTTAGCGCTTCGTCAACTACTTTAACACGTGAGTTAGGTTGTGTCACTACCAGATTATGAGCCATGTCGTCATGGTTGTCTAAGGTAATGGTTACCCTTGTATTTGGTTTGACAGCGAAACGTGGCAAATCAAATTGCAATCCTCCTAAAACTTTGATGATAATCGTAGTATCTTGCTGGGCGGATAGGGGATAGTAGGCAGAACAGAATAATAGTACTAAGCAAATGAGCCAGCGCTTAGTCAATAAAACAGGTTTCAACATGGTAATTTGTTAGGGTGAATGAGTATTCAAAAATAAAGACTAATCATTAATTTTTCTTATATTTACCTGTCTTAAAATTATACTATTCTTACCAAATTTCTATGAAAATCCGTTACCAGGTTCTTTTTGGTTTATTCCTTCTTTCTATCATTACCTATCTTGACAGAGTTTGTATGAATGTGGTGAGTAAGTATGTCAAGTCAGATTTAGGTTTAGATAACGAATCTTTTGGTTATATCTTAGGGGCATTCTCACTATCTTATGCCCTTTTTGAATTACCAACCGGGATTTTAGGTGATAAAATTGGCCCTCGTAAAGTATTGACAAGAGTAGTATTGTGGTGGTCGGGTTTTACGGCACTTACAGGTACCGCATTTAGTTATATCTATTTATTAGTTGTTCGCTTTCTATTTGGCGCTGGCGAAGCAGGGGCTTTCCCTAATGCTTCTATTGTTATTTCCCGTTGGTTTCCATCAGTTGAGGTTGGTAGAGCGCAATCCGTTATCTGGGCAGCAGGGCGATTAGGCGGAGCTCTGACACCACTGTTGGTAATTCCATTAGTTCATGCGGCAGGCTGGCGTATGGCTTTTTTTATATTGGGTGCTGTTGGCGCTTTATGGGCAATTGCCTGGTACTTCTGGTTTCGCGACACACCTGCTGAAATGGCTGATATTACTAAGGAAGAAGTTCTGGAAATAGAGACGAACAGAAAAAAAACAGCATCTGACCATCATGTGGACTGGAAAATTGTGATTAAGAATCCGAACGTTTGGGCCTTGATGTTAATGTGCCATTTATTCTTTTATGCGTCTTACTTCTTTACCAACTGGTCTTCAACCTATTTTCAGGAAGGCCGACACATGACTGAAGATCAGGCCAAAAAATTCGTTTCCCTATCTTATTTTTTAGGAGCAATCGGCTGTCTGGTAGGCGGCTTTGCCAGTGATTTCCTGACCAAGAAATATGGATTAAAACTGGGTAGAAGAGTTGTCGGAGTTTTAGGTTTAGGCAGTTCTAGTATCTGTTTTCTGGCGTCGGGCCTAACAACTGATAATCAATTAGCTGGTTATTTACTCGCCCTTTGTGTTTTATTAAAAGACTTTACCTTACCAGTAGCTTTTGCAGTTTGCGTTGATATTGGCAAGCAATATTCTGGAACGGTAGCAGGCGCTATGAACTTTGCCGGACAATTGGGCGGCTTTTTCATTACTATAATTTTCGGTATCATCGTGAACCAAACAGGTAACTTCAATTACCCACTATTTCTGATAGCTGGTTGCCTTATAGTAGCATCTATGTTATGGTTTGTGATTGACCCGACCAAAAATCTGGTAGTAGAAAAAGAAGCTTAAAAATCACCGTATTCTTTCTCTAAAATCCCCTGAATCTCAGCAATATCGTTTTTACTGGTTAAATCCGGTAAAACATCTGAGATTGGTATAGTATAAATACTTTTCGAAACTTCTTTTGCCCAAAGCCTTACGGTTACGGGTATTTCTTTTTCATTTCGGACAGGATGTAAAGGCGTTTTTTCCAGAAAAGGAATTAATTCTTTAGCCGTAAACGCAAAGATATTCCAGCTGATACCAATTCGGGGCATAGTATTGACTATTTCCTCCCATTCGGCATCGTTTGGTTTTTCTAACAAATCAATTAAGAAACCTGCTTCATCTTTTTTGATAATAGCGCAATTGCGCACACGATCTATAGTATAGCCTTCTGTATCCCAATCGAGCATAGCATTCGGATGCGTATCTGCTAATAATAATTGAAAAGCCTTTATCGGATAAAGATTGTCTCCGTTACAAGCAATGAAGCGGCTATTCTGCCAGGATGGAAATTGGGCTAATGCCTGTTCAATGGCATCGCTGGTGCCTAATGGTTTTTCACGGCCATCAGGAATATATTGCCGGGCAAATCGTATTGTAAGTCCCCAGTTATTTCCATTTGCTGTCAGGTTTTCATAGTGAGGCTGTGTAACAGTATCTTTCGGATTTAAGATCAATATTACTTCTTTGATGCCCGCTTTTGAAGCATTATACAGGACATAATCCATGAAAGGCCGGCCATTTTTGCCTACACCAATCATACATTTAGGTAATGTATTCGCCTGTTCTATAAGCCGAGGGTCAAGAGAGGAATCTGAATCCAATGCCTTTTTCATGCGGGACGACATCCCGCCAGCCAAAATAAGAAGTTTCATGAAGAATTATATTGCTAATCAATTGTCGGCAATATAATAATAATTGTGGAACCATTCCCAACTTCTGATTCAATTGATATTTTTCCCCGATGAATTTCGATGATTCTTTTGGTAAGTGGAAGCCCAATTCCATGCCCGGATACTTCATGCGTATTCACAGAACGATAGAAAGGCTCGAATATATGTTGTAAATCTTCTTCCGAAATACCAGACCCCTGGTCTACAAATCTCACCTCAACCTCTTTTCTTCGGGTGTGAATCAATACCTGACAAACCGGCTCAGAACTATATTTACAGGCATTTTCCATGATATTCATGAAGGCCATTTTTAGGAGCGCTCCATTGCCCATAACCGTTACATCTTCCGAATCCGGCACTTCCTCAAAACCTACATTTATTTCATAATGAGGTTTTTTCTGCATCAATTGGCCACGTGCCTGCCATAATAAATCATCCACCCGCACTTGCCTTAAATCTACCAGATGTGCATCGGCATTGGCTCTTACCAGTTCAAGTAACTCATTAACCAGCTTAATCATATCCTGCACCTCAGCCTTCACTGATTCCAGCGCCTGTTGGTATTCATCGTTTGTACGGTCTTTCATGAGTGCTACTTCTGCCTGCCCTTGCATAATTGTGAGAGGTGTGCGCAGTTCATGCGTTACATACGATACAAAATTCCTTTGCTGGGTATAGGCAAATTCCAGGCGATCGAGTAAATCATTAAATGTTCGGGCCATTTGGCCTACTTCATCCTGCAAATTAGCTTCCGGTAAGCGTTTATTGGAATCGTGTGCTGTAATTTGCTCCATGCGATCAGCAATCTGCCCGATGGGCTTCACATCACGCTTCACAAAAAAACGCATCATCAGAATGATGACAATAATGGCTATGAATGTACCGATAATCAATAAATCTCTCAGCCTTTCCTGCTTTGCATAACCAAAATCGTCAATGGCAGCGGCTGATAGAATTACTTTTTTATGCGTTTCAGGAATTTCGTAGAGAAACAAAATGCGGTCGACATCGAAACTATCAATAGATACCTCTCTTTTTTTTAGAACTCGTTTGAGCAAAGCAGGGGATAATTGTTTTTCAGCTGAAGATACATAAATAGCAGTTCCGTTGATGTTATAAATACCCGTAGCTTCTCCAGTCATTCTGAACTCAGAGTTAGTCTCAATCCGTTTGAGAATCTCAGGTGTAAGCGAAGTACTATCGGCTAATAAACGTTCACGTGAAATGGCATTCTGTTTCAGAATTTTAAGGAATTCCTTCTGCCGGAAATCGGCATAAAAATTATAGATCACAATAGAGAATGCCCCGAATAATACGGAAACGATCAGGGAAGCACGCAAAGGTTGTCTATCTACAATTTTCATCCGGATCCTTAATCTTCTTTCAGAATATAACCCATACCAACTACTGTATGAATAAGCTTGGTTGTGAAATCTTTATCGATTTTTTTACGTAAGAAATTAATATATACATCAATGGTATTAGTACCTGTGTCAAAATGGATATCCCATACCTTTTCAGCAATATCTACACGTGATACTACACGCCCTCTGTTACGCATCAGGTATTCTAATAAAGCAAACTCACGGGCAGTTAAATCAATGGTATTTTGGCCGCGTCTGGCAACTTTTTCGTTCAGATCCAACTCAAGGTCAGCTACTTTCAGGATATTTTGCTGAGGCAACATATCACTTGAGCGGCGTTGCAAGGCTCTCAGGCGTACCAATAATTCTCTGAATTCAAAAGGCTTTACTAAATAATCATCTGCACCGGCGCCAAACCCTACCAATTTATCATTGATACTTCCCATCGCAGTTAGCATCAGAATAGGCGTACCTAATTGCTCTTGTCGGAGTTGTTGAGCTAAATCGAAACCATTTATTTTAGGCAAATTTACATCGAGTACTAAAACATCGTATGGATTACTCAACGCCATATTTTTACCGATTTGTCCGTCATAAGCAATATCTACATTGCATGCATTTTCTTCTAATCCTTTTTTTACAAATTCAGCTAGTTTAGGCTCATCTTCGACTACTAAAACTCTCATATCGTTCGGCATAGTTATATTGAATTTTAAGTTAATTAATAAATCTGATAAAATAAAATCCAGAAAAAATTTTATTTAAAATTTGGTAATACTATTGCCTGTTGTGCCACTTAGTATTATGGTAACAAAATTGAAAATGCCACATGAAGATAGCTTTAATATGAAATTAAAAACGGATTAAAAGCATTTCGCTCAGTTTGACAAATTATCTTACTATCGATGAAATAAACTCTTTAAAAAACGCTCTTTGCGGGGCTTTAAATAAAGATAGGGTTTAAAAAAAAAGCTGGGTCAACTTGCCCAGCCTTTGTCCTATTGAATCCACACAACTTTTATGAAAAAACTATATTACGTTAATAATAATATCAAATTGAAAATTTTTACAAGCGATAGATCAATTATCTGTTCGTCTTATTTGATACAAAATTAGAAGAAGGTATTAAAATTGTTATTAATAGCAGGTTAAAAAGGGATTAAAATACAGGTAGATGTATAAAAAAAAAGGACTGGAGTAAATGACTCCAGCCTTTCCCGCTACTAAATCCACACAACTTTTATCTTTAATATTTTTATTCTGATGAAAATATTGCTTAAAAAATTTAAGCATTCGCCTGAAATCTTACCTTTTCCTCAAATTCTTTCGTAATGATTTCAGATTCAAATATAAAAACGAAATTAATAACTAAACAAGTATTTTTTTAATTATTTATTTTTGATAGGACAAATTTAAAAAAAACTCTGGTAAAAAAACAAGAAATTTTATAATTTTCTTAAAACTTATTCGTTACCGACCCTGTCTCTTTGTTTGATAAGTCAAATTTAATACAAATTTTATATACTGCAAAATTTATATTTCAAAGAATTTATAGACGAACGGGAAAAATATAGCTACCAAATTTTTTCTTCAATTTTAAGCCATTTATTCGCCTTAAATCTTGATTCTGGCCCTTATTTGAAATCAATATAAATTTAATGAAATAAAATCATCTAATCATTAAATTTTTATTGATAAGTAACTTCCCGGATATTATAAACTCTGAATTGTTCATTTTATTGTGTACCTAACAAACCTGATTCAGAAGTTATGGCTTGGCTGAAATAGAGACTTCCTTTTTCTTCTTCTTCTTGAAAAGCCATCTGGAAACATCCTTGAATAATTCTGGCTGAAGCTCTGCCCCAAAACTATAATAGAAGCCATCGTAGTTCTGATGAATACTTTGCGATATTAATCCATATCTATATCCACCTTGTACAGATAAACCAACCCATCGGGTAGCTTTCCATTTCGCATATAATCCAGACTGAACCGGAAGAAAGAAATCCTTTCTCTTCCATATCTGAATATCTGTTAATAAATCAGTTCCTTGATTTTTGGTGGCACCAATGCCAACCTCTACAGGCATACTCAAACGCCAGCGTCTGGTTTCAATAAAGTTTTTCCAGTACATCAGGCTAAAGAAATATAAATCTGTTTTGGTATAAGAGTCCAGATTAACCAGTTTAGAGTTTTTTCTTCTGAAATCAATCAGTTTTTGGTAAGAATTGAAGTTTAGCCAATAATAACCAACAGTCATCTGATTTCTTTTTTTTCCAAAAACAATACCGGTATTCACTCCCCAGATATTCACGCGTTTATTCTTGATAAAAGAACTACGTGCATCCCAGTTAAGTACAAAACCCAGGCCTCTTTTAGGCTCATCCGGTGGTTTTAACAAAACAGAATCAGACAACAAATGTGTACTTTGTGCCCGAGAAACAGACTGGAAAAAAAATATAAAAATTATTGTAGCACCAAAGCAACAACAGACAGTAGAGATTCTTTTAATAAAAGACTTAATGAGCATCGGGCAACCATAAATAATAAAATTATCAGTATCTAATTAATAACGAGATACCTATCTTATTGTTTATTTTTTTTCTTGGCGTCAGCTTTCTTATCCGTATATATCTTAAATTGTTCGGGAGTCAGTATTTTTTCTAATTCTTTATTTTGCTTTTCTTCAAGAGCAGCCATTTTATCTTTAGCATCACTTATTTGTTGAGGAGTAGGGCGCTCAGTACCAAAATCTTTTTTGATTCTATCATACATATCCTTACGCTGATAAGCATAATCTTCATTTAATGACGATACCAGAATCTCCTGCTCATCGGTCAGTTTTAGCTTTTTTACCATCCACTTGGTTTCTTCTTTTGCTACTTCATCAGGGTCTAAAGGACCTTTTGGTTTAGGATTACCAAAATCACTACCATATCTATTCATTCCACTACCATAACCGCCACCATATCCCCGGCCATAACCAGGATAATACTGTGCTTGTGTATATAAAATAGATAATAAGAAAAAGCATATCAGGCTTAAGGCGAACGTCAATATTTTCTTAGAGTTAAGCATAGGTATAATGTTTTGTTGATACAAAATTAAACTTTTTTGATGAATCTCAATCTATGGCTATCCATTTTGTGATTGTTAGTGTTTCTATAACTTTCAGTAGAATAATTTATTGTTGCAACCAAATTATTCTGACACACGTCTTCTTCGTATACTATACCTATTATGCTTGTTATATGAAAAAACTGTCATTCTAACAACATAAGTGTATTCTATGAATGCTAAACTAATCTTTTTTGTAGTATGCCCACTTTGTTTTCTCTATGAAACTGCGCTTGCACAGGTCTTACCTAAACCACTGGCTTTAAATTCTGTTTACATAGAAGCACTAGGGATGGGGGGATATGGTTCTGTCAACTACGAACGATTGCTCTATCAGAAAAAGAAATTACATATAGGAGGCAGGATAGGAGTAGGTACTTATCGACTTCGTGATTTTGAAACGAATCTCAATCCCGATATAACAGTCCCTTTCTCATTAAATGCTTATTATGGTAAAACCCATCATGTAGAAGTGGGTATCGGACAAACTTTTACAAGTATCGTTGGAGCCAGTACCTCTGATTTTAAAGTTGCCAGACAAAATACGCTGAGTTCTAACCTTAACATTGGTTATCGCTACCAGAAGAATAGTCAGGGGATGCTATTAAGGGTGAATTATAGCCCGATCATTTCATTGAACGAATCGTTCAGGCATTGGTATGGCTTATCAATAGGTTACTCTTTTTAATGTTAATGTTTATGAATAAAATCCTCCTGCTTCTGTTTTTATTAAGTGTTACTTCCTGCGAGAAAGAAGAAATTATATTCGAGATTGATAACCTTAATCGTAATCTGATTACAGTTCTAGGGCATGGGGGTATGGGTATCGCTTCTACTTACCCAATGAATTCGTTCGAATCTATTGCTAATTGTATTAATTTGGGAACAGACGGCACCGAAATGGATGTACAAATGACCAAAGATGGGGTATTGGTAGCTTTTCATGATGGCGATTTATCGACCAAGACTGATTTGAAAGGTGTAGTGAATTCTTTAACCTGGGAGCAAATTAAGGGGGCACGTTACAATGACTCTCCCTATATGACTTATGCAGTTATATCTTTAGAGCAACTATTTTCAAACATAGCAAACGTAGGAGCATATCGTTTTACTTTCGATTGTAAATTATATAGAGAAACAACAGATGATTCAGCGTATCTTAATCAATTTGCAGATGCCATTATTGTTATTGCCGAAAAATATGATTTGCAAAGAAAAATCTGTATAGAATCAAACGACAAAGAATTTCTGAAGATTTTACAAAGTAAACGGGATAAATATCGACTATTTATTTATCCTGAAAGTTTCGAGGAGGGATTAACGACAGCAAAAGAGTTAGGTATATACGGGATCACGATATCCACTCATCTGATTTCGGCAGAGCAAATTGAAATAGCTCATAACCAGGGACTAAGAATAGCGGTTTGGGACACACATAGTGACCAGGAAAATTATGAAGCCGTGCAGAAAAACCCGGATTTTATCCAGACCGATGATGTAAAGTATCTGGTTGGCTTACTAAGTGCTACTCTTGAAGAAACCAAGGCAAAAAATGCCGCCAAACTAGATTCATTGCGCAGCCGAAGAAATCTCCCTGATTCTACCAGTCAGCTAAATCTTACATTACCTTCAAATTAATCACTTTTTTTCTCGATAAATTCTTTAAATGCCTTTCTATAAGTATCACTAATCGGAAGAAAGGTTTTCGCCGGAGTGCCAGTCTGATAGGTAATTGGTATAATCTGTACTTTTTCCTTGTCAATGGCCTCAATAGCTTCAAAGGAAACAATATAAGAATTATGAATACGGATAAACTGATCAGCTGGTAATTGATTCTCAAAAGATTTAAGGGTTTGTAGAGGAACAATTCGCCTGTCTTTGGTATAAATAATAATATAATCTTTTAGCCCCTCTACATATATTATGTCTTCCAGTTTAAGTTTCACCAGTTTAGTACGATCTTTTACAAAGATAAAGGGCTTTGCCGGGCTTACTTCCTGAGCCTTTACTTGCTTGATAACCTGTAACCGACCTTTGGCTTTTTCAATGGCCTGTAAGAATCTTTCGAATGTAATAGGTTTCAATAAGTAATCCATTACATCTAATTCATAACCTTCCAATGCATATTCAGGATATGCAGTAGTCAAAATAATGAGAGGTTTAATAGGGAGAATCTTTAATAAACTTATACCAGTCAATTCAGGCATCTGAATATCCGAAATAAGTATGTCAACAGTATTCGTTTGCAAAAAATCTAAAGCCTCTAAAGGATTAGAAAATGACTTTACTAATTCCAGATAGGGCAGCTTTTGTATATATTGTTCTAGTAAGTTGCGCGCCAAGGGTTCATCCTCAACAATAATACACCTCATTTTCATCACAAATCAATCTTTAATTGTATACTATGCTTGTTGTCTTTCTTCTCTACCTTTAATTCATGACCATTCGGATAGCTTAATTCCAGTCGTCTTTTTAAGTTTTGTAAGCCAATACCCGAACTTTCTTTAATTCTTCCGTTGGTAGAAATAAAAGTACTGTTCTCTACATTATAGATACAAGTCTTGCCATCAATATACAGCAATACTTTTACCCAAGAATTTGGGTCATTACCATTAACACCATGTTTAAACGCATTTTCAAGAAATGCTATCAACACCAAAGGTACTATCAATACCTGATTGGTTTTACCTTTTACTTCAAAATCTATGGGTATTGAATGATTCAGTCTTAATTTTTCGAGACTTATATAATTTTCAATATATTCTATCTCTTTCTCTAAGGGTACTTTCGGATGATTAGAATCATAGAGCATATAACGCATCATCTTCGAAAGTTTGGCTATCACTTCTGTTGTATTGGGCGAATGAGTAAAAGCCAATGAGTAAAGATTATTAAGGGTATTAAATAAAAAATGAGGGTTAATCTGTGCTTTCAGAAATCTTAATTCAGCAGTCAGTTTTTCGTTTTCTATTTCTTTCTTTTTGGCTTCTAACTCAAACCAGTCTTCAACAAATTTAAGCATACCCACAAAAATGACAATGAAAATGGCACTTATAAAGCTTCTGATATAGAAACTGGTACTATAGACAACCCTAATCCGGTTAATATCGCCACTATCAACATATATCTGTCTTTTTACATAAATCAAAAAAACATGCAACAAAAAAAAGGGAATTAGAAATTCTAAAAGATAGCGCCAGAAATTTTTATGTTTAAGGAATCGAGGTAAAAAGTAAAAGTAATTCATATAGCTCGCAACCGCGATAACTGATACATGAGCAACTGCATCTGCCAGAAGGCGGGCAAGATTTTTTTCATCGCTATGCTGAAAGCCAATCTGATAAAAGAAAAAAGAAAAATAAGCACACCAGAATGCCAGATGAACGATCAAGTTTCGATATCGCTGAAGAAAAGATTGGATAACCATGCCTAATGAAAAAATGATAACGAAATACGTACTTATTCTCTAATAAACAAATTATATGATTAATCTAAGAGGAAGCTTTTATACTGTTTAGGGTGTTTTCCCGACTTATTGTCGAAAAAACTCGACTGTTTTATGATAATTATGCTTACTTGTCGAGAAAATATGCCAGATGGTATAATAGATGTTTGAACATATATTTTTTGTTAGTTGATTTGAACAAAGTTTAGGTTGGAATGGATATTTATTGATTTAATGTCTATTAAATAGTTATTAAAATGAAATAAGTGATGAAACCTAAACCTAATCATATTCGTCTATAATAAAAAAAACTCCAAATAAGATTATTCAGAGTTTTATAGATTCTTGATCTGATACATCATCTTTCTCTTGTCAATAAAAGAGGCGATAAAGATTTTAAATATAAAATTAGGTTAATAAAAAGGCTTGTTGCTTTGCGACAAGCTTCTTTTTTGTAATTTTGGCAATATAAATGTTGTGATTAAAAATAGAACTTTTCTGTGAAGACTGCTGAATTTTGAAAAGCCTCAACATAATCTCTAAGTACAAGTATAATATTTCAAAAATTTAAAGCATAAGTTTATGAATCAAGAAATTATTAATTTGTTTGACGAGTACACGCACAAGCCTTTGAGCCGTGACGAATTTATGAAACGCTTAGCCAAACTTGCCGGAGGCACCGCTGCGGCTTTGGCTCTTCTCCCTCTTTTAGAAGTTAATTATGCACATGCAGCAACTGTAAGCGAAGAAGACGATGATTTAATGATAGAAAGCATTACTTACCCGGGAGACGATACAACCATGCGAGGCTATCTGACTAAACCGAAAGATGCAAAAGGAAAACTAGGTTCAGTGATTGTAATACACGAGAACAGAGGCTTGAATCCTCATATAAAAGACGTTGCGCGTCGTGTTGCCAAAGCTGGTTATTTAGCTTTAGCGGTTGATGCACTATCACCCTTTGGTGGCACTCCCGCCAACGAAGATGATGCAAGAGGTTTATTTGCCAAACTGGATGCACAAAAAAATATAAACAATTTCCTGAAAGGGTTAGACTATGTAAAGTCAAGACCTGAAAGCAACGGAAAAACAGGTTGTGTAGGTTTTTGTTGGGGTGGGGGATTAGCTAACCAGTTAGCCGTGAATTCACCGGATTTAAATGCAGCAGTAGCTTACTATGGCCGACAGGCTGATGCGTTTGATGTGCCTAAAATAAAGGCGAGACTGCAGCTACACTATGGTGGACTGGATGAAAGAGTGAATGCAGGTATCCCCGCTTATGAAGCAGCACTAAAAGCCGCCGGAACCAAGTATGAAATATATATTTACGAAGGTGCAAACCACGCTTTCAATAATGATACGGCACCAACACGCTATAGTCCGGAAGCTGCAAAACTGGCATGGGAACGTACTTTAAAGTTATTTAAAGAGACTTTGTCTTAAGAAGAATATTATAGGATCTTCAGAGAAGATTCACGAATCAATAACTCAGGGGGAAGTATAATTTTTTCAAATTTTGCTTCTCCTTCTTTTTCTACATTTTGCGAATTAAGAAAAAGCTGAGCAGCCTCTCTGCCAATTTCAAAACTTGGCTGCGAAATGGTAGTCAACGAAGGCATAGTATAAGCCGATGAAGGGTCATTATCAAAACCAACTACCGCTATATCTCCTGGTACACTTAATCCCTCCGAACGAATCACTGAAATAGCCCCAATGGCAACACGGTCATTCACCGCAAATAGCCCATCCGGTCGATTCGGATTATCCAATAAAGTTTTAGTAGGGAAAATTGCTCTATCCGCAAGAAAACCTGCAGTCTGAATCAAGGCTTCATCAATTGGGATATTGTTATTTTTAAGGGCATCTATATAGCCCTCTAAACGCTTTTCTGATACAGAAGTACCACTCGGTCCTTTCAGATGGGCAATTCTTTTACAGCCCATTTTTATGAGATGTTCTACCGCAATATAAGCTCCCTGATAATCGTCCACTACTACACGGCTTGATTTAAAGCCCTCGTAATCGCGGTCAATAAAGATAAGGCTTTTATTAGCATTGATAATTCTATCAAAATGCCCGTAGAAACCCAGATTATAAGTCTCTTGGCTCACCGATAAGAAAATAGCATCCACGCGGCTGGCTAACAATTGCTCAACATTTTGTGCTTCAATCTCATGACTCTCCTGCGAAATAAAGATGCTGATGGTATAACCTAAAGGTTGTAAAACAGATTGCAAGCCTTCAATCACCGAGGCTTCAAGGTTACTATATTTAAGGGAGGGGACAACAACGCCTAGCGAATAGGTCTTTTTATTTAATAAGCTCAACGAAACCTGATTTCGTTGGTAATTCATTTTTTTAGCGTATTCCTGAATGGTTTTACGGGTATCAATATTGATAGCATCGTGGTCATTCAATGCCCTCGACACTGTCGAGGGCGAACATTTGAATTTTCTGGCAATATCTTTAATGGTAATTTGAGACTGTCCACTCATATACCGAGGTTCTTTTTTATATAATTTCTTGCTATTAAGGCATATTCTAAAGGATTGGCCTTCGCAGGATCTTGTTCGGCCTCTACTATCGCCCAGCCTTTATAATGATTCTCCTGCAAGATAGAAAATATTGCCGGAAAATTAATACATCCCTCAACATCTCCCGGAACTGTAAACGTACCATTTTTAACGGCAGTCAAAAAGCTCCATTTTTCATCATGCACTTTTTGTAACATTTTCGGGCGAATATCTTTCAAATGCACATGTCCTACACGGCTAACATATTTTTTTAATGCGGTAACCGGGTCTTCACCTGCAAAATAGAAATGCCCACAATCATAGTTCAAAAATACATAATCTGAGTTCGTATTTTCTAAAAACCTGTCAGTCTCTTCCATTGTCTGGACAATAGTACCCATATGGTGATGGAAAGACAATTTAAAACCTCTGTCTGAGGCTATCTTACCCAATTCATTCATATTCTCACCATACTTTTTCCAGTCAGCGGCTGAATGTAGCATGCCCTTTCCTTCAAAAACCGGAACTGGTTTGCCCTGGCAGCTATTACCGGTTTCTCCTCCACCTACAATGGTACAACCCATTGCTCCGAGAAAGTCGAGTAATTTATTGAATTCTACGATATTTTCTTGCAATGATTTGGTTGTCAACTCATAGCTGAACCATTGATTGGCAATTTGCAGATTACGAAGATTTAAAGCTTTTTTCAAAACCTCCGTATCACGCGGATATTTGTTACCCACCTCGCAGCCTTCAAAACCTGCAAGAGCCATTTCGCTGATACATTGTTCGAAAGTATTTTCGGCACCTAATTCTGGTAAATCGTCATTTGTCCAGTTGATAGGCGCTACACCTAATTTAATATTTTGAGCACTCATATGAATAATACGTTAGTACGTTGTATGTCCTGAATAGATAATTAAATATTATAAATAAATCTTCTGTGTCTTTTTATTCTCCTTATAAGTCTCATAGGCTTTTTGCACGCCCTCTGATTCTGAAACCTCAGCAATAGGAACCTCCCACCAGGCATTATAGCCTTTTACTGTACGATACAAACTGGTTTCTATGTAAATAACTGTCGTTCTGTCTTGATTTTTAGATTCTGCCAGCGCATTTTCTAAAGATTCCCTATCAGTAGCTTTGATAACCACCGCGCCTAAGCTTTCAGCATTTTTAGCCAGATCAACTGGCAAGAAGTCTCCTGACAACTGCCCGGTATTTTCATCACGATACACATATCTAGTCCCGAAACGCTCACCACCAATACTTTGTGATAATCCACCGATACTGGCAAAACCATTATTATTAAGCAATAAAATAGTAAATCGGTAACCCTCTTGAATAGCCGTAACAATCTCATGATTATTCATCAGATAACCACCATCGCCACAAATCACATAAACTTCACGCGATGTATCAGCCATTTTAGCACCTAAACCTGCGGCAATCTCATAACCCATAGTAGAGAATCCATATTCTAAATGGAAATTCTTAGGATCGGTAGCACGCCAGAGTTTATGCAAATCCCCCGGAGCAGAACCGGAAGCATTAATCATAATATCACGGTCGTCCATGAAACTATTCAAAGTACCAATAACAATAGCCTGATCAATAGGAGGGACAGTTCCATTACCTTCTGCATAAATCTGGGTTACTTCATCATCCCATGCTTTATTCATTTGTTGAACTCTGGTTCTATAATCAGCCGAAACTTCAAAATCACCTAATAACTCAGCTAGTTCTTCCAAAGTCGCTTTCGCATCACCCACCAATGGTAAAGCCGCATGCTTAAACGCATCGAAGTCTGAGATATTTATATTGACAAACTTCACGTCAGGATTCTGGAAAATAGATTTCGAAGCCGTAGTAAAGTCACTATAACGTGTACCAATGCCAATCACCACATCAGCCTCATTGGCAATTTCAATGGCATACTTAGTACCCGTAGCACCCAATCCGCCGATAGCGTAAGGTGCATCGTAACGAACTGCTCCTTTGCCTGCAAAGGTTTCGCCCACAGGAATACCCGTTTTAGTGGCAAATTGATGTAGTACTACGTTGGCATCGCTATAAGTAGCCCCACCACCTGCCACAATTACAGGAGATTTTGAATGACGAATCAATTCAGCCGCCTTTTTCAAAGCAACCACATCCGGCCGAGGGCGAGCCACGTTCCATACTCTTTTCTTAAATAATTCTTCAGGATAATCGTAAGCGAATGTCTGCACATCCTGCGGCATAGATAGGGTAACAGTACCCATTTCCGCCTGCGAGGTTAACACGCGCATCACTTCCGGCAAAGAGTAAATCAATTGCTCAGGTCTGCTGATTCTATCCCAGTATTTGGATACCGGTTTGAAACAATCATTCACCGATATATCTTGTGTAACACTACTTTCTAATTGTTGTAAAACAGGGTTCGGCTCACGTGTGGCAAAAATATCACCGGGTAATAGCAGCACAGGCAGGCGATTAATCGTAGCCAAAGCAGCTCCGGTAATCATGTTAGTAGCACCAGGCCCAATAGAACTAGTACAAACCATAGCCCCTAAGCGGTTTTTCACCTTGGCATAAGCAACGGCAGTATGTACCATCGATTGCTCGTTACGGCATTGGTAATATCTGAAATCAGGGTTTTGTTGTAATGCTTGCCCCAAACCAGCCACATTACCATGACCGAAAATACCGAAGCAACCACCAAAATAAGGCTGTTCAACACCATCTCTTTCGATGAACTGGTTTTTTAAGAATTTTATAGTTGCCTGTGCAACGGTTAGCTTGATAGTCATTTCAATGGTGAATTAGTGATTGAACGGTCCGCCGTAGCGGCGAATTAGTGATTATTATTTAGCTAATTCCGAAATCTATTCCTTTACCTGTAGTGCCGAAATCGTCAAATTTATTGAGCATGAATTTTACGTATTCTTCCATCAGAACTTTACCCGGTGTCGTTGGGGCAAATTGTTCAGGTGTATCTCTAAAAAATTCACGGGTTACTCTTGTCCATAGTAATCGGGTATCAGTAGCAATATTAATTTTACATACGCCTAGACTGATAGCTTTCTGGATTTCTGCCATCGATACCCCCTGTGCATCTTCTTTCAAAGCACCGCCTGCATTATTAATCCGACGAATTTCCTCTGGATTCACAGACGAACCACCATGTAATACCAAAGGAAACTCAGGTAAACGCTGCTGAATTTCTTCCAGAATATGAAATTGAATGCCTTGCTTTCCTTTGAATTTATAGGCCCCGTGGCTTGTTCCAACGGCAATTGCCAGACAATCACAATCAGTCGCTTTCACAAATCTTTCTACATCTTTCGGATTTGTATAAGACGATTTTCCGGCTTCAATCACTATATCATCTTCAATCCCTGCCAATACACCTAATTCAGCTTCTACGCTGATGCCTTTGGCATGCGCTCTGTCAACTACTGCTTTGGTGCGCGCTACATTGGTATCAAAATCATCATGCGAAGCATCAATCATCACCGAGCTATAGCCACTACTATCAATCGCATCATAAATGTGCTCTTCTACGCCGTGGTCAACATGTACGGCATACACTACTTTAGGATAAATCTTAGCGGCTGCCTCAATCATCGCAAGCAACATCTTTGGGTGTGCATAATCACGCGCAAATGGTGTAGTCTGTACAATAAAAGGAGCATTGGCTTTTTCTGCAGCTGCAAAAAGGCCATGTACCTCTTCCATAAAAAATACGTTTACGGCAGGAATACCATACTTGCCATAACTCTTCTTGAATATTTCTTTGGTCGTTAAAAGCATTGTTAATTCTTGTGGCGCGAACCTCCCGGTTCGCATTTATTAATAAAACATTTGATAGTAGTGAGAATAATCTATTCTCACCAAAACGCAGTATACAAAGCAACTAAAATTCCACAGATAATAGTACTGTAAATAATAAATCCAGTCGTAAAATTAGGCTTAGGTACGCCAATATCCAATCCTTTAGAATTATCAGCACTCTTAGATGTCAAACTAAGAGCTACCATAATAGCTACCAGAATCAGGAAGATAATACCCATACGGTCTAAAAACGGAACTTCCGAAAACCAGACTTTACCGCCCAAAGACAGAGGAATAGTTAATAATGCAGCAACTAAAGCCGCAGTACCAGTAGTACGTTTCCAGAATAAACCTAAAAAGAAAATGGCAAATACCCCCGGCGTAATAAAACTTGAATATTCCTGCACAAATTGATAAGCCTGGTCAAGCACGCGTAATTGTGGCGCAATCAAAGCCGCAATACCCATGGCTACCCAAACAGCGATACGACCTACTCTTACCAGATGTTTGTCTGAAGCATCGGGTTTAATATAAATCTTATAAATATCTAAAGAGAAAATCGTAGAAATACTATTGGCTTTTCCTGCCAAGGATGCGACAATGGCGGCCGTTAAAGCAGCAAACGCAATTCCTTTCAACCCTGATGGTAATAAGTTTAAAAGAACTGGGTAAGCATGGTCAGGTTTAACAACTCCAGCCGCGTCTACCATTTCTTTCTGAAATACACCATTCTGATACAATACAAAAGCCGCAATACCCGGAATAACTACAATCAACGGAATCAATAATTTCAGGAAAGCCGCGAATACTATTCCCTGACGCGCGGTTTTTAAATCAGCCCCTAAAGTACGTTGCACAATATATTGATTACAGCCAAAATAATTAAGATTATTAATCCACATAGCACCCAAAATTACAGTTAATCCCGGAAGGTCTTTATAGTAAGGACTCGACTTAGGCAAAATCATATGAAAATGCGCATCGGTCTGCTCTTTCAAAGTTCCAAAAGCACTCAGAATATTGGGTTTATCAAAGTGCTTCGCCACCAGATCCATTGCCAGATAAGTAGTAATCAAACCACCTAATACCAAAACCACTACCTGAATTACATCGGTATAACCTATCACTTTCATTCCGCCGATAGTAATGATAATGGCAAAAATGGCAAGACCAATAATTGAGAGGTTAAAATCTACCCCAGCAGTTACTTCCAAAGCCAAAGCCCCTAAATATAAAATAGAAGTAAGGTTCACAAAAACGTAAAGCAAAAGCCAGAAGATAGCCATAGTGGTTGCTACTACCGGATTATACCGCTGCCTTAAAAACTGCGGCATGGTATAAATCTTGTTTTTGAGATAAACCGGTAGAAAAAATACAGCTACAACAAGCAACGATGCCGCTGCCATCCATTCATAAGAAGAAATCGCAAGGCCAATTGCAAAACCTGAGCCCGACATACCTATAAAATGTTCTGCCGAAATATTCGAGGCAATGATTGAAGCCCCAATCGCCCAGAAAGTCAGAGACCCCTCTGCCAGAAAATACCCATTGGCCGTATTATTATCAGCATTTTTTTTACGAAATACCCAGTAACCATACCCAAGTATGCCAACAAAGTACAGAAAGAATACTACATAATCGAGGGTGTGTAAACCGGATGTTTCCATTCGAATAATATTCAGGTTATAGGTTGAATTAGGTTATTTTAGGGAACTCTCAGACTATTGTGCCATCAAGGCATTCAGTATTTCATCTACTTTAACGGGTTTTTCTTCCTGACAAGATTGTTTTGCAGCAATAGCAATGGCAGTAGCCATTAATCCATCATGTGCATCAACAGGTACTTTTTCACCTTTCAGCACACTTGAAACAAAAATGTTTATTTCATTGACATAAGACTCTGCATATCTTTCTAAAAAGAAGTTCAGCGGTAAAGACAAATGTCCTCCATTTTCATTATAATATTCATGTGTATCTGGGGTATTATTCTTGGTTTGTGTCATACCACCTGAACCAAAAACCTCAATACGTTGGTCGTATCCATAAACGGCTTTACGGCTATTATCAATTACTCCGATAGCTCCATTCGCAAACGTTAGAGTTGTGATAGCTGTATCAATATCTCCTTCATCGCCAATACGTGAGTCAACTAATACTTTGCCTTTGGCATAAACTTCTACCACTTCGCTATTCATCACATAACGAGCCATATCAAAATCATGAATGGCCATATCCATAAACAATCCACCTGATGATTTTACATATTCTATTTGTGGTGGATTTGGGTCACGGCTCGTAATTTTCAGAATATGCGGTTCACCAACCAATCCACCATGAACCATCTCTTTTACTTTCAAAAAGTTGGCATCAAACCGACGGTTAAAGCCTAGCATCAATTGTACATTAGCTAATTCCACCGCTTCTTTAGCTGCCAGAATCTGGTCAATGCTCAAATCAAGTGGTTTTTCACAGAAAATATGTTTGCCATGCTGTGCAGCAAGAATCGTATACGGCACGTGGGTTGGAGTAGGAGTACAAATTACTACTGCATCAACATCCGGATGAGATAGTACAGACTCAGGGCTGGTAGACACATTTTCTACCCCATGTCTTCTGGCAAAATCCAGAAGGTTTTCTGAGATGTCTGCGGCAGCAACTACTTCGGCATTTTTTATTCTAGTGGCTATATTGGAAAGGTGGATTTGTCCGATACGACCTAATCCGACGATGCCGATTTTTAAAGTATTTTTCATTAATATTTATATAGGTAAATTATAGTTCGAATAGCTTAACTCTATTGGTGGATTATTTAGAATTTACGTGTCCATTCTTTCAACCAGCGTTCAATCACCACTTTGGTTTGCGTAAAAAACTCAACCGAGTGCATACCTTGACCGTGCAAATCTCCAAAGAAACTATCTTTCCAGCCAGAGAATGGGAATTGCGCCATTGGTGCGGCCACTCCAATATTAATACCAATATTTCCGGCATCCGCATCATGTCTGAATTTTCTGGCACTGGCGCCACTGCTGGTAAAGATGCAGGCCGCATTACCATATTTTCCACTATTGATAAATTCGATAGCTTCATCTACATCATTCAGATGCATCAATGACATAACCGGCCCGAAAATTTCGGTATGTGCTACTTGACTACTCAAAGGCACATCTTCTATAATAGTAGGCAGGATAAAGTTACCGTTTTCATAACCTGATACTTTTGCATTACTGCCATCAACCAATAGTCTTCCGCCTTCTTTTACTCCCTGCTGAATCAATTGTTCGACTCTGTTTTTGCTTTCAGCCGTTATGACAGGTCCCATCAAACTGGTTTCATCTAAACCAAAACCCGTTGTACGGCCTTTCGCTGCTTCTACCAGGCTTTCAGTAATTTGCTTATGATCTCCCACAGTAATGATAGTTGAAGCTGCCAAACAACGTTGTCCGGCACAACCATATACACTATCAGTAATAATCTGGGTAGTCATATCAATATCAGCATCAGGCAATACCAATACCGGATTTTTAGCGCCACCTTGTGCCTGAACTCTTTTGCCATACAGGGCTCCTTGTGAATACACATAGCGAGCTACATTACTTGAACCAACAAAACTGATGGCACGAATAGCCGGATGTTGCAGAATACCATCAACCACTTCTTTAGTACCATGCACCAGATTAACCACACCGTTTGGTAAATCAAGTTTTTCCATCAATTCCACAACCTTGGTCATGGTTAATGGTACTTTCTCCGATGGTTTAATGATATAGGTATTCCCACAAGCAATGGCATAAGGCAAAAACCAGAAAGGAATCATACCCGGAAAGTTGAAAGGTGCAATACAGGCACATACCCCCACAGGCTGGCGAATCATAAATTCATCTACTCCTCTGGCAATATCTTCCGAGAAAGTACCCTGCATCATTGTTGGAATACCACAAGCATTTTCAACGTTTTCAATGGCACGTTGCATTTCGGCTTTTGCTTCACCAAAAGTTTTACCACTTTCTAATACAATCGTTCTTGAAATATCATCAATATTATCTTCTAACAGAGTTTTGAGCTTAAACAAGTACTGTACTCTGCGGTGAGCCGGAATATTTCTCCATTCAGGAAATGCTTTGGCAGCAGCTTCAGCAGCTTTTTGTACATCCTGTACCGAACCTTGTGGCACTTTCGCTATTACCTCCTGATTAGCAGGATTTTTTACCTCTACTATCGCTTCTGAATAGCTACTTACCCAATGTCCGTCTATATAGTTATTTAACTTTACCATGTATTTTTAATAGAATTTTTCTGAATAATAATTATAATCCTCCTTTGCTATTGGCAAAAGCCATCGCTTCTTCAAGCGTTGCCATAAAATTGGCACAACCATGTTTGGTTACCATAATAGCACCCGTAGCATTTGCCATTCTTACAGCTTTGTATAAATCCCAGCCTTGCAGGTAGCCATACATAAAACCTGCCGCAAATGAATCGCCTGCACCTAATACGTTAACTACCTCTACCGGAAAGCCCGGTACTTTTACTTCTTCCTCTCCTTGTCTGAAAATGGAAGCACCCTCTGCTCCTCGTTTCACAATCAGGGTTTTCACGCCTTTCCGCAAAATCTCCTGAATCGCACTATCAATATTTCCTCTGATTTCAGGAGCAGAGATTTGTTGATGCTTAATTTCTAATTGTTTGGGGTCTGTCATAAAGGCCGCCAGAATTTCTTCTTCGGTGCCTAAGACAAAATCCATGTAAGGAAGCGCGGCTCTGATGGTTACACCAAAAGCCAGTGGGTCGAACCATTGGTCAGCACGGAAGTCGATGTCAAGCGCCGTTACAGCTCCATGCTTTTTAGCTTCTTCAATGGCATAAAACATGGCTGTGCGGCTAGGGTCTTTACTAAACGCAGTACCTGAAAACATAACCGACCGATATTGTGAAATATCAGCTTGTCGGATATGATCAAGATTTATCTGAATATCGGCGCAATTATCACGATAATAAACTAACGGAAATCTGTCAGGGGGCTCAATACCTAATATAACTGCTGAACTCCGTGCAGTATTAATAGTTGGAATAGCAGCCGTATTAATACCTTCTTTATCTAGAAAGTTAAGGATGAACTTCCCAACCTGGTCATTGCCTACGGCGGTCAAAAACGCGGTATTCAAACCTAAACGCTTGCAGCCAACGGCAATATTTAAAGGCGAGCCGCCCACAAATGCCCCAAATGAGGTAATATCGACAAAAGGCGAGCCTATATCATTAGAATATAAGTCAATAGAGGAGCGCCCCATTGTCAGAATATCGTATTTTTTTGTATTTTCTTGCATACTCGATTTTTATACGTTCATATCCGCCGTTACCAATGGTAATCTGGCGTCTTGTGTTTTCCACGTACCATAAATCCATTCATGGTCGGGGTCGTTAGTAGCGGTTAAAACTTGATCACTTCCGGCTAAAAAGTTGAGATAATAGGCGTGGTATCCGTGACAAGCCGCAACAGGATGATAGCCCTTAGGAACCAAAACGGCCTCATTGTTATGAGCGCGAATGATTTCGTCCAAACTTCTATCATAGGTATACACCTGTTGAATAGCGTATGCTTGCGGAGACTGGAATTTATAAAAATAGATTTCTTCTAATTCAGCTTCAACCAGTTTGCCCTCGGCATCTACTTTTCTTTCATCATGTTTATGTGCCGGAAAAGAACTCCAGTTGCCTGATGGCGTGTAAACCTCCACACAAACAATTTTATGACAAGGAAAGCCCGGCTGAATCAGACTATTTATCTGACGATTGGCATTATCACCTCCTCTTAATTCTATGGCACATGCTTGTGGCTGTTTCAGATACGGCTGAAAATCCTGATCTGTTTCTACCCATGAATAAGCAATATCAAGGGTTTCGCTGGTGGCGGTAAGTGTGAATTTAGTATGGCGGGGTAAATAAAGCGTATGAGCAATGCCACTGAAAACATCTTTGCGTCCGTTGGTTGTTTCCCAACTGCCTTTATCTGAATCTACTTTAAAATTTCCTCCTAAAATTACGATGGCCATCTCATGTGCTGTAGTGTCATGCTCCCATGTTTCACCGTTTTGCATCAATCTCGCGCCAAAATTCAGATATTTCCAACCAACTTCATCGGCAGTAAAGTTTTGATAAACAGGGTTTTGTTGTGGTTTAACTAAAAGATTCTGGTTGTTCATATAAAGTGGTACAGCCAAAAAAGCAGGCTTTAGGTTATTTTCGTTTGTAACTTGTCTATACAAGTTGAGGCAAAATTAGCTTATCTTGCTTGTGCAGACAAACTTTAAACAGAGAATAATTGTCGGGAAGACAAATAACAGGTGCAATAGTATTATATAAAGACTAAATATAAAAATATTTATTTTTGCAAACGTTTCAAATCGTCGTGCAAACGTTTTAAATTGTTTCCATAAAAACTATGAATGTTGAGTGGGGAAATAAGGCTAAACATTTGGGCTGGATTAATAGTTATTCTGACTGAAAAATAAAATCTGCTTAATGTTAAAGAATGCCGAGTGATTTGAGGAATATGTCGACTCATATTGAGGTATTCTGCCCCGTTTTATAATCTTTGTTGAACTGAAATAAGTTAATATTTTGTTAAACCCAGAAAAATACTTGTAGATAAATTATATGTATCTACATTTGTCTCTTAATCAATTCACTATTATTAATTAAAATTATTCATTCTAATGAAAAAAACAGTTGTTTTGGTACTTAGCCTATTGGCGTCAGTTAGCGCATTTGCTCAAACTTGGTCAGTTGACAAAGCTCACGCGAAAGTAAACTTTACTGTAACGCACTTAATGTTATCAGAAGTAGATGGTACCTTTAAAAGTTTTGATGCCAAACTTACTTCATCTAAAGAAGATTTCTCTGATGCAGTTTTTGAATTTACTATCGATGCAAAAAGTGTAAACACCAATCAGGAAAACAGAGATGCACACTTGAACAGAGCTGATATGTTTGATACAGAAAAATATCCGACTATCACTTATAAAAGTACTGCGATTAAATCTGTAGGTCCTAAAAAATTCCAATTGACTGGTGATTTAACAATCAAAGGAGTAACCAAACCTGTTACTGTTGACCTTACATTAGTTGGTACAAGCACAAATCGTCAAGGTAAAAAATTGGTTGGTTTCAAAGCATCTGGTACTATCAACCGTACAGCTTTTGGTGTAGGTGCTATGCCTGCAGCAGTAGTGAGCGAAGAAGTTGAATTAAGAGCCAGTGGTGAATTCGTAGCAAACTAATTTTAAATAAATTGTTAAAAAGAGACTTACTATTAGCAGTAAGTCTCTTTTTTATTACATTTACTTTCAGTTTCTTATAACCTTTAAACATCTATTACAATGAAAAAAACATCTTTACTATTAACCCTACTGACACTCTTTGTCTTTAGCTTTAAAAGTGCCAGCGCACTTGATAAAGAGCAAATGATAAAAGAGTGGGAGCGTGCCAAAGCCTACACCAAATTGTATTTAGAAACAATGCCTGACGATGGCTATGATTTCAAACCAAACGCAGATATTCGTTCGTTTGCCGATCAGATGATGCACTTAGCTAATGCCAATTATAACTTTGCTTCTCTGGCAAGTGGTATCAAAAGTCCGGTTGAAAGAGGGGCGCTTGAAAAATCTGCGGATAAGTCGAAAGCAACTACTACTAAAACAGTATTAGACAGCTATGATTTTGTGATTAATGCTTTAAAAGGTATGAATGAAGCACAAATGAAAGAAGTGGTGAAAATGGGTAATAATGAAATGAACAAAGAACTGGTTTTTGCCAAAGCTTTTGAACACCAGACCCACCACCGTGGACAATCCACAATTTATATCCGCATGAAGGGTATAAAACCACCAAATGAAATGTTATTCTAAGCAAAATATAACCCGTTTGAAGCCTTCTTCAAACGGGTTATTTATTTATGGAAATATCTTGAATAAATCTTAAAAAAGTCGAACAAAAGTATTTACTTTGGCGTTCTATTATTAGAAAAATCCAAAAATTGCTTCGGCTACAAATACTATGGAACCTAATATTCCTGATACTTCCCAAAAGCGCATCGTCATTGTTGGTGCGGGTTTTGGAGGGTTGGCACTTGCACAGAAACTTGCCAAACGAGATGTCCAGATTGTATTGATTGATAAAAATAATTACCACCAGTTTCAGCCGCTTTTTTATCAGGTGGCCATGGCGGGTCTCGAACCCAGTTCGATTTCTTTTCCACTACGTAAAATATTTCAGCGAAAGAAAAATGTTCACATCCGTATCACTAATCTGAATAAAGTAAACCCAGAAAAGAATACCATAGACACCGATTTGGGTGAGATAAAATATGACTATCTGGTATTGGCAATGGGAGCAGGAACAAACTTCTTCGGCATGAAAAACATGATAGATAATGCTATCCCGATGAAATCTGTTTCGGAGGCCATTTATTTACGTAATAGAGTACTACAAAACTTTGAAGATGCGATTACCGCAGATGACGCGGATGAACGTGAAGGCCTGATGAATATGGTAGTAGTAGGAGGGGGGCCAACCGGCGTTGAGGTTTCGGGTACTTTGGCTGAAATGAAAAAAATAATTTTGCCTAAAGACTACCCAGATATGGACTTCAATATGATGAAAATCTACCTTTTTGAATCTTCACCAGAGGTATTGGAAGTAATGTCTGAGGAAGCCTCTGTAAAAGGTAGAGAATACCTTGACCGTTTAGGCGTAATAGTGAGAACGGGCGTAAGAATTACGGACTTTGATGGAAAGTATGCATATACCAACACCAACGAAAAGATACGCACCAACAATATTGTATGGGCAGCAGGAATTAAAGGAAATACCGTTGAAGGTTTCGTTCCTGAGATTTATGCTAGAGGTGCCCGTATGAAAGTAAATCAATTCAATCAGGTAGAGGGTTTTACGAATGTTTTTGCAGTAGGGGATATTGCGCTAATGAGTGGAGATGAAAAATTCCCGAACGGACACCCTCAGGTAGCACAACCAGCTATTCAGCAAGGAAAATTACTGGCCAAGAATATCATCAAAATAATGAAAGGTGAGGCTCCAATAGGGTTTGAATACAATGATTTAGGCTCAATGGCAACAGTCGGTAGAAACCTGGCTGTAGTAGATTTGCCTTTCTGGAAATTTCAGGGAGCTTTTGCCTGGTATGTCTGGATGTTCGTCCACCTGATGTCAATCTTAGGTATCAAAAACAAAGTAATGGTATTTATCAACTGGCTTTGGAGTTATATAACCTACGATCAATCATTGAGGTTAATTATCAGACCTAAGACGAAAGTAAATAATACATAAGTAAATATGAAGAATGGAGAGGATTATAGTTCTCTCCATTTTTGTTTTTAGAAAATCATGAAGCATATCTACATTTTTAGTGGTTTAGGCGTTGATGAAAGAGTATTCAAATATCTGGATTTTACAGATTTTGAGGTAACTTTCATTAAATGGATAAAGCCAGAAACAAATGAAAGAATGGAAGATTATGCTAAAAGATTAACTACTCAAACCTCAACTGAAAATCCCATTTTAATTGGACTCTCTTTCGGTGGAATGATGGCAATGGAAATAACAAAGTTTTTAAAAGCAGAAAAGATAATTCTGCTTGCCTCTGCTAAAACTTTCCTGGAAGTTCCCTATTATTATCGCTGGGCAGGCTATTTAAAACTACACAGGATATTACCTGTTAAATTGCTGAAACAACATACCTTTATAAGCGATTGGTTTTTTGGAATAAAAGCAAAAGAACACAGAAAACTATTTGCCGAAATTCTTCATGATTTAGATAGTGATTTTTTTAAATGGGCTATTGACAAAATCTTAATGTGGAAGAATCAAACGATTTATTCAAATACCATTCATATACATGGAGATAAAGACCGTGTTCTGCCATTGAAATTTGTTAATCCTAATTTTGTCATAAAAGGTGGAGGACATTTTATGACAATTACTAAGGCAAAAGAACTCAATAGAATACTTCATAATAATCTCAAATAAGATTAACCCGGAAATTTATACCGATGCATTCAATTAATATTCCTAAATTTCCTTTATCCAAAATCAATTAACCCCTTGCAAACAGATACCTATCTTAAATCAGTCAAGACATTTTGCCCTAATATAGCAGATGATGAACTTTCTCAGTTTGCCTCAAAATTGAAGGTGAAAGAATTAAACAAAAAAGATTTTTTTCTCCAATCAGGTAAAATTCAAAAAGAAATCGCATTTATTGCCAATGGGCTAGTCCGGTCTTTTTTTGTGAATCCGGAAGGAAATGAAATAACCGTCGGCTTCTATGCTGAGGGTGATTATGCAACACATTATCCGGCATTTATTTCACAAAAACCAGTCAGATATTCTATTCAATGTCTTGAACCCACTACAATGATATGCCTTTCTTATGAAAATATGCAATGGGTCTACCAGAATCTCCCTGGTTTTGATAGATACGGACGATTAATTGCCGAAGAAATTTTAAAAAGACAACAAGCTCGCATCGAAAGTTTCATCTTTGAAACAGCAGAAGAACGCTACCTCGATTTTATCAAATACCACCCAACTCTATTCAACAGAGTATCTCTTTCACATCTTTGTAGCTTTCTGGGCATAGAAAGACAATCGCTTACCCGCATCAGACAAAGATTGGCAGGTAAATAGATTGACACATTTGTGTCAGGTACGCCTTCCTTTTATAGCCCAACTTTGCAGTATCAAAATAACAGATACGGCAATGAACATCTTACTCATACTCGGACATCCTTCAGAAAATTCTTTATGCAAAGCATTGCTTGATGCCTATCAAAAAGGCGTAGAAAGCACAGGTGCAACCTGCAAGACACTTTATATATCTCAACTAAAATTTGATGTAAATCTTGCAGATGGATATAAAAGAGGTGATACAATGCAACTTGAAGAAGATTTGCTTGCTTCACAACAATTAATCAAATGGGCTGATCACGTAGTGCTAGCTTATCCAAACTGGTGGGGCTTTATGCCTGCCATTACCAAAGGCTTTTTTGATAGAGTATTGCTTCCAGGCTTCGCTTTCAAAAATCATTCGGGCAAAAACTTTCCAGAAAAACTGCTGGCAGGAAAAAGTATGCGGGTAATGGTAACGATGGATACCCCCAAATGGTGGTTCTACCTCGTCTACCGCGCATCACAATACCAGATATTGAAAGACATCATTTTCGGCTACGTCGGCTTTGACCCCATCAGATTTTCAACTTTTGGCTTTGTCAGAAAATCTACTGAAACTCTGAGAAGCAAATGGCTCAAGGAGGTCGAACAGCTAGGTATGCAATTAAAATAAAAGCAAAAATCAACAAATTAAATAAATCAAAAAATCGGAATAGCCGAACACCGCTATACAAAGTAGGCATCAACAAATAAATAATAATACAATGAAAAAGTTAATTTTAATGTTCGTATCAGGAGTTTCCTCTCTTTTCGCTTTCGCATCATGTACTAAAGATGATGCCACACCAATCAACCCACAAACCTACGTGCTGGTACACGGCGCATGGCAGGCACCCTATGTTTGGGACGTTGTAAAAACCGACCTGATTAAACAAGGTAACAAAGTAATAGTAGTAGAATTACCCGGCCATGGAGCCGACAAAACCGCACCACATTTACTAAGCTTAGATGTTTATAGAGATAAAGTGGTTGAGACCATTTCAAAAGTAAACGAAAAAGTAATATTAGTTGGGCATAGCATGGGTGGCATGGTAATATCGGCCGTAGCTGAAAAAATACCGACAAAAATCAGCAAACTAGTATATATCGGAGCTTTTCTTCCAACCAACGGACAAGCTTTAGTTGACCTGGCTTTTTCAGACCCAAATTCAGAACTAGGTCCACAGCTAGTACCATCAGCCGACCAGTTGACCATTGATGTAAAAAGCGATAGCCTTACTTATCTCTTCATTAACGATGGCACACAGGCTATCAAAGAGAAAGTGATTGCGAATTACAGAGCCGAACCAGCTATACCTTTAGCCAATAAGGCAGTCTTAACCGATGCAAACTTTGGAGCAGTAGAAAAAGTATATATCAAAACCTTACAAGATGTAGTAGTAAGCCCATTGTTGCAAGACCGAATGATTGCAGCAGCGGGTATCAAAACGGTTTATCAGGTAAATACAAGTCACTCTCCATTCCTGTCTCAACCGCAATCAATTACTGATTTGTTGCTCAAAATCAGAAAGTAATATTTAATGGAAACAGAAGTTCAATCAAACCGACTAATAATATAACTATTGGTCGGTTTTTTATTATTAAAGCCCCATTATTGTCTTTTTAGAAGAAATTATGAATTTTATCAGATATTCTATAACTTCAAAAGTTTTTCAACCTATACGCTTATTAACTTATTCAACCGATATTCATGAAAAAAATACTCTTTCTACTTCTTCTTAATATTTATGCATTTGCTCAGAAAAATACCTCACTGCCTAGAAGCACCCCAGAAGCCGAAGGAGTGTCAAGTGAAGGCATTAATCAATTTTTAGAAGCCGCCTCCAAAAGCAAACACGAGTTCCATAGTTTTATGATTGTGCGTCATGGAAAGGTAGTGTCTGAGGGTTGGTGGAATCCTTATCGTGCCGATTTAAAACATACCATGTACTCTTGCAGCAAAAGCTTTACTGCTACAGCTGTTGGTTTTGCCGTAGCTGAGAAAAAACTGACAGTCAATGATAAAGTAATTTCTTTCTTCCCTGAAGATTTACCTGCAACAGTTAGCCCTAATCTGGCAGAATTGAAAGTAAAAGATTTATTAAGCATGAGTGCCGGACAAGTCCCTGACCCAACAGGGCCGGTAGCGATGAGCGATAACTGGGTAAAAACCTTTCTCAGTACACCGATTGTGAATGCTCCTGGTACAAAATTCTTATACAACTCAGTGGCAACTTATATGCTTTCTGCCATTGTAACGAAAGTAACAGGAGAGAAAATAGTTGATTACCTGAAACCAAGATTATTTGACCCACTAGGCATTGAAGGTATCGACTGGGAAGTTAGCCCTCAAGGCATAAATACAGGTGGTTGGGGACTAAGAGTAAAAACTGAAGACATGGCAAAATTCGGTCAGCTATTTCTTCAAAAAGGCATGTGGAAAGGTAAACAGATTTTACCTGCTTTATGGGTTGAAGAAGCCTCAACCATGAAAATCATGCAAGACCCTAGCGCCTCGCAAGCAAAAAAAGATTCAAGTGATTGGCTACAAGGTTATTGCTACCAGATGTGGCGTTGCCGCAACAATGCCTACAGAGGCGATGGTGCCAACGGACAATTCATTATCGTAATGCCAGATCAGGATGCGGTTGTCTTATTAACAGCCGAAGCACCAGATATGCAATCAGAAATTAACTTGGTTTGGAAATATATTCTTCCTGCTTTTAAACCTAAAAAACTACCAGCTAACCAGAAAGCATTAGCTAGTTTGAAAGAAAGAATAGGTCAATTAGCCTTACAAATTCCTCAAAAAAATAAAAATTCTGCTTTAGAAGCCAAGATTTCAGGCAAAACTTTTGGGGTAATTTCTAAAGAACGCGGACTTGAAAGTGTGAGTCTTGATTTTAAGAATAATGTTTGTTATCTAAGCCTGAAAACTGATTCAACAACCCATCGCATACCTTTTGGTTCAGGCAAATGGGAGTATAGTGAAACCACTAAATTTGGCCCATATCTGGTTGCCAGAGCAAAATCAAACCGTAGCAATTTGCCACCTTTCAAAGTAGCAGGAAGTTATACATGGAAAGATGACAATAACTTAGAACTAACACTCCGATATATCGAAAGCCCTCATACAGAAACCATCAAATTTGCCTTTGAGGGAGATAAAGTGGCTATAGAGTTTGCAAATATTTTCAGCAAATCGACCAAAAACGGAGTGTTGAGAAAAAACCTAGCTAATCCTCCTAAATTAATTGTCAGAGGTGACGATATGGGTTTTTCTCATTCAGGGAATGATGCCCTGATAAAATGCTATAAAGAAGGTATCGAAACTTCTATCGAGGTAATTGTGCCATCGCCATGGTTTCCAGAGGCTGTAAAATTACTAGAACAAAACAAAACAGTTGATGTAGGTCTGCATTTTGCCATAACCGCCGAATGGGATAATATTAAATGGCGCCCATTAACAGATGCCCCAAGTCTGAGAAACAAAGATGGCTATTTCTACCCAATGCTTTTCCATAATAACAATTATCCTCAACAGGCAGTGATGGATAATACATGGAAAATTGTGGATTTAGAAAAAGAACTAAGAGCACAAATTGAAATGGCACTGAAATATATTCCACGATTGAGCCATATTTCAGGACATATGGGCAGCACTGCCTTTACACCTGAAGTAAAAGAAATGACCAAAAGAGTAGCCAAAGAATACAATCTGGCAATGATTGATACAGATTCAGGGATTAATTACACTGGATTCGATTTCAGAAACAAAACGACGAATGAACGTATACAAGCCTTTATTAATATGTTGGATAAACTCGAAGAAGGTAAAACCTATGTTTACGTAGAACATCCGGGACTTGATAATGATGAACTAAGAGCCATTTATCATATCGGGTATGAAGATGTAGCCAAAGGTCGCCAAGACGTAACCAATATCTTTACCAGCGATAAAGTAAAGGAAGCCATAGAGCAGAAAGGTATTCAGTTGGTAAGCTATAAAGATGTGATCAAGGGGATGAAGCAATAAGTTTAATTCTATTATAAACATTGAATGTATGAAAGCCAATTCTACTGCTGAGAATTGGCTTTTGTATTTAAAGGAGACGTAGGGGTTCAAAATTTTGAACCCTATATATACGACACTTAATCGTATTATAAAACTTTCTCAAATATTCCCTATCTTGTTAGCGCAAAACTTACTCAACAATACTACCTTTTCAATCATGAAAAAACTTATACTGCCAATAGCCTGTATGGCTTCATTAGGCTTAGGAGCATTTATTACAAAAGTGGTCGACAATCCTCCGATTACGGTTGAGGTAATCAATCAGGCTGAGAAAATCTTAGGATTGGATTTTACCGATGCCGAAGCCGATTCAATGATTAACGATTTGAACGATAATCGCAAAGATTTTGAAAGCATCAGAAAAATCCCTCTGGACAATAGCATTGCCCCAGCCCTATACTTCAACCCACTACCGATTGGTTTTGAGTTTGAAAAAATATATTTGCCCTTTAAAGCGTCTCAGATTGGCGTAATCAATCTACCAGCCAATCATGATGATTTAGCTTATTATTCAGTCAGAGAATTGGCTGAACTGATTCGAACAAAAAAGATTTCATCTGTTGAGCTTACAAAGTTTTTCATTGAAAGACTGAAAAAATATGACGGCAAATTGCATTATGCCATTACTATCACGGAAGATTTGGCTATGAAACAGGCAACTCAAGCTGATAATGAAATAAAGGCAGGAAAGTATAAAGGATTATTACATGGTATTCCTTATGGAGCAAAAGACTTATTAGCAGTAAAAGGATATAAAACAACCTGGGGGTCAGTACCTTATAAAGATCAGGTAATTGATCAGGATGCCATAGTAGTTCAGAGACTGGAAAAGGCAGGCGCTATCCTATGCGCTAAATTGACTTTAGGCGAATTAGCAATGGGTGATGTCTGGTTTGGCGGCAAAACCCTGAATCCCTGGGACTTGAATCGTGGTTCAAGCGGTTCATCGGCAGGGTCTGCCTCATCAGTCTCAGCTGGATTATTGCCTTTTGCTATTGGCAGCGAAACACTTGGTTCAATCGTTTCTCCTTCTACCGAATGTGGTACGACTGGCTTACGTCCAACTTATGGCAGAGTTCCTCGTACTGGAGCTATGACCTTAAGCTGGAGTATGGATAAACTAGGGCCTATCTGTCGGACAGTAGAAGATTGTGCCATTGTATTTAATGCCATTCAGGGAGTTGATGGACAGGATTTTACCTGTATGCAAGCCCCATTTAATTATGATGGTACTAATAAGAGTTTAAAAGGAATAAAAATAGCCTACCTGAAAAGCGATTTTGAACGTAAATATCCAACGAAACCACAAGATTCATTGAGCTTAACAGTTTTACAAAAACTTGGAGCAGAACTGATTCCTATGGAATTACCTAATTTGCCTTCAAATGATATTAGTTTCTTGCTTGGAGTAGAGGCAGCTGCCGCTTTTGATGAATTGACGCGGTCAGGTAAAGATGATTTAATGGTTCGTCAGAATAAAAATGCCTGGCCGAATGCTTTCCGGTCTGCCAGATTTATTCCTGCGGTAGAATATATTCAGGCCAACCGCCATCGTACTTTATTGATTCAGGAAATGGAACGTCGTTTAAAAGGAATAGATGTATACCTATCTCCCTCATTTGGCAGAAACCTGACATTAACCAATCTGACAGGTCACCCTTGTGTAGTATTACCGAATGGATTCAGACCAGAAAGGCGCCCAACCAGTATTACTTTTATGGGAAAATTGTTTGGGGAAGCTAAATTATTACAAGTAGCTAAAGCCTATCAGGATGCGACTGATTTTCATAAAAAACATCCTGTATTGTAAATTTATTTTACTTTTCGTTTCCAGCTAAAGAGATAAATACAACCCATTACCATACAAACTATCAGGAGGTTAGAGATATTCTTGACAACTTCCTGATAATTTGTCTGAATGACCGAAGTATCCAGCTTATCAATTCCAGCAAATATATCTTCAGAGGTATCTGATTCTTTACCTGAAATAGCTTTGCCCAAAACCTTTATTTTTAATTTTGATTTGAGTGTATCGTAGGTTTTGCTCTTGGTATTAAAATACACCCACGAAAAATATTTATCCAAAGCTTGTTGTCCTGAATCTTTAGGAACGATCCGATATCTGAATTCTTTTTCACGAACTGTCAGATCATGATTGTGTACCTCTCTTATCTCTGGCGGATAAAAATCAAAGAAACTATCATTAATAGGAGAAGATACATTAATTGTTGAAAAATTACCTTGTCCAAGTATTTTGAAACTATAATTAAAACTCTTACCTGTATTAATCTTTCTGGTTTCAATTTGTTCCTGTAAGATAAAATTACCAGCCACAACCTTATCTTTTAACGGATGATCGGGCAAACTCAATACTTTTACTGCAAAAGGCTTATTAATAAAACTAATAGACTCTTTTTCTCCATCATTTTTCTTGCTCTGATCCATGCGTAGTTCTACCTCAGGAATTTTTACTGGCTGATTATTAAGCGGAAAATAAATGGCTTCGAAGAACTTATAAGCGAGAAACTTCTTACCGTTAATAGTCTTATGTTCTTCTGTAATATTTGTAATATTGATGCGCTCTTCCAAGCAATCGGCAGACTTGATTTTTTTAGCAATAGCATCTACCTGTGCATTCAGATTATCCGGAAAACTCATCTGCATCGTATTCGTCTCAGCAATATAAAATGCTAGCGTTACCCTGAACCCTTCGCCAACATATACTGTACTTTTATCGATATTCATTGCCAGAAAGGCATTTTTCTTAATGTTTTCCAGATTGATTGCTTCATTGCTCTCATCTTCATCTTCGTCTTTAGGTGTTGTGACAACAATCGTAGTCAATTCAGATTCGTAGGCTTTACCATTAACAGTTAATTCAAAAGGGGGAATTCTATAATTACCATCTTTAGTGGGTGTATAAAACTGTGTAATGGTATGAGTAGGACCTTTGGCGTGAGTAATTTTCCTGTCAGCTTTCGTAAAGCCTTGCAATTCAGGGAAAGTGCTGACATTAGATTTGTCACTGCCTGTAATCACGACGCTTATCACTAAATTTTCGTCAATCAGCAAGTTTTTTTTTCCGAACTCTATGCTAACCTCTTCTTGCGCAGAAGCAAAAAAGCTGATAGAAAAGAAGAAAATAGTAGAAAGAAATATGTACATTCGTTGGTTCATCGTACAAAAATAGACACTATTCTGAATGATTAATATGATTCCTTTTATTTTTAAGAAAAAACGCTTTTCTCTCCTATTAATTTTATCAATAACAACTGTAAAAGCCCAATGGATTAAACAAAACTCCGGAACAGATGCTTCTTTCCGCTCTATTAGTGCTGTGAATAGCAAGGTAGTATGGGCAGGAGGAACCAAAGGAACAATATTGAAGACTATTGACGCAGGCCAACAATGGCAGGTATTAAAGCTAGAAGGAGCAGAGGCTTTAGATTTCAGAGATGTACATGGGGTAAGTGCAGAAGTAGCTTATGCCATGAGTGCAGGCGATGCCGAAGCAGGAGCTGCCAGAATTTATAAAACTTCAGATGGTGGAAAATCATGGAGAATAATTTATCAGACAATGGAGAAAGGCGCTTTCTTTGATTCTTTCGACTTCTGGAATGAAAACGAGGGAATTCTGATAGGTGATCCGATTGATGATAAACCTTTTATCCTGCGAACTTTAGATGGAGAAAACTGGCAGAGAATACCTAAAGAAAAATTGCCAGCTATCAGACCCAAAGAAGCGTCTTTTGCATCTAGCGGTACTTGTGTAAATACACGAAGCAAAAAATTAGCCTGGATTAACACACAAAGCAGGGTTTTTTATACCAAAGATAAAGGGGAGACCTGGCAGGTTGCCGAAACTCCATTTAAACAAGGGGAGACCTCAGGCATTTTTGGTTTGCATTTTTATACAGATAAAGATGGCATTGCAACCGGAGGAGATTATAAAGATGATAAAAAAGTATCTGACAATGTAGCCATTACGCACGATGGAGGTAAAACATGGGCTTTAGCTGAACAGGCGAAACCAGATGGATTGAAAGAATCGAGTTGGGTATTACGTGATAAGAGTTTATTGGTAGTGGGAACTTCGGGAACTGGAATTTCGGTAGATATGGGTAAAACATGGAAAGCCATCGATACCGAGGCTTTCCACGCAATATCATGCTATAAAAATGACTGTTGGACTATTGGCGCAAAAGGAAATTTAGCGAAATGGAAAAAATAATCAGGTTAAGGTATTACCGCAATTTATTCTTTTCGTCTAACTTTAATTGAATATAATAAGAGATAAGCAGACCCAAACCGCCAAAGAACAGAATCAAAGCCGGATAGAGTGCCTCAGAGTTATCGTCTCTTAGGCTTTCAATGATATTAGCAATAAAGATACCAAAGCCTACACCCATAAATAAGCAACCCCAACGCAAAGCAGAAGCGGGATTTACCCTCATACCTTCTTTTTGTAGTGGAGTAAGGCCTTTTTCAATCATGGCCATTCGTTCGTCATTTTCAAATTTTCTTAAAAGTGCTAACAGTCCCACAATACATATGATTGCAGTTACTGGAACAACTATAGCTACTGCTGGAGGCATAATTTATAAAATTTAATGGTGAAATAATATTTTGGCGATAGGATGCAGGTATCTAAGAGGAGGTTACAACCTGATTGAAAAAATATTTTTTTAATTAACCTGTAACATTTATTCAGAAGCTGCATCAAATGATTCAGTGAACGACGAACAAAAAGATATTACCCTTCTGAAACGAATACAGGCAGGCGATCGATTAGCTTATAAAGACCTAATCAATCGCCACAAGGCTTATGCTTTCACAGTAGCCTATCGTATTTTGAATAACAGAGAAGATGCCGAAGAAGTGGCGCAAGACGCTTTTTTACAGGTTTTTAAAAGTATCAATACATTTAATTTTGAAGCTAAATTTACAACCTGGTTTTATCGGATAGTTTTTAACGGGGCTTTGATGCAGAAACGTAAAAATCATATCTTTACCGAAGATATAACTGAATCTTCACAAGCGGCTGTGGTAAGTAATCAAAGTGATTCCAGTGAGGATATCAGAAAAAATGAACGACAGCAGGCAATTAAACTTGCCATGCAACAATTGCAGGCAGATGATGTTTTATTAATAACTTTGTTTTATCTGCAAGAGCAATCATTAGAAGAAATTGCTGCCATTACTAAAATTAATGCCGATACAGTTAAAGTAAAAATTCATAGGGCAAGAAAACGGTTGGCCGAGGAAATGAAAAAGCACTGGAAAGAAGAAGTAAGAAGTTTAATATAGGAAGGTGTTGAAAGATAAAAAACAAAAGAGTCATGTTAACAGACGAACAAATATTCGATATTCTGGATGGTTGTGCTGATGCAGGAACCCTTCATCAGCATATGCATCTTTTGGCCACTTCCATGGTCTATCAGCAATATTTTAAGGGGCTGGAAGCTATCCATACAGATTTGGCAGGTATGCCACTTGAGCAACCGTCAGCAAATTTTACTAACAATATATTAGCAGCGCTTCCCGCTGAAAAGCCTGTTTTTGTTCTGGTAAAAAAGAAAACATGGAGTACAAAATTTATGTATGGCTTCTTTGGAACCATGCTAGGCGTATTAATTGCAACTATAGTTATTGCAATAATTTATCAGCCATCCTCTGAAACAACTATTAAGCTGCCTACTCAGGTGGTTGGACTTTTTAATGGTTTTATGACCAGCTATTTTATCCAGATTGCTATTTTATTAAACCTGATAGTGATGTTGGTAGTATTTGACAGAAAGATATTACGCCCATATTTTAATCAGCGTAGAATTACATTAGGCTAATTCCATCAGAAAACTAAATCCATGTTTTTTAAAGCCTAAGGATTCATAAAACTGATGTGCCTGGTCACGACGAAGGTTGCTTGAAAGACTCATCTTGTAGCAACCTTTTTCTTTGGCATATTGCAGTGCATATTCCATCATTTTCTTTCCGATTCCTTTCCCCTGTAGGCCGGGTACAACACCCACATCTTCAACTACTGCCGATGGTGTGCCCATATGCGCCATATTTTCCATTACCAACAATGCAAAAGTCCCAACTGCTTCATTATCCATTTCAGCCAAAAAAACATGATAGTCGGGATATTTACTTTGTTGAATAAAAATCTTTTGAGCGTCTTGTATCGAAAGTACATTATTATCCAGCGCGGCAGCATAGATTTTTAAAATAGCGGGTACATCATCAATAGTCGCTAATCGGATTGTCAAATTCATGGGTTTCAGGAAACGTTTAATTGAAAACAAAAGTTAATAGAACAAAAGATTATATCAAAATTGGCAAAGGTAAAAAATAAAAATATTGCACCTTTTTTATCTCCATTGACAGAGGAAGACTATTATATAGAGGGAGAATTCATGGTTTTTACTGAGGCGTATCACAAAAAAAGAGGCTATTGTTGTAAAAACGGCTGTAGGCATTGTGCCTATGGATTCAAAAAAAAGTGAATCATGCTTTTTTATTTCCGAAAAAATTACGAATTTTGCACTCCCGTTTAAGGAATTATCTTTTTTTCATAGAAAATATTAAATAAGGCAATGGCAAAGGTTTGTCAAATCACTGGTAAAAGAACGCAAGTCGGTAACAATGTATCGCACGCTAACAATAAAACAAAGCGTAAGTTTTTCCCAAATCTTAAGACTAAGAAATTTTTCTTAGAATCAGAAGGTGTATGGGTTTCATTGAAAGTTTCGACTTCAGCCCTTCGTACTATCAACAAAAAAGGCTTAGAAGCTACTTTAGTTGATGCAGCTCGCAAAGGAACGTTGGCGTTGTAAGATATATTCTCGTTCGTAGATAAAAAAGCATGGCTCCAGGAGTCATGCTTTTTTAGTTTTATTTGATTTGTTTATGATTTTCTTTAGTTTTCTAAAATGAGGGTGTTTTGAGCGAGCCAAAACAACACATTTTTAAATGAAAAGAAGAATCCTAAACAACTTCTTCGTACCTTGTTTACCCAAACAATTTTTAATCAGCTGTATGCTTAAATTATTAGAAGAATCTACCGCTTATATACAATCGCAGATAAGTGGTTTTCGTCCACAATTCGGTATCATTTTAGGAACAGGTTTAGGAAAGCTGACCGATGAAATAGACGTTGCCTTTACTCTCAATTATAATGACATACCAAATTTTCCGATAGCAACCGTTGAATTTCATAAAGGAAAATTACTCTTCGGTACACTCAACGGTAAAAAAGTAGTGTGTATGCAAGGAAGATTCCACTATTATGAAGGATATTCAATGCAACAGGTTACGTTTCCGGTAAGGGTAATGAAGCTATTAGGCATTGAAAGACTCTTCGTCTCTAATGCTGCCGGAGGATTGAATCCAACCTACAAAGAGAGTGATTTGATGATTATCGAAGACCATATTTCTTTGTTCTTACCAGAAAATCCATTAATAGGAGAAAACATCATGGGCGACCGTTTTCCTGACATGAGTGAGCCTTATGAGATTGAAATGGTTGAAAAAGCCTTATTAATTGCCACACAAAATGGCTTGGAAGGCATTCATAGAGGTGTTTACGTAAGTGTAGCAGGCCCAAGTCTTGAAACCAAAGCAGAATATAGAATATTACGGATGTTAGGTGCCGACGCCGTAGGAATGAGTACAGTACCTGAAGTAATAGTAGCCAGACAAATGGAAATTCCGGTATTTGGTATTTCTGTCATTACAGATATGGGTATTCCTGAACTATTACAAAAAGCAGAATTGAGCCGGATTCTTGAAGCTGCCCACAAAGCAGAGCCTACTATGACTTTCATTATGAAAGAGCTGATAGGTAGTTTTTAATTACTACCAGATATAAAAGAAAACAGAGCAAGTTCCATTGCTCTGTTTTCTTTTATAACAAACTATAATTTTATGCAAAAACCAAATTCTTCATATATCCTGCATCTGCTTCTGCTGCTTTTAGCGGAGTAGTGCCATCGAAGCGTTCCTGCTCAACAATGAAATACTCAACTCCGTTTTGCTTAGCCATATTCAATATTCTAGGGAAATCAATTTTACCTGTTCCCAAGGTAGTTGAGAATGAGAAAAGAGGGTCTTTAACTTTTTCTTTCTCTGTAATTTCTTTCACTTTCGCATCGCCCAACATATCTTTTACATGTACTAAGCGGAAACGATTTTTGTATTTAGTCAACCAATCTTCCGGATTTTCGCCTGCAGCAACCAACCAGTATAAATCAGCTTCAAAATCTACTAGTTTAGGGTCAGTGCCATCTAACAAGATAGTTTCAGGCATCGTACCGTTCGCAAATTTTTTGAATTCAAAGTTATGATTGTGATAAGCCATACGTAATCCAGCTTTGTTTGCTATTTCTCCCTGACGATTCAAGCCTTCTGCTGCTCTTTTCCATTCATCTTCTTTTGTTAAATCGCCTAAAAATGGGTTGATCAGATATTTCATGCCTATACTAGCTGCATCATCTACCAATTTTCTGAACTCACCCTCTTTTTCTTTCTTCATGGTATATTCCTGACTGCAGTGAGTGCTTATCAGATTACTTCCAATATCATCCATTAATGTCTTAAATTCTTTGGCAGTCATGCCCCAGAAAACACCTTTATCACCCTGGAAACTTTCGATTTGTTTGTATCCATAGCTTGCCAGCGCTTTCAATACACCTTTAGGGTCTTTCGCAAGGTCTTCTTTAACTGTCCAAAGTTGAATTCCAAATTCTTTTACTGATGGTTCTGCAACCATTGATGAAGTTGCGGTTGAATCTGTGCTTTTTTCTTCTGTTTTTGATGAGGGGGTACATGACCATAACTGATTTGCTAGCAAAGGAGCAGCTGCCAATAGGCCTGTATTGCGTAAAAAATTACGACGGTCTAGTTTCATAGTGCTTTAAATGATGTTAAGGGGTTAGAAACAAAGTCTACTGTAATTTATGGGAAAGTAAATGTAAATATAAAATCGTAAAAACGTTTTCTTTCAGCACTATATTTTCTTATTTTGTATTAAGATTGAGATTAAAATAGGAGATATGTACGCAAAAGTATTTTTACAGGCAGGCAAAGAACAGGTAGTTAAGCGGCTACATCCGTGGGTGTTTTCAGGTGCAATTGCCAGAACGGAAGGTCAACCCAACGACGGAGATATTGTAGAGGTCTGCGATAAGAAAGGGAATTATCTGGCCACTGGTCATTTTTATAAAGGAAGTATTACCGTAAAAATCTTCTCACATGAACAGGTCACAGTAGATGAAGAATTCTGGTACAAAAAACTAAAAACAGCCTTTGAATTAAGACAGGTTATTCAATTGGGAGATAATACCACTTGCTATCGTTTAACACATGGTGAAGGGGACGGGTTTCCGGGATTGATTTTAGATTATTATCAGAATGTGATTGTTTTTCAGGCACATACGATTGGTATGTGGCGTGAGAAAGAGAAAATAGTGAATGCACTTAAAAGGGTTTACGAAAATACTTTGGTAGCCATTTATGACAAAAGTGCCGAAACATTGCCAGATGAATTCTCTAAGACGGTAAGCAATACTTATTTATATTCAGAAGGTACAACCAATCATCTTTTACCGCATCCGGTACTAGAAAATGGTAACAAATTCCTGATTGATTGGGAAACGGGGCAAAAAACGGGATTCTTTCTCGATCAAAGAGATAATCGTGCCTTGTTAGCTAAATACGCCAAAAACAAAAAAGTATTAAACGCTTTCTGCTACTCAGGCGGCTTCTCGATTTATGCTTTACAGGCGGGTGCTACATGGGTACATTCGGTAGATGTATCGAAAAAAGCGATTGAATTGGTAAATCAGAATGTAGCAACCAATTTTGGTGAGGTAGATAATCATAAAGCCTATGCTGAAGATGTAATGGGCTTTTTAAAACAAAACGACCAGATTTACGACTTAATCGTGCTTGATCCCCCGGCTTATGCCAAAAGCATCGCCAAACGCCATCAGGCCGTGCAAGGATATAAAAGACTAAATATGGAAGGCATCAAACGCTTAGCGAAAGGAGGGATTCTTTTTACATTTTCCTGCTCGCAGGTAGTAGATAGAGAGCTTTTCTATAATACCATCGTGTCTGCAGCGTTAGAAGTGGGCAGACAGGTTCGGGTCTTGCATCACCTCTCACAAGGTGCAGACCATCCGGTGAATCTTTTTCACCCGGAAGGACACTATCTGAAAGGCTTGGTATTATATGTAGAATAAATTTCAAAATAAGGTTTGCTTAGAGATATATCCATGAGCAAACCTTATCGTAAGATAATAACGATTTCCGTAACGACGGACCGTTCAATCGTAATACATTTTAACGACCGAAATCGTCTTGTACACGTACAATATCATCTTCGTTTGAAGGGTTTTCAGCATCGGTGTGTTGCCATATTTCAGCAATTATACCCCATTGGTCAAGGCCAATCAAACGGTGTCTTTCGCCTTGTTTCAGGTTAATGATAGTTCCTAAACTTAAAGTTTGAACTTCATTTTCTTCGTCTGTCTCACTGGTTACTACGCCTGCAATGCCACCAACCACTTTCCATATTTCGGCTCTGCGGAAATGATATTGCCATGAAAGACGTTTGTTAGGAGCAACTACCAGAATTTTTGGACTCAATTTTTGCCCAACACCAAAATCGTTAATACTCAAGTGAGGAAAATATGTTTCTATAAATTTTGGCGCTTGCGATTCATCCAATACAAAGAAACCACCCCATGGACGGCTCTGATCTTGATTGGCGATAGTGAAGCCTAAATCGGTAATTACTTTTTCTACGTCTTTAAAAACAACGTTTTTTTCTGTATCTGCCGAAAAATTCATGAGATAAAAGATTAATGGATATATTTAAGAATTAGTTTTGCAAGCAAAATTAAGTATTGTTAGAAAACATTTAGCTACATGACTGAAAAAATCATGTAAAGCCATGATACAAGTTGATAAAATAGATACATTTACAGGGCATCGCGATTGTGTATATGCCTTAGAAAAGTCAGGAGAAAATCACCGTTTTTTTTCAGCAGCAGGAGACGGCTATGTCGTGCGATGGAATTTGCAGAAACCTGATGTAGGCGAATTGATAGCCAAAGTAAAAAACTCGGTGTATGCGCTGGCATATATACCACAGCAAAATCACCTATGGATAGCTCAGAATCAGGAAGGCATTCATGTAATTGATCTCCAAACCAAGCAGGAACTCCGCTCGCTGAAACTAGCCCCTGCCTTATATTTTGATATTCAGATATATGATAACCAGGCGTTTGTAGCAGGCGGTGACGGCGTTATATCAGTAATTGATATTGAATCGCTGAGCTTCCGCAAGCATATCAAAGCGGCAAGTGTAAGCGTAAGATGCCTGGCAATCAATCCGGTAGAGCGCGAATTAGCTGCAGGGTATAGCGATAATACAATCAAAATATTTGATTTAAAAACCTTTGAACTAAAAAAGGTAGTCGATGCTCATAATAACTCAGTCTTTACCATTAAATATTCGCCCGATTTTACTTTACTATTGTCAGGGAGCAGAGATGCGCGTTTAAAAATCTGGAATGTAGAGCGCGATTATGCTATGGAAGAAGAAATTGTTGCTCATACTTTTGCCATCAACCACTTATCGTTTAGTCCTGACGGTCAGCGATTTATTACCTGTAGTATGGACAAGTCCATCAAGGTTTGGGATGCTGAAAAAATGAAATTGTTAAAGGTAATTGACCGAGCCAGACATGCCGGGCATGGCACTTCTGTCAATAAGGTTTTATGGTCAGATTATGAGCAACAAATTGTTTCATGTAGCGATGATCGAACGATTTCTGTCTGGAAATTGCTTGAATAGTGCCTTTCGATAAAAAAATATAATCAAAATCTTTACAAAATAGTTATAGTAAAAGAGTTATTATATTTTAAAATTAAACCTGTTTTATTTACCTGCTTTCTTGCAAAATTGAAGAAAATAGCTTAAATAAGGAGTGCCGATATTTTTTTTATTAATTTTGCCTTAATATTTCCATAAAACATTGACAAAATGAAAATTACACCCCTCGAAATACGCCAACATGAATTTGAAAAAACTTTCAGAGGCTACAACATCGAAGAAGTTGATAATTTTTTAGCAAATCTCTCGCAGGAATGGGAACGCATACTTAACGAAAGCAAGATGCTGAGAATGCAACTTGAAATGGCTGAAAAAGAAGCAAGTAAGCTTCGGGAGATTGAAATGACTTTATTTAAAACACTTAAAACTGCAGAAGATACAAGTACGATGATTACTGAACAAGCAAATCAGCAAGCTGATAAGCATATTCAGGAATCAAAACAAAAAAGCGACGAGATAGTAGAAGAGGCACGTGCAAAAGCCGAAGAAATCTTGCGCGATGCCCATACCAAAGCTAAGTATATTAAAGATGAGGTATTAGGGGAGGTAAAATCTTTAGAACGAGATTTCAAGGCAATGGATCATTATAAAACCAATTTGTTGGTTCAGATGCGTAGCCTATCCAATGCTACTTTGGAGCACGTACAACGCTTTGAGGAAAAGTTTGATAAAGAAGGCGTCAATAAGAAAATACAGGAAGCCAGCAATATTCTCTCAGATTCAGAACAAACGCCAGTATTTGAAGAAGAGGAGCTTGAAGTGCCTGAAACTGAAGCAATTGTTGAAGAGCTGGAGGAAAGTGAAGAGTCGCCTCTACTAGAGATAGCTCCGCCTGAAACAGAAGAAATAATTGAAGAAACAGAGGTAGAGCAAGAACCAGAAACGCAAGAAGAAGAGGAGCAGGAGAATGAGGTAGAGGCTACGCCTATCATTCTTGCAGAACAGGATGAGCATGAAGCAGAGCCAGAGGAAAACACTGTCCACTCCTCAGCAAATGACATTATAGAAGAAGGGCCAGTAGAAGAAACAGAGGAGGTTGAAGAACCCTTTACTCAAATTGAGCCTGAAACTCAAACGTTTGTGGAGAGAGCCCCTGTGGAGCAAGCACCTGTTGCCCAAAAAACTCCTGAGCAAAGAAAGCCAGATGAATTAGAGATAATTGAGGGAATAGGGCCAAAAATAGCTATGCTACTATATGATTCGGGCATATTTACTTTCAAAGATTTAGCAACTACACCAGTTTTCAAAATCCGTGAGATATTAGAGAATGCAGGCCCTCATTATGCCATGCACGATCCAAGCACATGGGTAGAACAAGCTTTATTAGCTGCAGAGGGGCGTTTTGTAGAATTAAACGAAATGAAAGACCGTTTAGTGGGCGGTAGGGTAGTAGAAGATGTAGAAGAAAAAGGACTGGACGGTAATGTAGGATTCTTTGATACTATTGGTGAGACAGAGGAAGAAGTGGAAGAGATACCTGCACCAAAACAGGAAATTTCTGAATCAAAGCAAGAAGTACCTGTCAATAAGGTAGAAACGCCTAAAGCTGAAGAACCTAAGCCAGTAGTAGATAATAATATTGAATCTATTACGGAAGAGATGCTCGAGAAAGTAAATAAAGTAAAAGCAGCCATCAGAAAGGCAATGGTAGAAAAAGCAGATAGCCCAACCAAAGATAGTAGCCCATTACCAACAGTGAACGATGTAATTGGTAAAAGCAACGATAACGGTGGTGGTTCGTTCTTCGATAATTTCTGATAGGTCTTAAAATATATAGTATCACATAAAAAAGTAATTGATTAGTAAAATTTATGGGAATAATCTCGCTTGAAGGTTTGGAGTTTTTTGCTTATCACGGCTATTACGACGAAGAGCAGAAAATAGGTAATAAATATTCGATTGATATTGCCATCACAACCGATTTGAATCGTGCAGCACAGGAAGACAGATTAAGTTTAACAGTCAATTATGAAGTAGTCTATAAAATAATAGCCGATGTCATGAAAATCAAACATCGGCTACTAGAGCATATCGCTTATAAAATCATTGAAGCAGTTAAAGAGCAATTCCCCGAAATTCAACAGATTACTGTGAATGTCTCCAAATTTAATCCGCCTATTGGTGGGGTTTGTGAACGCTCAAAAATATCTATTACTACCCCTTTCAGCCTTCCTCCGGTAGAAGAAGGCTGAAAGATTCAGCATCATTAATTCGCTTGTGGTGAACTATATCTGGTAGGTTTCCAGATATTATTCTTCGCATTTACATCTGGAAGCTTATTATCCGGGTCAATCACCACTGATTCAATAGCCGAAGTAGATGGATACTTGAAACTCCAGCTACTGCCTCGTTGCCATATTTCAACTGGTAGATCAACACGTTTGGTAGTACCGTTAGCTTCTTTTATTTCTACAACTACAGGCATTGGCATCTTCTCCAGGTTCTCTATAGTAATTACAGAACCCTTAGTAGCATCCTGTTGAATATAACTCACATCTTTTACACTCTGGTCTATTTTCCAGTCATTCACATACCAACCTTTCCAGAACCAGCCCAAATCCTCACCAGCGGCATCTTCCATCGTTCTAAAGAAATCCAGCGGTGTTGGGTGTTTAAAAGCCCAGCGGTTTACATATTCCTTGAAAGCGTAATCAAAACGTTTCTCACCCAAAATCAACTCTCTTAACATAGTAAGTCCATAACCTGGTTTTACGTAAGCAGCTAGTCCTAAGTTGTTTGCCTGAACCACATCAGGAATATTCATGATAGGGTCACGGTCATAGAAATAGGGAGCATACTGGCGGGCATTTTCAGGCTGATAATATTCTCCATTATTAAAGTTTTTGGTCGAAAGTGTATTAATAAAGGTATTAAAACCTTCATCCATCCATCCATACTTTCTTTCATTACTACCCACAATCATCGGAAACCAGTTATGACCGAATTCATGATCGGTAACTCCCCAAAGGCTTTCGGTTTTATCTCTGTAACTACAAAAAACAATGCCCGGATATTCCATACCTGCTACCACTCCCGCAACGTTAGTAGCTGATGGATAAGAATACTCATAGATATATTTAGAGTAAAATTCAATACAACCTTTTACGTATTCGGTAGAGCGGTTCCAGCTATCGTTCGTTGCACTTTCAACAGGATATACCGATTGTGCAATAGAAGTTTTGCCACTTGGCAGGTTAATTTTTGCTGCATCCCACACAAAACCTTTTGATGAAGCCCACGCCACGTCACGCGCTTGTTTACATTTAAATTTCCAGGTCAATGTACCGCTGGTTCTTGGTCTTGATTTCGCATCTGTTACTTCATCAGCACTTCTGATGATTACTGTCTTATCGCTATTTTTTGCCTCATTAAATCTCTTGATTTGCTCAGCAGTCATTACCTCACCTGGATTGGTTAATTCTCCAGAACCTGCTACAATATGATCCCAGGGAACGGTTACATTATATTCAAAATCACCATACTCAAGGTAAAACTCTCCTGCACCCAGATAGGGTAAAGTATTCCAGCCTTCAACATCATCATATACTGCCATACGCGGATACCATTGGGCCATTTCATAAATAGTTCCGTTTTGTGTATCCTGCTTACCCATTCTATCAGAGCCATAACGAGGTACTTTAAACGAATAACTCACCTTTATCTTCAACTCCTCGCCAGTCGTTAATGGTTCAGATAAACGTATCTGCATACGCGTATCATCTATCAGATGTTCTGCATATACCGAGCGGGTAGAAGTCTTTTTATTGGCAGTAACTTTTTTCTCAGCACTCACAAATTTTACTGTATAACCACCATCAAATCCTGTATTGCCAAAACGACCACCTACAATCGCAGTAGTTTTACCTCCACGAGAATTATCATTGAATTGATTCTGGTCTAATTGTAGCCAGACAAAAGGCAGTTTATCAGGACTATTATTTTTATAGGTAATTTCAACTTCTCCTGTCAAAGTATTGGCATTTTCATCAAGCGTAGCATTAATTTTATAATCTGCCCGGTTCTGCCAATACATCGGCCCTGGTGCACCTGTACCGCTGCGGTAAGCAGTACCAGGCATAAAATTAAACAAAGGATTAAACGCATCTCTGTGGTCGTATTTCGACGCAGCAGGTGTTTGTGCCTGTGTTATATGTGTTGCAGCTAATAGGCCAGCAATAACTATCTTGCGTATTTGCATGTGATAAGTGAAGATAATATTGGTTTAAAATTGTTAAATAATGTTCAATTAACGGTAAAGATAGGCTTTTCGTTTAAGCAGAGAGGTTAAAATTCAGAAATGTTTATCGAACAAAGTCTCTATTTAACAGTTTTTGTGTAATATTGGCAATCAAAATCAACCCCCTTTAATAATTATGAATAATTTTAAAACGCAGTCCAAATTGTTTTTGGCAGGAGCCTTACTAGTATACACAAGTATCGCCTGCCAGTCTAAAAAGAGCGAAAATACAATGGAAACAACAAAAACAGAAGCATCTATTACCAAACAACCTTGGGGGAAATTACCTGATGGTCAGGAAGCCAGCCTTTACACCTTGAAAAATACGAAGGGTATGGAAGTGAAAATAAGCGATTACGGCGGGTTGATTACACATTTAACAGCACCTGATAAAGATGGTAAATTTGAAGATGTTGTATTGGGATATGACTCACTATCGGGTTATTTAAAAGCCAGCCCATTCTTTGGTGCTTTGGTAGGTAGATATGGTAACAGAATAGCTAAAGCGAAGTTTACTTTAGATGGCAAAACCTATAATTTGCTTGTAAACAATGGTCCTAATCACCTACATGGCGGTAAAATCGGCTTCGATAAAGTAATGTGGAAAACCGAAGAATTGAAAGATGGTAGAAACGGACTGAAGCTGAACTATGTAAGTAAAGATATGGAAGAAGGTTATCCTGGTAACTTAAGTGTAGAGATTACTTATGTATTGACAGAAGATAATGCCCTTGAAATAAACTATACGGCCACAACAGATAAACCTACTATACTGAACCTGACTCAACACTCATATTTTAACCTGACCGGTGGTAAAACTGACCACTTAGGACATGAAATTATGATTAATGCAGACCGTTTTTTACCAGTTGACAAAACATTAATCCCTACTGGCGAGTTAAAAGCAGTAAAAGGTACAGTATTTGATTTTACAACAGCTAAAACAATCGGTAAAGGAATCAACGATACAACTGATGCGCAGATAAAAGCAGGTGGTGGATATGACCACTGCTGGGTATTGAATCAACCAAAGAAAGATTCATTGATTCTGGCAGCAACAGCTTATGAACCAACGACAGGTCGTTTTATGGAAGTAAAAACTACTGAGCCTGGTGTACAGTTTTATACCGGAAACTTTTTAGACGGATCAATTACCGGGAAAAATGGGGTAGTATATAAGAAGCGTTATGGATTCTGTTTCGAAACAGAACACTTCCCTGACTCTCCTAATCAAGCCAAATTCCCGACCGTAGTGTTGCGTCCTGGTGAAACGTATAAGACTACCACGATATATAAATTTTCGGGTAAATAAAATATTGTCCTGTTTTTTAAATAAAAGCCTGTATAGATCGTCCGATGCAGAAAAAAATTAAAGAAAACCGTCAAGAGCTCATAACATTATCTATTAGTTTTTGTTTTTAAATTAAATAATTACCATTTTTGCGGGAAAGAGTCTCGCAATCACTCTCTAAATCACCTTAAGAGACCTAAAAACTCACAAAACCTAATAGATAGAAATAATTTTTTCATAAAGAACCCGTTTCTGTCACTTTAATTTAAATAAATTATTTTTGTATCCGATTGGATTAGAAATTTATTCAGACACTTTAAAAATCTAAAAAAATGAAAGCTTCTTCATTTAGAATTCTCACACTTGTGGTATTATTACCGTTGCTGGGGTATGCCCAACAAAACCCAACGCCCGATCAGATGCCTTCGCCATGTAATTCATTGCCTTACAAAGTTTTTCAAGGTAATGGCGACAAAAAAGCTGTGGTTTTGAACAGACTTGGCACCAGCCCACAATTTGGAGAAATTCCTAAACATACGGCTCAATCGGCTTACACGTATTTGAAAAGAGTTTACCAAAAAAACCAGAGAGGTATCAAAAAAGAAATGGATGATCTATTGGTAGCTCTAGGTTATACAGGCTTCAATGACCCTGGTTTTACACAAGCCAGCATCACACCTGAAATCCTTTCAAAAGGATCTACTGGTTGGATGGGTGCTTATGCCAGAGGTCACAAATATGTATGGTCGATTTTAGGTCGTGATTTTGAGACTTTCAGAATTAAAGCAAAAACAGGCGATTGTTTTATATATGTAATGAAAAAATGCGGTAACGCCTTTTATATCCCTACTTATGTTTCTAAACCAGTTGCACTTTTACCTGAAACAGTTTGTACAGAACAACAAATCAGTATCAGCGCTAAAGGAGAAATCTCAAGTGGTGATGTAATGAACGCAAGCAAAACGATGGAAATCGTTGCAGTGAATGGCACAAAAGGTCTTTGCCTAGGTTCATACCCTGTATCTTCTCGTGCTACTTACGATTTCAACGTAAAAGGTGAAATGTCATACTCAAAAACAATTCCTGTATGCGTTGATAAAGGTGCATCAGCTCCTTCAGCAATGAATTTAACACTGCCATTGAACCTGGATTACAAAATTACAAAATCAGAGGTGATGGTTGGCGATGGTGATAAAATCTATTTGAATGTTGACGAAAAACAATTCAAAGCACTAGGTAAAGCATACAAAGATTGCCCGGTTACTGCAAGTGCCGCAACCACAGCTGCTCAGACCATCGAGAAAAAAGTTTTATCGGATAGCCCTTCTGATGTAACAATCGGAACAGCAGGTGGTACTAAATGTGCTGACCAGAAAATCAACTTCTTAGGTAAAACTGAAATTCAGGATGGTAGCATTAAAAGTGCAAACCCAAGTGTAACCGTAATTGGAGTTTACAAAAAAGCAGGTAAATTGGCGAAAGGTGAAATGCCAGAAAAATATCTTTGCTTAGGTTCATTTGCAGTACCTGTAAAATCAAGCTACGAAGTAGTTACGTCAGGTTTAAGCAATGTTTCTAAAATCTTCAGAGTGTGTGATGCTAACGGCAACCCACTACCTGATCAAAACGTAAACATTCCTGTAACATTGAATTATAACTTTACTAAACAAGATGTAATGGTTGGTGATTACAACAAACTATATGTAAGCATTGATGAAAACCAATACAAAAAACTTAGCAAATCTTATAACCGTTGTTGCAAAGATGGCAAAGAAGGTTCTTGCGTAGAAAAATAAGAATTTGTTTACCAGAAATAATAAAGCCTCTGTAAGTGATACTTGCAGAGGCTTTTTGTTGAACTTATATTTTGTGACTAATAGAATAAATCCTACCAACCGATATAGCCAATAGGCGTAATACCATTCAGGCGTATATAGCAAATGGCTTGCCCACGGTGATGAATTATATGATTCTCCAAAGCATAAAGTAAACGCCACACTGGAATCTTATCTCCAGCATATCCTTCCAGCTGTGCTAGTCTATCAGGCTTGGCTTCTAACACTGTTTTTTCAACCCAGCTATAAAAACCTTTCAATTCCGATTCTAATTCAGTTTTGGATAATTTAGCCCAATAATCTTTTTGTTTTTCTTTTTCATCATAAGGATTAGGGAGATTCAATCTTCCACAGATTTGGGCTGTGGTGAACGTAATACAATGCACAAACTGAGTTCTGAACGAAAAAGACTCGGGCGTATATTTATATTCGAATTTTTCTTCCGGCATCTGGTTAAAGATTTTCAGTGTATAGTCCTGAGAGCTTTTCCAGGCGGCGCTGAATTCTTCTTTAAAGCCTAATAAATCTTTTTTATCATTATTCTTTTCCTTTGCCAGAGCAGGCAAACTTATCAATGTGGCGAACAATGATTTTAAAGCATTTTTACGTGATATTTTCATAGTTTCAGACTTTAAAATCAGATGACAATAGATGTTTGTAATCGTTGTAATGTTTACGAACATATGCTGCCATAAACGGGCATAGCGGATTTAGCTTTAAGTTATTTTCTTCTGCATATTGTAAGGCATTTTTTGCTAGTAGGCTTCCCAGACCTTTTCCCTCTAATTCTCTGGGTACTTCAGTATGAGTAATAATTATCTCATCTTGCTTTTTAATGTATTCCTGATAAGCCATATCATTACCGATATTTATCAGAAATAGATTATCGTCTGGTTGATGTTTAACCTGTGGGGTATCTGCCATATATATAATTAATAAGAGTAATTGAATAATTGAAACGCTATAAATTTACAGATTTTCCTGAAAAGAAAATGTTTTTTGCAATCAAAGAATATATTTTGGTGAAACCTTAGATAGGCAAGCATTAAACTGTCTTCGAAACTTTTATCATTATTTGACTGACGGGAGGTTAGAAATTTTTAAAACATTTGTGAAGTTTACTGTCAGAATTCCGCTACTTTAATCTTACTGAAATTAATAACTATAACTCATCATGGCATGAAAATTTTATACTCAATAAAAAAATTGGATAACTATTTATCAATTTGGTAAAGATTTTACTTGAAATAGGTAGAATTTCTCAAGATCGCCATGAAAACTCACTTTCCAATGAATACAACATTTACCTTACGTTTTTTGAGTGGAGGCAAATCGAAGTTTATTCGCCCCGAAGAAATTATCTTCCTCGAAAGCAAAATCAACTATACAATTCTTTATCTAACTAACGGAAGAACCCTGTTAAGCGCCCGTAATTTACAGGTTTATGAACAAAAACTGATGGTTTTGCCTTATTTCTTCCGAATCCACCGTGGTATTATGATCAATATGTTGCATATTGAAAAAATAAAACTAGAGAAACTGACTGGTTCTGTCTATCTTAATTCAGGTGAGCAGTTATGTATATCCAGAAGAAGAATTAAGGATTTTGAAGCAAGATACAACCAAATTTAGGTTACTAAATTATAAGATATTATTAAGCGGTAGTAAGGATCCTTTATTCTTACTACCGCTTTTTTATAATTCGCTTATAGTTAGCTTATTATATTTTCAATTGAGAATTTATAACGTCTTTTAATGCCTCTAATTGGGGTATTTATGCCACCGTGTTCCCCAATTTCAGAAATTCTTAAGAAAATTTTAAACATATTCTTAAGAGCCACATCTCGGTAAAAACTAACCCAAAATGAGGAATAAATTACCCAACTTATTGATTGCCCTTTGGTAAAATTAGGGCTGGTATAAGAAAAATCATTTTAATGGATAAAAATTATTAGTAGAAAATAAACCCCAGAAAAAAGCCTTTTTAAGGATTGGCACAGCTTTTTTAAAATTAATCATGTAAACTAAATCCTTTTTTTT
>NZ_BAAGXU010000064.1:350810-400072 GCF_054779675.1 Emticicia fontis
GAATGACATCATGTAATTCAAATAAAAGCGAAGACTCTAAAGATTCAACAGAACAAGTAAACAACGAAGCGATTGATGCCACTGCTCCAACAGATTCAGTAGCTAGTGCCCAGAAAGATGACGCAGAATTAGTGGTCGATTTGGCCGGTGGTGGAATGTTTGAAGTGGAGTTGGCAAAAGTGGCTGTTAAAAAAGCTACTTCTTCTGAAGTTAAGAAATTTGCGCAAATGATGATTGACGATCATTCAAAAGCAAACGATGAACTGAAAACCTTAGCAAGTAATAAAAATATCGTTCTACCAACTACTTTGCCAGATGCACATCAAAAAACATTAAATGAAGTTTCTGAAAAAAGCGGTAAAGATTTCGACAAAAAATATATGGACGAAATGGTAGACGACCATAAAAAAGATATTGATAAGTTCCAGAAACTAGCTGACAAAGGTAACGATGCAGATTTAAAAGCATTTGCTTCCAAGACGCTTCCAACTTTGAATCATCATAAAGAAGAGGCGGAAAGAATCGAAAAATTGACAGATAAAATGTAAGAATGAGAGTAATAAGTGTTCTCTTAACGAATACAACTATGCCTTGGTCAAAATCAGATTATCCGCCGTCGATGAAAAATCTTACGGCACCTGTCAGAAATAAAGCGGTTGAAATTGCCAATGCTTTATTAGAAGACGGTAGAGAAGAAGGTTCAGCAATTGCAATTGGCACTTCAAAAGCAGAAGAATGGGCAAAAAACAGAGGCAAGAAAATTAAGAAAGAAATAGCTTAACTCAAATAATTGATACAAAAATGCCCTTAAGATTAATCTTAAGGGCATTTTTAATAATTTCTATTAAGTTTTTAACTTTTTCTTCTTTGCGGCAGGAAATAAAACATTATTTAGAATCAATCGGTAACCTGCTGAATTGGGATGAAGATTCAAATCTGTTGGTTCTTCTCCTACATAATGCTGATAATCTTCTGGGTCATGACCACCATAGAAAGTCCAGAAACCTTTACCCTTGGTGCCATGAATATAGCGTGCTTCGCCCAAAGAGCGATTTTCAGCCATAGTAATTACATCAGGTTGAATATATTGCTTTTTGAAGGCCGTTGTTTGCCCCATAAAACCTTTGATAAGGTTTGCATGATTTTGGGTAAGCATCGTAGGAATGGGATCCCATTTTGCGGAAAACTGGAATAAAGAAAAATAATCATTTGTTTCATTTACCCCGCGTTCTTCCTGTTGATTATCAATCGTTGAAAATTCCATTTCATAAGGATTCATATATAATCTGAAGTTCTGGAAAGCGAAACAGTTTTCAAAGTTCAGCTTCTTATCCGCATTAGGATCTGCACCATCACCATCATAAGGAGACTCTACAATATCAATACCATCTGCAGCTAAAGCAATATCAAAAGTATCCGTTGCATTACACATGGCAAACATATAGCCACCTCCCAACACAAAGTCACGTATTTTTTTTGATACTGCTAATTTCAAATCCGGGATTTTCTGAAAATTATACTTTCGGGCAATAGTTTCTGCTTCCTGCTTTTGCTCCTGATACCACGCCTGTCCACGCATACGTAAAAATTTACCGAATTGCCCTGTAAAATCTTCATGATGCAGGTGCAACCAGTCGTACTCAGGTAATTTATTATCTAATACTTCTTCATCGAATATCTTATCGTAAGGAATCTCTGCATAGGTTAAAACCAATGTCACGGCATCATCCCAGGGCTGGGTAGTCTTTGGTGAGTAAACCGCTATTTTAGGCGCTTTATTCAACTTTACGGCATCCATATTCGCATCAGGTGAGGCAATCTGTGCTAAAATCGATTGCGATTCAGCATCTGAGATAGTCTCATAGCTCACACCTCTGATTACACATTCATTGATATAACTTTGAGATGCTTCAAATAAGAAACTCCCACCTCTGAAATTCAATAGCCATTCAACCTCTGTTCCATGTTCTTTCAACAGCCAGAATGCAATACCGTAGGCTTTCAGGTGGTTTTTTTGACTCTCGTCCATCGGAATCAGGATTTTATTGGCAAATACCTGAGAGACAAACGAAATGGAAAAACATATTAAAATTATTAATTTCTTCATGGGCAAAACCGGATTAATTTGAAATATTACAGCAATCTTTATACCAATAAACGAAAAAAAGATAGCCATATTGGATGATGACATTATTTTCAGATTCATCAACTAAGCAATTTAATTTTTTTTTTCTTATGATTGTCCTAAACTTAAAAATTGATTCGTCTTCAGAGCAAAATTTAATTTATTAACCGTTTAAAATTACAGAATCATGGAAAAATTTATGCTTATCTTCCGCAACGAAATGCAAGTCGAGTCAATGTATGAAAATTTTTCACCTGAAGACATGCAGGCGGAATTACAAAAATGGAACACCTGGATTGGTGGAATTGCTGCACAGGGCAAACTGATAGCTACCGATGCACTTTACCCTACAGGTAAGAGTGTAAAAGGGACAAGTCATATCATAACAGATGGCCCTTATACTGAAGCTAAAGAAATTGTAAGCGGTTATATGCTTTTGAAAGCAGACTCAATTGAAGAAGCCATTGAACTATCAAAAGGGTGCCCAATGTACGACTATGAAAGTGTAGTAGAAGTAAGACCGATCCAGAATTTTGAATAATATTGACTGAAAGCAGTAAATACGAGCATATCAATCAATTAGTTAGTCATCTTTTTCGCCACGAAGCGGGAAAGATGACTGCTGTTTTAGCTCGTATGTTTGGTTTTGACCGTATAGAGATTGCAGAAGATATAGTGCAGGATACACTCCTGAAAGCCTTAAAGGAATGGCGAACCCAAATACCTGATAATCCATCTGCTTGGCTGTATAGAGTAGCTAAAAATCAGGCACTTGATTTATTAAGGAGAGAAAAACTATTTGGCGAAATCAGTCAGGAACTAACTTATTTATCAGAACAGCAGGAAAATACATTAGGTAAACTATTTTTATCTGACGAAATAGAAGATAGCCAGCTTAGAATGTTATTTGCCTGTTGCCATCCTTCAATTGCTTTAGAATCGCAGATTACACTAAGTCTCAAAACTCTGGGAGGTTTGAATGCCTCTGAAATTGCGCGGGCTTTCCTGATAAGTGAAGATACTGTGAATAAGCGGTTGTATCGGGCAAAAGAAAAAATCCGAAGTGAGAATATCGTATTAGAAGTCCCTCAATCAAAAGAATTAACCGCTCGGCTGGAAGTAGTACTAAAAATTATTTACCTGATATTTAATGAAGGTTATAGTTCTTCGCATTCAGACCAGCTAATCAGACATGATTTATGCGAAGATGCCATTCGAATTGGTCTGCTTTTAACCAGAAATCAATTAACGAATCTTCCCAATACCAATGCACTTCTGGCGCTCATGTGCTTTCAGGTGGCACGTTTTCCTGCAAGACTTGATGAAAAAGGAGCCATTGTCTTACTGAAAGATCAGGATAGGAGTTTATGGGATAATTTCATGATTTCACGAGCCTATGAGTTTTTCAGAAGATCGTCGGCCGGTAATGAAATCAGTGAATATCATCTTGAAGCTGCTATTGCATCCTATCATGCTTCTTCTGAAAGTTTTGAAAAAACCAATTGGGAAGTAATTTTAAGATTATACAATCTATTAGCAGATATAAAGCCTACGCCATTTATTTGCCTGAATATAGCCATTGTAAAAGGTTATGTGTATGGAGCACAAACAGCACTAGAAGACCTGGGAAAAATAGAAAATCTGAGCCAGCACTACATATATCAGACAACAAAGGGAGATTTATATGGAGAGTTAAAAGATTTTACTTTAGCCCAACAATGCTATGAAAAAGCCTTAAGTCTGGTTATTTCAGAGCCAGAGAGAAGATTAATTGAGAAGAAATTAAACCAAATAAAAGGCCTATGATGTGCATCACAGGCCTTTACAATTATTAATCTAAACCGCCTTTACGTGTTGGAGACCTTTTAGCAGGCCATGTGCCTGGCTCTCCTTTTTCGTTAAGTGGTAAAATACTTTTTTCTGTCGAAGTTCTCGTAGGGTCTTCACTTGCCTGATACGCCAGAATAGCCGCCAGAATAGCGTTATTACGCACATCGTCAAAAACAATCTTGTCATAAGTATCACGGTTTGTATGCCATGTATAAGTACCATACGACCAGTTCAATGAGCTTAATGAGAAGCCGGGAGCACCTGCTGCTACGAAAGAAGCAAAGTCTGACCCACCACCACCTGGTGCACCAGGGAAACGGGTCTCTAAACCTTTTTTATAATCAGCTGGTACTTTTGATAACCAACGGCCAATATAATCATACGCGTGTAAATAACCCTGTCCTGTAATATTTACAACCCTGCCAGTACCATTATCCTGATTAAACAAAGCTTGCAGGTTTGATACAATTTCAGGATGATCTTCTACAAAAGCTCTGGAACCATTTAAGCCTTGTTCTTCACTTCCCCAATGGCCTACCAGAATGGTTCTTTTAGGGTTAGGGTAATATTTCTTCAATAAACGCATCGCTTCCATCATCACGATTGTGCCTGTACCATTATCTGTTGCACCAGTACCACCATCCCAGGAATCAAAGTGAGCTGATAGCATTACATATTCATTAGGTTTCTCAGTTCCTTTAATTTCAGCAATAGTATTGAATGTTGGCACCACACCTAGTTCTTTAGAGTCAGCGCGAACACTGATTTTCGGTTTAATACCCGATTCTGTTAATCTATATAAAAGCCCATAATCTTCTACCGAAATATCAATGGTTGGGACAGTTTTAGTATTTGCGCCAAAAATTTTATTCGCACCAAAACCTTTAGACCAATAACACATCACAACTCCTACAGCTCCGGCTTTTTCTAAAGCCACCGGAAGGGTACGGGTTGTATAACCAGTTTTGCTGATGCGTTTTGTCCAGGCATCTGTCTGGGCATTGCGGTTGGCTTTCATTTTCTCGAATGATTCTTTCGTACCAAACTCTTCCCAGTTATAATCAGGGCGACCAGTTGGTTGATTCATCGAAATCATTACAAATTTACCTTTTACATTTGGTAACCATTTCTGAAATGCCAGTGAATCTGCCAAATCAGGAATAATAATCGTTTCAGCCACAACTTCCTTGCCTTTGGTGCTTGGGCTCCAGGCCAATTGCATCCCTTCTAATGATTTCACGCGTGGCGAAACCATATCAATATGCGACACGCCTCTTTCCCAGCCGCGCCATTCACCCCATTTCTCATTTCTGGCCGGGATTCCCATTTCTTTGTACTTGGCAACTGCCCAATCATGCGCTTGTTGCATTTGTGGAGAGCCTACCAGACGCGGGCCTATGCCGTCCATTAATTCATGAGCAATTTTTTCTAGTTGAGAGTTTTCTGTTTCTTCCTTAATAATGTTGGCAATAACAGGGTCTTTCGAGGTCTCTTTGTTTTGGGCAAAACTAAAGCTACCAGAAAGCATGATACCAACTAAAAGAGAACGGGTAGTTTTTTTCATGAAAGAAATTTGTTAGATGAGGTTATTTGAAATACCTAAATTAAGTGTTTCTCGGTTTATTTTGGTTAATTTTATTTAAAAGTATTAAATGAAGCCTTGCTTTCGATAGAAAAGAGACGATTCGTCCGAAAATAATGATAAACGGCTGAATCAAATATCTCATTGGTTTGTAGGTTTCAAAACTCTTATGGAACTTTGTAAATATAAATGATGCCTCTGGCAGCACTCTGTTCTCTCCATTTTTTAAGCGAGTATCAAATGAATTTACAAGAAAACGTCCGGGAAGGACTTCGGTCTATACAAGGAAATATGCTCCGTACAGTGCTTACTGCATTGATTATTGCCATTGGTATTACCTCGCTGGTTGGTATCCTGACGGCCATAGATGGCATGCAAAGTTCGGTAGATAATAGTTTTGCGGGCTTAGGAGCCAATTCGTTTGATATTAAAGGCCCAAGAATGTGGAGACGCAGAAGTGGGGGAGTGGAGGACAAAGATTTTCCGCCTATAGATTATCGTCAGGCTAAATTATACAAGACTTTATTTCAGGGCAAAACGCCTGCTACTATCAGTATATATACGAATGTAGCAGGGGCAGCACAATTGAAGTATAAATCAATCAAAACCAACCCAAATACATTGATACGTGGAATTGATGAAGATTTCCTGACAATTAAAGGTTACAAATTGCAAGCAGGTAGAGATATTAATAAGAATGACATTGAATTTACGAATAATGTAGTGATTTTGGGGAATGAGCTCTCCAGTTTATTATTCCCGAAAGAAAACCCGATTGATAAAGATATTACCTTGCTTGGTTTAAGATTTAAGGTAATCGGTGTGATGGAGAAAAAAGGAAGTATCAATGGGGGAGGAGACGACCGTGTAGCTCTGGTACCTTTAGAAACTGGCCGCCAGATTGCAGGTAACAGAACATTAACTTTTGATATAACTACCTCTGTACCTAATGTATCAGATATGGATTATATTATGGGCGAAGCTGAGGCTGTGATGCGACGTGTGCGGAAAGATCCTATCAGTAAGCCTAAATCATTTGAAATGGAGCGTTCAGACGCTTTAGCCAAAGATTTTGAAGATGTAACAGGCTATCTGAGAATAGGAGGTTTTGGGATTGGAACTATCACTTTGCTTGGTGCGGCAATTGCACTAATGAATATCATGATGGTATCAGTAACAGAGCGTACCCGCGAGATTGGTATCAGAAAAGCTATTGGTGCTACACCATTCAAAATACGTTTACAATTCCTGATGGAAGCCATTGTAATTTGTATCCTGGGTGGAATCGGCGGTATTATACTCGGTATATCCGTCGGGAACGTGATTGCCAAGCTGATTAGTGAGAAAAGTAGTTTCATTGTGCCTTGGGGATGGATGATGATGGGAATTATTGTCTGTGTAGTGGTTGGTATTATCTCAGGAATTTATCCGGCTTATAAAGCCTCAAAATTAGATCCTATCGAATCTCTTCGTTACGAATAAGTGAAGCTATAAAAAAAATAATAAAGGGTATAGAAAGCAGTTTCTATACCCTTTATTATTTCTGACGCTTTTAAATGTATTTTTTTTAAATTTACTTCTATTATTTTTAAATCTACATTATCAATCACACCATGGCACGTATCCAGATTATCACCATTGTCATCAATTTCTTTTTCATTTTATCAATTGCTTATCTGATAGTAAAAGGAAAATTGCGGGAGGAATATGCGATTGTATGGTTAATCTGTACGATTTTTCTGGCAGTTTTTTCTATCTGGAGAAATGGACTAGAAGTAATTTCAAAGTTGTTTGGGGTATACGAAGCACCCAATCTGGTTTTTACGGGCTTTATCTTTATTATATTGATTTATCTTTTGCACCTATCTATAGTCAATTCAAAGCTGCAAAAGAATATGACTAAACTGGCGCAGGAGATTGCCTTATTAAAACAGGAAAATGAGCAAAAGGCGAAAGCAGATTCAATTGAATAACCTAAAAGCTAAAGATATTAATCAAGACATTATAAAAACCAAAAGCCCTGATAATCAGATTATCAGGGCTTTTTAAATATCCTTTAAAACGCTTATTTCTGCGGTTGAGCAGGAGCTGGAGTTGTATTGGCAGGAGTTTGAGCCGGAGCAGTTGCTGGGGCTTGTGTCGGTGCTGGAGTAGCTGCAGGACGAGTCTGGGTTTTTTCAACATTCAGGCCATTGTCTTGTGTACCGGCAGTACCGCTTTTGTCAATAAAAATACCTGAAACCAAAGCACCTACAATGATAAATGCAAAGAAACCCCAAGTAAGTTGTTCTAATAAATCCCCTGTACGTTGCACACCAAACATTTGTGAACCAGCACCACTAAACTCGCTTGATATGCCACCACCTTTTGGATTTTGAATTAATACGATTAAAACTAATAAAATGGCAACAATAACCATCAAAACTAAGATTGTAGTGTACATCTTTTCAAATAAAAATTAAATTGACCAATGATTTATCTCGAAAAAGCGCCTCTTTATCAGAGAATCTTCTTTTCTAATTCTGCTATTTTTTCTGCAAAGTAAGTACTTTTTTCGGGATTTTTTGCAATAAGTTTATGATAAACTTCTATAGATTGTTCAAATCTTCCCTGGCGGGATAAAATTTTGGCATAACTCTCTGTCAGAAGCGGCCCTTTCATAGTTGTACTACGCTCACTCAGATCCTCCACTTCTTCGGGAGGAATGTTTGTACGTATAGGCTGAATACGGGGTTCTTTCTTTATAAATTGCTCAATAAGCGCCAGTTGTTCTTCTTGTATATTACGTAGAGCAGGCTTGGCAATAGATTCTATCAGTTCTTCTTCCAACTTTTCACGGTTTAGTTCCTCCTCAATGGAATCAGGCGAAAATTTAACTTCAATGGGTGTATCAATTAATCTGGCAGTAATATTGGCGTTCCAGTCAATATCATTTTCTATCACTTTGCGAAGTGCATTTCTGCTTAATGCATAGATGGCAGCTTTGCGGATAGCATCATGGGCGATTTCTGGGGCTTTGGTGTAAATTCCTTTAGCAATCATTGTATAGCCCAATTGAAAATATGGATACTTTTTGGTCATATTTTCCATGAGCATAATATCGTTAAGACTTAACGACTGCGGATTGTTCAGGAAGTCGATAAAGTTATTCTTGTCAAGCATTTGTAAGCACGGTTATAGAAACAATTAGGGATATAGCTTTTATATTAGGATTCTTAGCATGTGTTTAAATTTTGTTTTTCTGATTGAAAAGAATAAGATTTTTTAGCTAGACAAGCGGACGTCGCGCGGGCGCATTTTGCAGATGTAGCCATCGGACCGCCGAAGCGGCAGCAACATCGAAAAAATGCAACGCGGTATAGCTGGAAAAGATGTTCTTTTCAGTCGGAAAATAAATTTTAAACATACTTTTACATCAAATTTAAGAATAAAAACAACAAATTTATTGTTTTGTTTCAATAATTGCTTCTAGAAAAGAAAAATCTCGCAGTTATTATACTACGAGATTTTTTGTATAAAAAATCAGTAATAAATCGTATGTTCTGTTAGCCGGTTAGATGCTCAAAGTGCTCAAAACATTGTTCATGTTTCTTACTGCATCAGCCGATTTTGCAAAAGCTGCTTGCTCTTCCTGATTCAGACGATAGTTAACGATTTTCTCCCAACCATTTCTGCCTAAAACAACCGGCACACCTAAACAGATATCTTTCTGACCATACTCACCATTCAATGAAACTGATGCCGGTACAATACGTTTTTCGTCACGGATGATTGCTTCTACCATTGAGCAAGAGGCAATACCCGGTGCATACCATGCAGAAGTTCCTAAAAGACCTGTTAAAGTAGCACCACCAACCATTGTATCAGCAGCAACTTTAGCCAAAGCTTCTTTAGAGATAAATCTACTTGCCGGAATACCATTCCAGGTAGCCAGACGCGTCAATGGAATCATAGTTGTATCACCATGACCACCAATTACGTTTGCGTGTAAATCTCCTTGAGAAACACCCATCGCTTGTGATAAATAATAACGGAAACGTGAAGAGTCAAGCGCCCCACCCATACCAATCACACGTTTTTTGTTCACACCCATTGACTGAGCTACTTGCAATGCAAGGTAAGTCATTGTATCCATTGGGTTTGATACAATTAATAAAATAGCTTTTGGAGAGTGTGTAAGAATCTGAGTAACTACACTTTTCACGATACCCGCATTGATACCAATCAATTCTTCACGAGTCATACCCGGTTTACGAGGCAAACCAGAAGTAATAACAACCACATCAGATTTTGCTGTTTTGGCATAATCATTAGTTGAGCCGATTATTTTAGTATCAAAACCTTCTAATGAAGCCGTTTGCATCAAATCCATTGCTTTCCCTTCTGCTGCTCCTGGTTTGATGTCTAGCAATACTACTTCATCAACTATCTGTTTGCGAGCGATGTTATCGGCGGTGGTTGCTCCTACAGCACCTGCACCAACTACGGTTACTTTCATTTGATAATAATACCCCATAAATGCCCTTAGCAGAGCTTGTTTGGTTGGAAACATCTCATGTTTTGGGGTAATTTATTTACATGAAGTTTCATAAATATTTTAAATAAATAAATGTAATAATTGAGCTACCAACTTTTGATTATGAACTAATCGGGGCTTTTTTCTTTTATATGCAATAAGAATAAGTACTTTAAGCGGTAGCTAAGAAATTTTGCCCCAAATTTATTGGACAAAACTAATATAATACAAGGTTTTTAAACGTTTTTTTTGTATTTTTTCTTAAAGCCTTACCTTTTTTTGTAAATTTAACGTTTATATTAGTAAATAAAGATTTATAAAAACTTAAATGGCATCAGACACCAAAAACTTGCTTATCAGAGTATTAGAATCAGCCTTTTATAAAAGTGCTTTGAAAAAAGCCCCAAGATTGGCAAAAAATGCAGGTAGCCTGCTTAAACTTTTAAAAAGTGCGCTTGTCAAAGTACAAAGCTTAGGAGTAGGGGCGACGTTTGATGTACTGCGAGACAAAGTTGTTTTATTAGGTGGATTATTAAAAGCCTATGCAACAGGCGAATATAGAAATATTGAATTACCGAATCTGCTAAAAGTCGTTGCCGGATTTATCTATTTTATCTCCCCAATCGATTTGTTACCAGATTTCCTGCCTTACGTCGGCCTTGCCGACGATGTCGCTTTGCTGATGTTTATTATTAAAAGTATCAGTGATGAACTTGAAAAATTTGAACAATGGAAAAAAGCCGTGCCTCAGCCGGAGTAAGGTATTTAAGAGGAATTTAATTTTTTAGTTGTTCGAATTTCGTTTATATTTGTGTTAAATTATTGTAGAAAACATTTAAACTAATTACGTCATGTTTGGTCTTGGAACAACAGAGATGGTTTTGATTTTAGTAGTTGTCCTTTTCTTCTTCGGAGCTAAAAAACTTCCAGAATTAGCTCGTGGATTAGGTAAAGGTATCCGTGAATTCAAAGATGCTTCTCGCGAAGTAAAAGATAATATCGAAAAGGCAGTTCAAGAAGATAACAAATAATATTTTCTCATTCAGCCCTAATCTATAGAACAATAGCATTCATGTTTTTGCATGAATTGCTATTGTTTTTTGTTTATAAACTGCCCATTTCTTAAGCTTATATATAAGTGCTTTCTCAAATGGCAGGAATCCATAAACCCTGCATTCTTTCAATAGAATATCTTCAGCCCGATTTTTTCTCTTCTTGCAATTGCTGAATTTTTTGAAACGATTTAGAAAATCGTTTTACAGCACTTCTATAGCATTATCTTAAAAAAATTATATTCTTTTATATAAATACTTGCAATGTCTTGAATACATGATTTTGTAAGATTTGCAACTTTTTTAGATATAAAGCTTATTTTCTTAACATAATTTTGCTGATTTGTGAAAATAATTATTGTACTATTCTAATATTAAAAGATACATAATTTAGAAGTGTGCCAGAATATTATTTGGTGATATTATAAATTGACAAAATTTATTTAAAAATACTTGACAAATACTTAATAATTATTTTACATTTGTACATCAAACAACAAAATCATGAGAAATAACATAGACAAAGAAACTTACACATGGACAGTTAAAGTATTTGGTCTCCTAGGAACCCTACTTTTATTGGTAAATATTTACCTTTATTTCTCAACGAATCCAGCTCATGTGATGGCATTTAAGTTTTCTAGTGCTGTGATGTTTTTGTTGCTAGCCGTAGTAGTATGGCTAAGATTAGAATACCTTAAAGTATTTAAAGTAGCTGTTTACAAAGCACGCCGTGTACCTATGTGGGCATCTATCTTTGTATTTGTAGCAGTTGCGTTTGCAAGACTCTTCTAACAAACTATAAATTAAATAATGAAAAACTAAGCAGGATTTTGTCTTGCTTTTTTTTTGCCTGTAAAGAAAGTAGTTTTATAAGGTAGATAAGTATTTTGTGCTGATATTATCAATCTTTTCCATTTTTGACAATACTTGGTTCAGGGTAGATTTTCTTACTTCAATTGTCAATGCACAACGGTTGTCATAATTCTGGTTACTGATTTTCAAACCAAACTCTTTTACCACTTTCATTACATCATTCATTGCTTCAAAATCGAAGCTTATTTCATATACATCATTTACTGTCTTTTGTATCATTTCCGCTTCTGCCAGAGCCTCTATAGTTGCCGATTTATAGGCATTAATCAAACCGGGCACACCCAATAGAGTTCCACCAAAGTATCGCACCACCACCACTAAAATATTAGTCACATCCTTCGATAACAATACATTTAAGATTGGCCTACCTGCCGAACCTGATGGTTCTCCATCATCATTTACTCTGAATTGGCTTCTTTCAATACCTAGTCGATACGCATAGCAATGATGATTTGCTTTAGGGTGTAGTCCACGCAGCGCATCTAAATACTTTTTTACCTCTTGTTCATTGGTAATGGGATAAGCGAAAGCCAAAAACTTACTTCCTCTATCTTTAAATAATGCCTCTGTGGCTTGTTTTATGGTGGTATATGTATCGTCGAAAAGCATATCAATCTGAAATAAGTGCCAAAAATGCAAAAATTGTAAGAATATTCACGAAAAACTGTCTTTTTGTCTTTCTGTTTTATGTAAAAAGTATTATTTCCTGTCAATTTTTCCGAAAACAATCTATCTGCACATTTTTTGTTGATAGAGATGCAAATACAAAATTGTTGAAAGATGAATTTTAATCAATATACCATAAAAGCTCAGGAGATTATCCAGCAGGCTGTTCAGATCGCTCAGGGCAATATGCAACAGGCAGTTGAAACCGGACACTTGTTAAAAGCATTGTTAGAAGAAGACGCCAATACATCGTCTTTTTTATTGAAAAAGTTGAATGTGAATGAAAACTTATTCACAAATCGATTGGAGAGTATTGTCAACGGCTATCCGAAAGTGAGTGGCGCACAACCATACTTAGGTAATGATTTATCAGCAGCGCTGGCAAAATCTCAGAGCTATCTGAAAGAATTTAACGACCAGTTTGTAAGTGTCGAACTACTTTATCTGGGTTTGGTAGCAGGAAAAGACTCCGTAGCAAACTTGATGAAAGAGGTCGGCTTTAAAGAGAAAGAACTAAAATCCACTATACAAGAATTAAGAGGTAAAAACAATCCAGTGAAAGACCAAAACGCAGAGAACACTTATCAAGCCCTTGCACGCTACAGCAAAAATCTGAATGATTTAGCCCGTCAAGGCAAAATTGACCCCGTAATCGGACGTGACGAGGAGATTCGTCGTGTGTTGCAGATATTGTCACGCCGTACCAAAAATAACCCGATTCTTTTAGGCGAGCCAGGTGTAGGTAAAACAGCAATTGTAGAGGGGCTGGCACAAAGAATAGTTTCAGGCGACGTACCCGAAAACCTGAAATCAAAAACCATTGTATCATTAGATATGGGTTTATTGATTGCAGGAGCAAAATATAAAGGTGAATTTGAAGAACGTCTGAAAGCAGTTATCAAAGAAGTAACAGATTCAGAAGGAGAGATGGTATTGTTTATTGACGAGATTCATACCCTGATTGGCGCGGGTGCAGGCGGTGAGAGTGCAATGGATGCAGCCAACTTATTAAAACCGGCCTTATCACGTGGTGAATTACATACCATTGGTGCAACTACTCTTGCCGAGTATCAGAAATACATCGAGAAAGATAAAGCTTTAGAACGTCGTTTCCAATCAGTAATGGTAGACGAACCAAATGTACCGGATGCTATTTCAATCTTACGTGGTATCAAAGAAAAATACGAATTACACCACGGGGTACGTATTCAGGACGATGCCGTAATTGCTGCCGTAGAATTATCAGACAGATACATTTCAGACCGTTTCTTGCCAGATAAAGCCATTGATTTAATGGACGAAGCTGCTTCTAAACTACGTCTGGAAATGGACTCAATGCCAGAAGAACTAGACGAATTGAATCGGAAGATTATGCAATTAGAGATTGAGAGAGAGGCAATTCGTCGTGAGAATAACAAAGACAAAGAAAGTATTCTGAATAAAGAAATTGCCGATTTAAGCGAAAGACGCAATGAGTTAAAAGCTAAATGGGAAAACGAAAAAGGCTCAATCAATGAATTACGTTCGTTGAAAGAACAAATCGAGCAATTGAAATTAGAAGCTGACCAGGCCGAACGTGCAGGTGACTATGGAAAAGTAGCAGAGATACGATACGGTAGACTATTAGAAGCCAATAATAAACTGAACGACATTCAGAAACAAGCTGATAATACCCATTCAACCTTATTAAATGAAGAAGTATCAGCTGAAAATATTGCTGAGGTAGTAGCTAAGTGGACCGGAATTCCGGTGGCTAAGATGCTACAAAGCGAACGTGAGAAATTATTACACCTCGAAAAAGAATTACACAATCGTGTAGCCGGGCAAAACGAAGCCATCACAGTAGTAGCCGATGCCGTGCGTCGTTCACGTGCAGGCTTGCAAGACCCTAAACGCCCGATTGGTAGTTTCTTATTCCTGGGGCCTACGGGTGTAGGTAAAACAGAATTGGCAAAAGCGCTTGCAGAATATCTATTTAATGATGATAATGCACTGGTCAGAATAGATATGAGTGAATATCAGGAGCGCCATGCTGTAAGCCGTTTGGTGGGAGCCCCTCCGGGATACGTTGGATATGATGAAGGGGGACAATTAACAGAGGCTATTCGTCGCAAACCGTATAGTGTTGTTTTGCTCGACGAAATAGAAAAGGCTCACCCAGACGTTTGGAATATTTTATTGCAGGTGCTCGACGAAGGCCGTCTGACCGATAATAAAGGTCGCGTGGCCAATTTCAAGAATACCATTATTATCATGACCTCAAACATGGGTAGTAATATTATTCAGGAAAAATTTGCCGAAATCGAAAACTGGAATTATCACTTAATATTGGAAGAAACCAAAAATGCGGTATTAGACCAGCTAAAAACCTTTGTAAGACCTGAGTTCCTGAACCGTATTGATGAAATTGTATTGTTTGAACCTTTAACTAAGGATAACTTACATAAAATCATCAGTATTCAGTTCAAACAGATTCAAGCGCGTGTGGCAGAGCAAGGCATAACCTTGGAAGCAACTGAAGAGGTATTAGCTAAGTTAGGAGACGAGGGATATGATCCGAGTTTCGGCGCAAGACCCTTGAAACGCGTATTACAACGCAAAATTCTGAATGAACTCTCAAAAGATATTTTAGCCGGAAAAGTACATAAAGATTCTGTGATTATGATGGAATTGGATAGCGACGGTGAGATAATCTTTGAGAATGTAGGTAATGGTGCACTAGAGATTGAATAATAGCTAAATGAAATAGATGCTTAATAGCCGTTGATACTATCAGCGGCTATTTTTATATCAACATTACCGGCTAATAATTAGCTTTTCCTTTTTTATTATTATTCCCTTATTATCTAATAATTCAATTATATAAGTTCCTGGACTGAAGTTTTTGCTAATTTCAAAGTTAGAAACAAACCGACCCTTTTCGAAATTAGATTGAAGCATAACTAATTCTGTTTTTTGTCCTTGTACGTTTGTGATGTTGATGCGTTCTATACTTTCTCTGGGACTTTTTATACTTAATATATATTGAGTTAGTGGATTAGGAAAAAGTATTGTGTTGTTTGCTATATCTTCGTCTGCTATGAATAAGTAGTCAAGTACGTCTACGGAAAGTATGCTACTACCTGAAGTATAAATATCAGTTCCTGTCCAACTATAAGATACCCAACAATTCTCAGAAAAAGGAGAGATTCCCACAATCTTACCTTCTTGCAGCTGACAAGAACCTTGGACTGAATCAATCTTAAAACTTATATTCTCGGTAGATTCGAATCGCACTACAACCGGACGATTAGGATATATTACCTCTCCTTCAACACTTATTGAGAAAGGAGGATTCCCTTTTTGAACTGTAAATTCACGGCTTAAATAAGGTTCACCACCATTTATGGATTGTGCATATACAGCCACTGTGCCTTCTTTACCAGTAAAAAACAAGGTTTGATCATTAATATAGGCTACATCAGCGTTTTCAGGGACAAGTTTTAGAATAGCCTGAGAACTATCTGAAACAAAAATATCTAGTTTAATAGACTTGTTTATGGCATCTTTCGCATATAAAGTCCAAAAGCCGAAAGAATAATTTTCTCGTTCTTTTTCAAGATTATTAATAGTAGCCCATACGGTTTTCTTATAGCTGTATTTTTTGAGATTATTAGATTCAATGACTAATAAGTCCTGGTTGGGTAATACATCAAGTTCATAAATAGAATTGTAGTTGGTTGTAAATTTTATTGAGGTATTAGTATCTTTATCTATAGAATTTTTAGTAGAGTTGTAGACCAGAAAGGTGTTATAATTTTTCATAAAAACACCATATTTATTGATAAAAGAATAAGCTGGGCTATTATTTTCAAGTTTATCAAGATAAGAGAGTTTGACCAATTTATCATTTTCAGTTATTGCTATATTATTGCTAGTGTAGCATCCTTCGCCACAAGTAAGGTTACCCCAAATAATAATACTATCTTTATTAAATATTGGATATAAGCCTCCATAGAATGCTCCACCGGGAATTGTAGTATAGGCATTGCTCTCGCCTAAAATATATTTTTTGCGCCAAAGCACCTTCCCTTTTGAATCCAGTTTATAAAGGCTATCAATATCATAAGAAAAGAATGTCTGGCCGAGATAAATATTTCCTTGCTTGCTTACCAGCATAGAACCTACTTTAATGTTCTTTTTTATTCGAAAAGTTGAGTCAATTCTAAAGTCATAAGTGTATCTGATTAATGAATCGGTTTTTACATAAAAATGCTGTCTTACTACATCATAATAATAGATAGGCTTACCCTGAAAAAACTTCTTGGTGTCTAGCAAGATGCTTTGATTTTTACCGTCAACTTTTAAGTAGTTGTTTATAATATATATGCAATTATTGCAATCATCAGTTGATCCCATACTGTAGGTCGCAATTAAAACATCAGTATCATTTAGTTGATAAAAACTATTGGTTCCTGCTAAAATATGAAGTGAATCTGGCGTACGATAAACCTCTTCATCGTTATTGTTATATTTAATATAAGTGCCATTGGGCGAGTAATAATAAACCCAATAACTGCTATCTGCCAGTGTTTGTACTTTTGTTATGTTATAACTTTTTTGGGCTACCTGAATCTTATAAGGATGTTCTTGAATACTTAAATCTCGAGCGTTGACCGTTCTTAAGGTATTGGCGCTATCAGAAAATACAAAAGATTTATTTGAGGTTGTCTGTAAATCATCTGGACTCTGGAGTAAATAGTGGTTTTTGAGATTAAGTACTTTTTCCGGACCACTTGTTTGATAGATGATAGTTGCTAAACCTGAGTTGGTTAAATACCATGTATTTTCAATGTTGTTTATTTGATAATAATCATTCCCTATGTTATTAGTAATAAATGCTAAATTCTGAGTCTCCATTAATCGGAAGTTTGATATAATTCTTCCTTCTAAATTATACTTAGCCGCAAGAGTCAAAGTATCTTCGAATTTGGCATATTTGATAATAAATTCATTTGAAGAAGTAAAACTGATATTAGGAGAGGTAGTATCATGAAATCTACTGACTTTCAAATCTTGGCTTTTTTTTGCCCATTTTAGATATTTGTTAAAATCAATCTCATCAGCAATGGGTAACTGATAGAATTTTACAGTTACATCTTGTGAGCCGTTTACCATCTCAAAGATATTAACTTTTTTAGTTGTAGTATCTAAATTAAAGCTTATAATCTGATGATTTCGGGTGGAAATTTTAGTGAGCTTTCCAGTAGCAAATTCAAATAAAAATATTTCTCTTTGTATATTAAGACATGAAAAATAATTACCAATAATAGTTGGTTTAAACTCAGAGTATTGATAGTATTCTGGTATTTCGACACTTTTTATTTCTCTCTTTCTAGTAGAAAAATTATACTTTAATATATTGACCATAGTTGGAGTTGGATCGGAAAATGATTGCGAGGGTTGATATAACCAAAAACTGTTTTCTTCCTGCCAGTTTTCAGGCAATAACCAGTTACCTTCAAAGTTTTCAATAATATTCCCTTCTTTATCCACTAATAATAAGGTCAGACTATTCCCTATGCTGGTTCTAACCAGAAAAAAATCTTTAATCACACCTATTATTTCTTCTTTTTTGAAAAGAGGCATAGCAAACCTGGCAAGCTCGAATCTGAACGAATTATCGGGCAGATAAAGCTTTTTTTGAGCAAAAGAGGGAAACGAAAAATAGAAAAATGTAAGAATCAGAAAGAAGTACTTTTTCATAGGCAAAAGATATTTGTAATCAAAATTAGAATATAGTATAGCTTTTACCTAAGGCACTTATTGTATTAATTATTTAACGGTTGACTTTATTTATTGAAGAATATTGCCTTTTTTCGTATTTTCTAAGATTCACAAAAGCTTTTGCTTTATATCGAACAAATTTATTTATTTTTGTATATGTTTAAACCGTTAGCTTATCTGTAAAATACTTTGATTGATTGAAGTGAATATGACAAATGCCGAAAAAGTGTTGATAGAAAAGCTTGATAGAGTACTCGAAAATAATTTTGATAATTCCTCTTTTTCTATTGAAGATATTTGTCGGGAATTGGGTATCAGCAGGTCACAGTTATATCGTATCTTAAAAGAACACTTTAATCTTTCTACTTCATTATATATCCGCAGACGAAGGCTGCTTAAAGCCAAAGAATTATTGGTCAGTAGTGAACTTAAAATTGCTGAAATATCCTATAAAATAGGGATAGATAGTCCACAGAATTTTAGTAAGTATTTCACGCAGGAGTTTGGTCTTAGTCCTACCGAATATAGAAAAAATTATCAACAATCTGAACTTGGAGTTCTTCAGAATAGCATTGCAGATAAACCAGCTCCTAAAGCTATCAATACTTCGAAAAGACAACGAAAATTTATCTACTTTGTTACAGGTTTGGGTATTCTATTATTGAGTATTTCAGGTGTCTATTTTTGGCAAACTTATTCGAGATCATTATCAAGAGAAATACCTGATAGCAACTTTCCGACCGGAATCACAGACAATTCTATTGCTATTCTGCCATTTAAAAATTTAGGCGATTCTACTACTAATTATTTCAGCGAGGGAATTATGGAACATATTCATAATTCACTGGCTTCTTTTGATGACCTGAAAGTGATTGCTACGGCTTCATCTAATAAATACTTGCATACGCAAAAAAATATAGCTCAGATTGCCCGTGAACTTGGGGTACGTTTTGTATTAGAAGGAGCCGTTCTACAAATTGATAAACAATTGAGTATTACTATTGAATTGATTAATTCGAAAGATAGCAGGGTAGTATGGGCAAAAAAGTATAATGGTGATACCAAAGACGTATTTACTTATATGAGTCAGGTGGCAGAAGGTATAGCGGGTGAGTTAAATCAGAAACTAAATAATGGCTTTGCGCAGAAACTTAATAAAATACCAACAAAAAATTTGTCTGCGTATAATGAATATTTGCAGGGGCGACAGTTGATGCAATCACGAAGCAAAGAAAAAATACAGGCAAGTTTATTGAAATTCACTAAGGCTATTGCACTTGACCCCAATTTTGCAGCAGCTTATGCCGAAAGGGCAACGGCATATTTTCTGATGGCAGATAGTCATTATTCAGATATTGAAGCTTCTATTAAATTATCCGAACAAAATGCACAGAATGCTATAAAATTGGATGCAGAAAATGCTATAGCTTATTCGGCATTAGCGCATATTTACCGAGATAAGAATAAATGGAAACAAGCCAATGACGCTTATCTGACTGCCCTAAAATATGAGCCGAATAATGCTCTAGTAAATTATTGGTATAGTTTGATGCTGAGATCAACCGGACAACTAGCCGAAGCTATCAGATATAGCACTAAAGCTGTTAGTTTAGACCCGCTCCATCCTGTTATTTTCGCGGGGCATATAGTTAATTGTATATATGGGAGGAAATTAGAACTTGCTGAAAAAAGTATTAAAGATGCGGAGTTGCTCTTCAATGACTCATGGGTTTACTATTGGGTGAGGGGAGATTCTTATATAGCAAAAAAGGATTATTCTTTAGCTTTGAAGGAGTTCAATAAAGCTCGCGCGCTCAATCCCGAAGTCAAAATAATTGAATATTTTATTTTCTATTGTAAAGCCAGATTAAGAGAGGTAAGAGAGGTAAATAATTATCTAGCCTCTTTAGCAGATAAGTCTGAAAACTATCCGGCTCTGGCAATGATTTATATGGGTTTAGATGATAAAGAGCATGCCCTTTATTATCTGCAAAAAAAAGCAAAAACAGGCACAATTCCTACTGATTTGAAGGTAATGCCTATCTACAATATCCTTCATGGCGATAAAAGATTTGAAGAAATTCTGAAAAAATTTGACCTTTCCGGCCCGATAATCTACCCAAAATAATCTTCAGCTTAATGGCTTCATTCTACTCTGTTTTTCTGCGTATTTTAAACAAAGTCTGGTAATTTGATTGAATAATTTATGTCTGCAACAATATACTAAGTGATTGAACAAATAAACTAACATCAAAACTACTTCAAGTTTTAAATTTGATGCGTCAATTTTAGTATATAAACATGCTTATGACTATATATAAATGTTTAGCTGTTTTGACTCGGATAGTAAACCTAAACAAAGACCATGAAAAACAAAGATTTAATTAAGATTGGTGGTTATGAAAAAATTTCTCCTACCAATATAATGATGCTCAAAGCAGATAGTAACTATACAATTATTTATCTGGTAGACGGGAAACAAATCTTAAGCTCGACGAATATTGGTATTCTTGAAAAACGTCTGAAAGACTTTCTCTTCTTTCGCCCTAACCGCTCTTTTGTAGTCAATCAATCATTTATTTCAAAATTTGTGGATAAAACTCAAACGGGCAGTTTTGCGGTAATTGAGTTAAAAAATAAAGAACAAATTCGAGTCTCAAGAAGAAAAGTAAAAGGTATAGATACTGGATTGTTTCAGAATAAGTAACTTTAACCAATTTCTATCAAGAACATCAACTGTTATTTCAATGGAAATCAATTTCAAATTTAACTATGAGAAAAAAACTATTTGCCGTTTGTGTTACACTTTACTGTCTTTTAGGGAGTGTTGCCTATAGTCAGCAAATCAATAATACCCAAATTACTACTGCTAAGAACTATCTGGCAAATAATACAGGAAAGTATAAGTTAACCAAACTTGACATCAACGATATGGCAGTTTCAAGTGCCTATCTTTCACCCTCTACAGGCTGGTATCATATCTATTTCAACCAGACTTACCAGGACATTGAGGTCTTCAATGGAATGTTAAATGTTGCACTGAAAGGCAATGAGGTAATACACGTCGGGAACAGCTTTGTGGAGAACCTGACCTCAAAAATTCCATCCAATACGTTAATACAGCTCCAACCCATTGAAGCATTGCAAAAAGCTGCTGCCAGTAAGAATATGACTATGAGTGCCTTGCAGGCTGTTCAAACCCTGAGTACCTCGCAGCTTCCATCAGGCATTACCAACAAAGCCACTTTTTTTGACAGCCAGTTATCAAACGAAAATATTGAGGTAAAACTATACTGGTTACCAATTGAAAGAAGCGCTGATACTTCAGGAAAAGCGGTTGCGCTGACCTGGAATGTCAGGTTCTCAACTAAAGATTTACAAAACCGATGGAGTATCCATGTTGATGCAAAATCGGGTAGGATATTAGAAACAATTGATGAAGTAATCCATTGTGATTTTGGGGTTCCGCACACGCACGCACAAGAGGAAACAATGCACCATTCAGGCATATTCGATTTCAAAAAAATCAGTATTGCTCCGGTTGACAGTAGCTATAATGTATTTGACATTCCCCTCGAAAGCCCAAATCATGGAAGCAGAACGATTGTTGAAAAACCATATACCCGCTTTGTATCGGCAGGAACAGGCCCGGGTGATACCAATGGCTGGCATCATGATGGAACAACAAGCTACACCACCACCAGAGGAAATAATGTTTGGGCTCAGGAAGACAGGAATCATAATGATGGTACAGGAGCAAGCCCCACTTCTGCCACATTAGAATTTGATTATGATTATTCGCAAGGTGTTTTTACTTCAGGAGCAAATCAGAATGCAGCTATCACGAATCTGTTTTATTGGAATAACCTGATTCATGATGTATTGTACAAATATGGGTTTGATGAGCCCAGTGGGAATTTTCAGAAAGATAATATGGGCAGAGGCGGTGCAGGAAACGATTTTGTATATGCCGATGCACAAGATGGGGGTGGCACAAACAACGCCTATTTTACTACCCCCGTTGATGGTACAAGTGGGCGTATGCAAATGTACCTCTGGAGCAATGCCGGAGGCTATCAGCCTGATGGCGATTTCGATAATGGCATAATAGCGCACGAATATGGGCATGGGTGGTCAATCAGGCTAACCGGTGGGCCGGCAAATAGTAGTTGCCTTAATAACTCCGAGCAAGGTGGAGAAGGGTGGAGTGATTACCTGGCATTGATGCTTACTACCAACTGGTCATCCCTTAGCCCAAATCTTGCCAGTGCCAATATTTCAAGAGGAATAGGCACTTATGCATTAGGGCAAACTACAACTGGTGTAGGTATTCGCACATATCCCTATTCGTATGATATGGCAAACGTTAACCCTTTAGTAACTTATGGCAGAGTAGGAGACCTTAATTATCGTATTCCGCATGCGATAGGCTCAATCTGGGCGACCATGCTTTGGGATATGACCTGGGAGATTATCATGCAGGATAATCAGATAGTAACTGATATTCATAATACAGGTAATCTGGTTGGTAATCTAGCCGCTTTAAAACTAGTCAATGAAGGCTTGCGTTTACAACCCTGTAGCCCGAGTTTTGTACAGGCACGTGATGCGATTCTGGCAGCAGATCAGGCTTTATTCAATGGTCGTTATCGCTGTGCTATCAGTCGTGCTTTTGCCAGAAGGGGGTTGGGCAAATATGCTTCAACAGGAATATCTTCAGATGACCGTGAAGTTTTCGAGGATTTTACACCGATTGTAGAACCCTCATTATCGTCACTCATATCTAATAAGATTTGTTCAAACACCACGTTTTCATACACTGCCACAAGTGCTACTAACGGAGTGTCATTCAGTTGGACACGCCCGGTAGTGGCAGGTATCAGTAATGCGGCATCAAGTGGTAATTCGGCTTCAATCAGTGAAATACTGATTAATACTACCGCTTCGCCTGTTACAGTAACTTATTATTTTTCATTAAATCCTGTAACTACCTGTAGTGGTACACAACCAATTACAGTTATCGTTGCTCCACAGAGTATCCCAACATACCCTTATGCTATATGTAAAGGGGGCACTCTACAAGCCGGCGAGGGTCTGCTGGCTCAAAGTTATACTAATACAATAAGCGGAACTATTACTACAGGCCCTACCTATAAGAGAGGAGACGGAGATGGAATAACTTTTTATAGTGCCAGTGCCGTTGGAACGGCAGTTTACTACAAAACCATAACATTTGTGGCTCAGACAAGTGGTAAGACCTTTTTTGAGATTACCTCAGCCAACTTAACAGGTCAGGGAAAAGATGATACATACCTTACTTTATATCAAACCTTATTTAATCCGGCTTCTCCTGCTACAAACTTTCTGGTTGGAGATGATGATTCAGGTGCCGGCTATAGATCATCGCTGTCCAGAGCTCTGGTGCAAGGCTCAGTTTATGTTTTGGTTGTCAGTACATATGACAATAATGTAACCGGAACATTTACCCTGAAAAGCTCGCAGGATGTATTCGTAAAAGAGAACTTCCAATGGTATGCAAACCCATCCGGAGGAACTTCATTAGCAGCAGGCGCTGTTTTCAATCCTGTGGGTGTACCCGGATCTGGCCTGCCTAATACTTCAACCGTAGGTGCTACTACTTTTTATGTGGCAGAAACTAACCTGTCTGATTGCCGTACGCCCGTTACCTTTACTATCACTCCGCCACAACAAGGACCTCCGATTACAACCAATGGATTACTTTGTGAAGGTGGTGCAGTTACTTTAACCCCAAACGTTGTAAAAGACAATGCACTTTCATTCACAAAAGCCACCAGTCAGTATGTCACAGTTCCGCATAGTTCGAGTATTAATCTGGGAGCTACTTTCACCATGGAGGCCTGGGTAAATTATTCGGGGATTAATAGCACCATTATAGATAAAGGCGACTATGACTTTTTATGGTCATTAAATGCCAATGGCAATAATAACAAGATGGGGTTTTTTAATAAAAATACGACATGGGTTTACTCCACAGCCCCTGTTCCGGAGAATATCTGGACCCACGTAGCCATTACGCTCAATAACGGAACGCTCACCTTTTATATTAACGGAATTGCTTCAGGAACAGGTAGTGTGACAATTGCACAGGATATTGAAGCCATGAATATCGGCCGACAACAACCAACCTCCTGTCAGTGTAATCATTTTAACGGCACAATGGATGAATTACGGATATGGAACATAGTAAGAACACAAACCCAGATTAAGGAGAATACGTCAGCCTCTATTGCCAATAATAGTGCCGGATTGGTGGCGTATTATAAATTTGATGAAGGTACAGGCACAACCACGGCAGATGCCACAGGCAATGGTAACAATGGAACGTTAGTAAACAGTCCGGGCTGGCAGAGTATATTTACGACCTATGCGTGGTCTCAGGGTGGCGCAACAACCCCGGGCATAACTGTTGCATCGGCCGGAACTTATAGTGCCACACTAACAAAGACCTATGGTTGTCCGACTTTATCAAGCATTGCCGTCACAACTGTTGCACTACCGGCACCACCAGCACCCACTGTTACACCTGCCGGCCCATTAGCACTCTGTAATGGAGCGCCTGTTACCTTAAACTCAAATATAGCCAGTAACAATTCGCTCTCATTTGTAAAAGCTAATAGCCAGTATCTTACTGTTCCGCATAGTGCCAGTATTAATCTGGGTACTACTGCTACCATAGAAGCCTGGGTGAATTATTCAGGAACAAACGTTACAATTATTGATAAGGGCGATTATGACTTTTTATGGTCATTAAATGCCAATGGCAATGCCAATAAAATGGGTTTCTACCAGAAAAACCCTCATACATGGTTCTATTCTACCGCTTCCGTTCCCGAAAATACGTGGACTCATGTAGCTATTACCCTAAGTGGTGGGACACTCACATTTTATATCAACGGAGTTGCTTCCGGAACAGCCACTACAGGATTTTTACAGGATACGGGAGAAATGAATATTGGCCGACAACAGCCAACTTACTGCCAGTGTAATCATTTCAATGGCACGATGGATGAACTAAGGTTATGGAACATAGCCAGAACACAAGCTGAATTACAGGCTAACAGAAACACTACCATTGCCACCAATAGCACCGGGCTGGTGGCGTATTATAAATTTGATGAAGGCACAGGCACAACCACAGCAGACGCCACCACTAATAATAATCACGCAACTTTTGTGAATAGCCCAACCTGGCAAGTGCCGTCTACGTCGCCTATAAATGCGGTAGTCTGGTATCCCGGTCGGGAAACAACTCCGAGCATAACCGTTACAACGCCCGGAACCTACTCAGTAAGCATTATCGATAGTTATGGTTGTGCAAATGCAGCAACTACGGTTGTAAGTTTTGGTTCTGTTGCAGCATCAGAAACCCTCTCAAGCCCAACAGACGATTATACATCTGGAATTATTCTGAAAACTGCTTCAAGTGTAAACGGAAAGATAAGTGCAACCAATAAAATTACAGGCACTGCCAATGTCAGCTATAAAGCAAAGAACATGGAATTGAATCCAGGCTTTAAGGCCGATAATGGAACGGTTTTTCTGGCTGAAATTGGTGGATGCAATTGATAGTAAAGATTAAATCAGGGAATTAGTATCAGTCAATTGTGCTAATTCCCTTTACCATTCCGAATAATATATTCTAAACCCAAACTAACTTTATAACATTTTTCCATGAAACAAATTTTTCTCTTAATTTACTTACTTGCCTATATAAATTATGTGGCTATGGAATTGAATGGAAACTTTTATGAGGGAGCAGGCTTTTCAGGTACAATTGGTGTTAGTATTAACCCTTAGATAGAATCAGCCGATAGATTTTTAATGTAATGCCCTTAGGCAAAATGTAATTATCAGGCACTAAATCATTACTGATTAAATCAAAACCATTGCGTTCATAAAAACGATGAGCCGCATGAGTAACCAATGGAGTATCCAGTAAAATTTCCTTGAATTGCTGTTGCTTCGCTTCTTTTACCAAAATTTCAAATAATTTCTGAGCTAAACCCAGAGTTTTGCCCCTATATTCTTTTTTGATAAACATTTTCCTTAATACAGACTGTTCACTATTCAATCGTTCTAAACCAATAGTGCCAACAACCTCATCTCTATTGTTAGTAGCAACCCAAAGCCAATTGCCTTTATCATTATAAAATGCTTTTAGGTTATGTAAATCGGGTTGCCTTTGAGCAGTTAGCCCTAAATTAAACTCACCATTCTGGATAGACAATACCATATCTTCTACCTGTTGCTGGTATTTTTCATCGAAAAGCTTTATTTCAAGTTGGTTGTCTTTCATTTCCTTAAAAGTCTCATAGTATTGTTTTTTGAAATCATTATTATCAAGAAAATGCTCAAATTCTTCCAAAGCCTTAAGAATATTCTGTTGAGATGCACGAATAATCTTAGCGTTATTTTCCCTGAAACTCACCCACATTTCTTCTAATTGAGGTAAATTCTGCCAGGCTTTTTCAGTCAGTTTTAAGTGTCTTTTGCGGGCATCCTGCCCAGATTTCTCTGATTCTATCCAACCTGCCTTTTCCATTTCTTTAGCTATCTGAATCACTCCAGGGTGACTAATATTCAAAATCTCGGCAATCTCCATAATCCCTTTTTCTCCTTCTTTACTCAATAAATAAAATAGAGGAAACCACTTCGACTCAAAGTCTACACCAGAATTCCTATATATTTCCGAAACCGATTTCATCATCCGGTCGCTTAGCCGTTTTAAACGGCTGCCAAGTGCCAAGGCACCTAAATCTGATATTAAATCCATAATAGGTAATTAATTACGTAATTAGTTACGCAAATATTTGGAGAATAAATTTATAATGCAAATTTTTGCAGAAAAATAAAGAATGATGGAAATTATAAACGCTACAATTGACGATTTAGACACCTTAATGAGCCTATACGATAGCGCCATTGCACATCAAAGAGCAGTGAGTGAATTAGTATGGAAAGGCTTTGATAAAGCAATGGTATTGAAAGAAATTGAAGAGAATCGCCAATGGAAAATAATAATTGACGGAGAAGTAGCCTGTGTTTTTATGACCGCCTTTAACGACCCCGACATCTGGGATGAAAAAGACAAAGATTCAGCAGTTTATGTGCACCGCATTTCTACAAATCCTGATTTCAGGGGTAGGGGATTTGTGAAATTGATTACCGATTGGTCAATCAATTTTGCTAAAACTAATCAAATAGATTATGTTAGATTAGATACCTGGCAGGATAATGCCAAGCTGCATCAGATTTATCTGAATGCTGGCTATACCTACGTCGGTATAAAGCAAATAATTCCGACAGGCGGTCTTCCTATGCATTATTGGGGAGTAACTTTAGGGCTATTCGAAATCAAAGTTGCGGAATAGTTTTACCCGATCGAAATATTATATTTATCCAATAAGCCAATCACACCCTGCAAAGAGAATTTAGCTTTTTTAAGCTTGTTTCTTTCAGGATCTATTGAATAATTGTAAGCAGTCCTGAAATCAGCCTTTTCCAGATTAGTATTGTTGAAATTGCTTCTTGTTAAATCAGAGGTATCAAAGATGGCGCTACTTAAATCAGCATCTGAAAAATCTACTTCATGAATCGTACAATCCTTGAATCTAGTCTTTTTAAGATTCAATTTTTGAAAGGTAGAAAGATTAAGCAGGCAGTTTTCAAAATTTACTTCAAAAAGAAAAGGATTGCACTGGTCGAAATGTATACCCAACAATTTGCAGGAGTTAAATCTTACACCCTTAAATGAAGTACTTCTCACTTGAGCCAGACTCAAATTACAGTCTTTAAATACACAGTCTGAAAAAATATAGCCTGATAAATGCACCTCAGCAAAATTACAATTGCTGAACGCACAGTTTTCATATTCACCCCTGGCCAGTGTAGTGGCCACAAAATCAACTTTATCAAAAGAGAGATCTTCAAAATAGGCTTTATTCATAACAGGATTATTTTCTTCTCATTAAGTTATCTAAAACAATAGCTGTGGCGATGCCTACATTCAATGACTCGGCTTGTCCGAATCTTGGAATAGTTACTTTGTTGGTTACAAACTTCTCAACCACCTCTCCAATACCATTCGATTCATTGCCCAAAACAATATAGCCGGCGTCTGGAAAACTGAATTGATGCAGGTTTTCATGATTCAGAAATGTACCAATAATAGCAGGAGTTTGACCCGAAATCTTTTCAAAATAGGCTTGCAAATCAGTATAAAAGGTCTGGATTCTGGTAAATGAACCCATCGAGGCTGCGATGACTTTTGGATTATAAAAATCAACGGTCGTATCAGAGCAAATCACCTTTGTAATGCCATACCAATCAGCAATTCGCAAGATAGTACCTAAATTGCCCGGATCACGAATATCATCTAACACCACAACAAATTCTTTTTCACTGGCTTGAAGATTGACATTTGCCTTCATTTTTACTACTGCTACCGCTGCATCATTGCTTTGCAGGGTACTTATTTTCTCTAATTCTGTCTGAGAAATTTGCTCAACCGATATTTTTTTGAGTTTTTTTTCGTTTTCTTCAAAGAATTTAGACGTACAGAGCAACAACTCAATCTGAAAATCAGAATCCATCAATTCCAGTACACTTTTCGCTCCCTCTACTAAAAAAGCGTGGTGTTCTTGACGATATTTTTTTATTTGTAAGGATTGAACGTATTTTTGTTGCTGCTTAGAAAACATATCAATAGAATTTATGCGTTTTTCTTATTTATCATCAAGACATACCAAGACCCAGAAAGCACAAAGAAATGTCGTGAGTGATAAAATGAAGTACCTGCCTTTATTGTTCCTGCTTTTCTTTTCGTGTTCACGCAAAGTACAGCTGGAGCCAAACGAATATCGTTTGCACAGTCTGGCGTTCAAAGGTAATAAACAAATTTCAACTGAGGAATTAGAGTACCTTATTCCTCCTACACAAAAACCTAATCGTCGGCCTTTTAATCTGCCTATTACTCCCTATGTGGGGCTATATAATTTGGGGAAAACTTTCTATGATTCTGCTAAAATAAAAAAACGTTATGATAGATGGGATGCTAAACTCAAAGCTTTGCCGAGTTCTCCTGAATTTAATGCAGATATAGAAAAAAAGAGAGCAAGATATCAGCGGAAAAAGAATATTTATCAGGATAGATTAGATACCAAAGAAAACTGGTGGATGAAAAACGTGGGCGAACCACCTGCAAAAATCACAGAGGCCGCCATTAAACATACTTCTGAAACGATTCAGAAATATATTTATAATAAGGGCTATTTTGATAATACCGTTGCTTATCAGATAGATTCGGTTAGTAATAAGAGAGGAATAAAACTGACTTATTCGGTTGAAGAAAAAAACGCCTATTATATTGATAGCATTACGTATGATATCAAGGATCCTCGCGTCGATAGTATTATTAAAGTTACCATGGCTTCTACCATGATAAAGCAGGGAGCGCATATAGACATGAATAATATTACCTTGGAAAAGGGTAGGATAGAGCTGCTTCTGAAAGACGAAGGCTATTATAATTTTATCGCCAAAAACTATATATCAACTGAAATTGATACGACCGATTATATCAAACGTAATTATCGGGTAAATGTAAAAATGCTGATAAGAAACCCTGTTGCCAGAAATCAGCATGAGCAATTTCATTTTGAATCGGTAAACTTTATCTCTGCTGACCCCTCAAATGATCCGACAGTTGGAGGAGATACCACCCAAATAACTTATAGCGGCATTAATTATACTTTTATTGGTAAAAGATTCCCAACAAGACTTTTGGATAAAAAAATACTGATTCGCCCGAATCAGCTTTTCAGAGTTTCGGTAGTAAATGAAACAAACCGGCAACTCTACGGCCTTGATCAGTTTGCTTTTGCCAATATTAAGTTTACACAATTGCCTGATAATAGGCTGCGTACAGATATTATTGCCCCAACAAACCCTAAGTATACCTCCTCTTACAACTTCGATGTTAATAACATTAATGGAATTCTCGGAGGTGGAGCCAATGTGTCATTAAGGGCAAGAAACCTGTTAAGTGCCTTAGAAACGACTGAATTAGGGATTAGAGCCAATTTGGAAGGACAACCAGGACTAGATACAACCGTTCAACGAAGCCGTGAATTGGGGGCAAATCTGGCTTTTAACTTCCCGAAAATTATTTTCTTTAATAAAGTATCCAATAGCTTAAGCCTGAAAAGTCCACGTACTCAAGTGGCTTTGAGTTATAATAATTCGGCCCAACAATTGTATCGTAGACAGGTTTTTAGATTAACCGGTAATTACTCATGGTTAAAATCAAAATATGAAACTATTCAGATTTCTCCATTCGATATTAATCTGATTAATACCCCTTATAAAAGTTATGCCTTTGATTCAATCCTGACATCAGAAGCAGCACGTGGCAATAACCTGAAAGTATTATTTGATCCGCAATTCGTTTCGAGTATCAACGCCACCTATATTTTCAATAATCAGGAGCAGGGAAAAAATATCAGAGCTAAATATCTGAGGATTTTCATAGAATCAGGTGGAACAACGCTTAATTTTTTTCCGGATAAAAATAAAATCAAATTCATTGACCGGTTATTTCCACTAGATACCATTCAGCGGGCGTATTTCAGATTTTTAAAAGTCAATATAGATTTCAGAAAATATTTCCCAATCAATGCCCGCGACTCGTGGGCTTATCGGGTGAATGTAGGCGTAGCGCATCCTTATGGAGATAATCAGGCTCTACCATTCGAAAAAAACTTTTTTATTGGCGGCCCTAATAGTATCCGAGCATGGCGACCACGCTCTTTAGGCCCAGGCTCAGCACAAGGGGTAACCGTTGGGAACCGTTTCTTCCAGCAACCGGGTGATATTCTCTTAGAAGGAAGTATAGAATATCGCAAGTATATGTTCCGATTCATCGGTAACTGGAACGCAGGCTTGTTTATTGATGCTGGGAACGTCTGGAAATGGTACCAGATTTCATCCAAATACAATGAGGCTAATTTTGCCTGGAACAGGTTTTATAAAGAATTCGCAGTAGGTACAGGCGCTGGTATTCGTCTGGATTTAGACTACTTTGTTGCCCGTTTTGATTGGGGGGTAAAAGTAATAGACCCTTCTAGGGAAGAGGGTGATCGTTTCGTGTTGAATAAAACCAGATTAGGCAGGAATAACGAATACTATCCTGTGTTCCACTTCGCTATTGGTTATCCTTTTTAAGTCGATTTATCCGATAAACGCATTCAATGCCATTACGCCAGCCAGTCCTGATACAGAAACCAATGTTTCCATAATAGACCAGGTTTTCAATGTTTCGGTCATAGAAAGCTGAAAATATTCTCTGAAAAGCCAGAAGCCCGCATCATTTACATGAGAAAACATCATGCTCCCTGCACCAATACTCAATACCATCAGGTGCGGTTCAGTATGGGTAGAAGCCAATAACGGTGCAACAAATCCGGCAGTAGTAATACCCGAAACAGTAGAAGAACCCACCGCCACACGTATGATAGCCGCCATTCCCCAGGCTAAAATCAACGGATGCAAAGAAGATGCCTGCATCATGGAAGCAATAGATTGATTGACACCTCCGTCGGTCAAAACCTGTTTCAAAGCTCCGGCACCACCAAAAATAAGGAACAACATTGCTACTTCTTTAATTGAGTCTCCTAATAAATTTGTTACTTCTCCCATCGTTTTATTTTGCTTAATACCTAAAGCATAAGAAGCAAACAAGACCGAAATAAACATACTCACAATCGGATCTCCCACAAAAGTCAGTAGCTGATGCATGAATGATCCCTTAGGAAAATAGGGAAGAATAATGGTAGAAATGCTAATCAACAGAATAGGTAAGAGTACTGAAATAAAACTCATAAAAGTAGAAGGCATTTCATCATCTTTTAGCTCAGGCGCAATAAAAGCCTTATTCGGTAAGGTGAGATATTTTTTTAAAGTACTCCCAAACAAGGCACCCGAAACCAATATTGCCGGAATAGCCACTATGATGCCATAAAACAGTGTCAAGCCCATATCAACTTCAAATTGTTTCACAATAGCTAAAGGAGCAGGATGGGGTGGGAGATAACCTTGCGTAACCGAGAGAGAAGCTAACATGGGTATACCAATGTAAACCGCAGGCAATTTATATCTATACGAAACTGTGATAACCAAAGGAGCCAGAAGCATAAAGCCCACTGAATAAAAAAGTGGTAGCCCAACAATAAAACCTGTTATCATAAAAGCCCAGCGAACATAGCCCGTGCCGATAATCTCCATCATTTTGGTTGAAATCCGTTGGGCTGCGCCGCTTTGCGCTACGAGTTTACCTAGCATAGCCCCCAAGGCAATAATTGAAACGATAGAACCGAGTGTTCCGCCAATACCTTGCTGAACTGCCGTTAATATTTTTTCCGGGGGCATTTGTAAAGCTAAGCCTACACCTAATGTAACTACTAAAAAAGAAAGAAATGTATGAAGTTTGAAATAAGAAATGAGCAAAATCAATACAATAAGCCCAATAATAGTAATGAGCAAAGGCATAAGGGCAACAGGTTATAAGGTTGAATGTGCAGCAAATTACAAAGGATTATTGAAAATAGATAGAGGTAAAAGAGGGATAGCATCTGTTTAAGAATAATTAATTAATTTTTTTCTGACAATCTGTCAGTATTGTAGTAAATTTGTGTCTTAATTGTGCAAGTCGATTAACCGGAATAAGAACTTTATTTTTGTCGATTGAGTTGTGTTTGATAAATCAAGGTAATAATCATGAGTTTAGTAACAAGCAGATTAGAAATTCTGAAAGAAGAAGATAAGAAAGATTTAGATGTAGCACGTGTGAGTGTGGACGAAGAAAGCAATAGCAAACGCAAGCTATATATAGAAAGCTATGGATGCCAGATGAATTTTGCGGATAGCGAAATTGTAGCATCTATATTAAGAGAAAATGGTTTTGCGACTACTTCTAAAATAGAAGAAGCAGAATTGATTTTACTGAATACTTGTGCTATCCGTGAGAATGCCGAGCAAAAGGTCAGAAATCGCCTGCAACACCTGGTGCCTATGAAGAAAAAACGCCAGAATGTAAAAATTGGCGTATTAGGCTGTATGGCAGAGCGTTTGAAAACCAAGTTTCTGGAAGAAGAGAAAATCGTAGACATGGTAGTAGGCCCTGATGCCTACCGTGATTTACCCAATTTGATTAACGAAGTAGAAGACGGCCAAAAAGCCGTAAACGTATTTCTATCAAGAGAAGAGACCTATGCCGATATCACACCTATCCGCTTAGATTCAAACGGTGTTACTGCTTTCATCAGCATTATGCGTGGTTGTGATAATATGTGTAGCTTCTGCGTAGTGCCTTATACTCGTGGACGTGAAAGAAGTCGTGACCCGTTCTCGATTGTTAAAGAAGCCACTGAACTTTTTGAGCAAGGCTACAGAGAAGTTACTCTTTTAGGCCAAAACGTAGATTCATACAAATGGAAAGGCGTGAATGGGGACCTTAATACCACCACCTTTGCTAATTTGCTGGAAATGGTAGCTTCAATCAATCCAGACCTACGCATCCGTTTCTCCACTTCTCACCCAAAAGACATTACAGATGAGGTGCTTTATGCGATGAAAAAGCATGAAAACGTTTGTAAATATATTCACTTGCCGGCACAAAGTGGTAGCAGTCGTATTCTTGACCTGATGAACCGTACTTATGACCGCGAATGGTACATGGGTAAGATTGATAGAATCCGCGAGATTCTGGGCGAAGAATGTGGTATCTCACAAGATATGATTACAGGTTTCTGTACTGAAACAGAAGAAGATCATCAGGACACACTTTCATTGATGGATTACGTAAAATATGACTATGGTTATATGTTTGCCTATTCTGAAAGACCAAATACTCCTGCAGCTAAAAAATTGACTGATGATATACCTGCCGATGTAAAAAACAGACGTCTGACAGAAGTTATTGCCAAACAACAATTGCACTCATTAGAGCGTAATCAATTAGCCATAGGTAAAGTGCATAAGATTTTAGTAGAAGGTTTCTCAAAACGTTCTGCAGAACACTTATGTGGTAGAAATGACCAGAATAAAATGGTGGTTTTCCCAAAAGAGAATTTCAAGAAAGGCGATTACGTAAACGTATTGGTAACTGAGTGCACCGCAGCAACTTTGATAGGCAAGGCAGTGGAAGAAGTTTTAGCTTAGAATTATAATGACCAACAACGCAGAAATACAATCAGTCAAGAATCGGTTCGGAGTCATTGGCAATGCGCCTGCATTGAATTATGCCCTGAGTATTGCCGTACAAGTAGCCCCAACCGACCTGACTGTCCTGATAACCGGAGAGAGTGGGAGTGGAAAGGAATCGTTTTCAAAAATAATCCATGCACTAAGTTCACGAAAACATGGGCCATTTATAGCTATCAACTGTGGAGCTATTCCTGAAGGAACTATTGACTCAGAGCTATTCGGACACGTAAAAGGCTCTTTTACAGGTGCTATCGACGACCGTAAAGGTTACTTTGAAACCACTAATTCTGGTACAATATTCCTCGATGAGATAGCTGAGTTACCGATAGGCACGCAAGCCCGTTTATTGCGTGTATTAGAGAATGGCGAATTTATTCCGGTAGGCTCTTCTAAAGTAAAGAAAACAGACGTAAGGGTAGTTGCGGCAACGAATGTCAATCTGATTGATGCGGTTGAAAAAGGTAGATTCAGAGAAGATTTATATTATCGCTTAAATACAGTTCCTATATACGTGCCACCGTTACGCGAGCGTGGATACGATATTGACCTGCTTTTTAGAAAATTCTCCTACGATTTCGCCGAAAAAAATCATATTCAGCCCATTGAGCTAACAGAAAGTGCTACGCAATTATTGATGAATTTCCGCTTTCCGGGCAATATTCGTCAGCTAAAAAATATTGCAGAGCAAATTACCATTCTGGAAACCGATAGATTGGTGTCAGCCGAAGTCTTGACTAAATACCTTCCCCGTGAACAATCAAGTGGCTTGCCTACCTTGCTGAAAGGCATGAATGGTGGGGTTGACAGTGGTATTTCAGAAAGAGATTTATTATATAAAGTACTCTTTGATATGCGGAAAGACATGACTGATTTGAAGAAATTGGTTCTGTCATTAATGCAAGGCGGGCAGATAAATCCTGAAATGATGAAACAACATAGCGACTTGTTTAATGGCATTCATCAGGATGAAAGTGTTGCACTTGTACCTCAGAATATGTATGGCCCGGTAGCGAGCCCATTTCAGCCATATCAACCAGTTGACGAAAATGGATTTATCAAGATTGACGAAATTCAGGACGATAGAAATAATATAGAAGATATTTCGCATGAGACGGAGGAAGATTCGTTTTCATTAGAGAGGCAGGAAAAAGAAATGATTATTAAAGCTTTGAAGAAAAATGGCTTTAAACGTAAATATGCAGCATCTGACCTGGGCATTTCTGAAAGAACATTATATAGAAAAATCAAGCAATACGATATTGAAGATGAATAACATAGGATTAAACACAAACAAAGATAAATTTGGTGTAGTAGCAAAAAGGTGTTTAGTTCTGTCGCTTTTTTTATGTTCTGCACTAATGCTTGATTCATGCAAAATCTATTCTTTTACGGGTACAACTCTTTCGAGCGATTTAAAAACTATCACGATTCAAACTTTTGTGATGAACACCGCCGGTGGCCCTGCCAACCTTACCTTGACTTTCACCGAAAAACTAAAAGAATATTATCAGCGTAATACCAGTCTGAAATTAAAACCCAATGATGGAGATTTATTTTTAGAAGGTTCAATTACTGGTTATGAACTTACTCCGGTAGCTGCTACCGCAAGTGATAAAGCTGCGCTTAACAGATTAACCATCAGAATAGAAGTAAGGTTTGTAAATTCAAAAAGCGAGGATGATAGTTTTGAAAAAGAATATTCTTTTTATCAGGACTTCCCGCAAGAACAAACATTGGCTCAGGTAGAAGGCTCATTAGTGCCTAAAATCCTTGACCAATTGGTATTAAATGTCTTCAACGATACTGCTGCACAGTGGTAAAATCTATCTTTTAGACTTTGGCAAAAGACTTAATGAAGATTGCTGTTTAATGAGATATTTTTATCTTTTTTTTGCACTTTTCTAAGGTATTTTTAAGTTTTCAATGATAGAATCAAAAATCTGTACTAACTTTGTTCTTCGATTAACGAATCGAAACCCCTTCACAAAAAAAAATGCCAAAAAATCTCAATATTAAGTCAGTTCTTATCATAGGCTCAGGCCCCATTGTCATAGGTCAGGCGTGTGAATTTGATTACTCCGGCTCTCAAGCAGCAAGATCAATAAAGGAAGAAGGTATTGAAGTGAGTTTGATTAACTCAAATCCGGCAACTATCATGACGGATCCTATCAATGCTGATTATGTTTATCTGAAACCACTGGAGAAAAAATCTATCGTAGAAATTCTGGAAAAACACCGCGCAATGGGTAAACCAATTGACGCCGTTTTACCAACTATGGGCGGACAAACTGCATTGAACCTTGCCATTGATTGTGATAAAAGTGGTGTTTGGAAAAAATACAATGTGCAGATTATTGGTGTTGACATCAAAGCCATTGAGACAACCGAAGATCGTGAGAAGTTCAGACTAAAAATGCTTGAGCTAGGCGTAGGCGTATGTAAAGGCCGTACTGCCCGTTCATTCCTGGAAGGAAAAGAAATCGCACAGGAAATAGGATTCCCATTGGTTATTCGTCCATCATTTACCCTAGGTGGAACTGGTGGTGGATTTGTAAATAATCCTGAAGATTTTGATAAAGCGCTTAACCATGGCTTACATGCTTCACCAGTACACGAAGTATTGGTTGAGCAATCAATCATGGGTTGGAAGGAATATGAGTTAGAGTTATTGCGCGACAATAAAGGTAATATCGTTATTATCTGTACCATCGAGAACTTCGATCCGATGGGTATTCATACAGGAGACTCAATTACAGTTGCTCCTGCCATGACATTGCCAGACACCATTTACCAGAAAATGCGTGATATGGCAATCAAGATGATGAACGGAATCGGACAGTTTGCAGGTGGTTGTAATGTTCAGTTCTCATTGCATCCTGATACAGACGAGATTATTGCTATCGAAATTAATCCTCGTGTAAGCCGTTCATCGGCGCTGGCTTCAAAAGCTACTGGTTATCCGATTGCCAAGATTGCCGCAAAAATGGCGATTGGGTATAATCTTGATGAGTTAATTAACCCGATTACAGGAAGTACTTCAGCGTTTTTCGAACCAGCCATCGACTACGTAATCGTAAAAGTACCACGTTGGAACTTCGATAAATTTCAGGGTGCTGACCGTTCGTTAGGCTTACAGATGAAATCGGTAGGTGAAACGATGGGTATCGGCCGTAATTTTCAGGAAGCGCTTCAAAAAGCTTGTCAATCATTAGAAATCCGTCGTAATGGTTTAGGTGCAGATGGCAAAGAATTGAGAGATCAGGATGCATTGAAGAAATCATTAGCCAATCCATCATGGAATCGTTTATTCCATATTTATGATGCTTTCAAAGCCGGGCTTTCTTTCAAAACTATACAGAATCTTACCAAAATAGATAAATGGTTCTTACGTCAGATTGAGGAATTGATATTGCTGGAAAAAGAAATGGAGCAATTCTCAATTGATGATATAGACAAAGATTTACTATTAACAGCCAAGCAAAAAGGCTATGCTGACCGTCAGATTGCCCATATTCTGAATTGTAAAGAAAGTCAGGTTTTCAATAAGAGAAATGCTTTAGGTATTAAGCGCGTGTATAAATGCGTTGATACCTGCTCGGCAGAGTTTGAAGCAAAAACACCATATTATTACTCTACTTTCAACGTTGATCAGGAAAATCCTGAAAATGAGTCGGTAAGTTCGAACAGAAAGAAAGTATTGGTATTGGGCTCAGGCCCTAACCGTATCGGGCAAGGTATTGAGTTTGATTACTCTTGTGTGCATGGTGTATTAGCAGCTAAAGAATGTGGTTACGAAACCATCATGCTGAACTGTAATCCTGAAACTGTATCAACAGACCCTGATATTGCAGATAAATTATACTTTGAGCCAGTATTCTGGGAGCATGTATATGATTTGATTCAACACGAAAAACCGGAAGGTGTAATTGTACAGTTAGGTGGACAAACTGCCCTGAAAATGGCAGAAAAACTAACTAAATATGGTATCAAAATCATAGGTACTTCTTACGATGCGCTTGATTTAGCAGAAGACAGAGGTCGATTCTCTGAAAGATTAAGAGAACTTGATATTGCTTACCCTTTATTTGATACGGTTCGTAGTGCAGATCGCGCGGTTGAAGTTTCTCGTGAACTAGGCTTCCCTCTATTGGTTCGTCCAAGTTATGTACTAGGCGGACAAAGCATGAAAATTGTTATCAACGAGCAGGAATTAGAGCAACACGTGGTTAAAATCCTGAACGATATTCCTGACAACAATATCCTGATAGACCATTTCCTTGAAAATGCAATAGAGGCAGAGGCTGATGCTATCTGTGATGGAGAAGATGTATATATCATCGGTATCATGGAGCATATTGAGCCTGCAGGTATCCACTCAGGAGACTCTTATGCGCTTTTACCAACGTTTGATTTAAGCGAAAATGTGATTGCTCAGATAGAGGAATACACGAAGAAAATTGCCGTAGGTTTAAATACGGTAGGATTAATCAATATCCAGTTTGCGATTAAAGATGAGAAGGTATATGTAATTGAAGCAAATCCAAGAGCATCTCGTACAGTACCCTTCATCTGTAAAGCTTACCGTGAGCCTTATGTAAATTATGCAACTAAGGTGATGCTAGGAGAGAAAAAAGTAAAAGATTTTAATTTCAATCCTCATAAAGAAGGTTATGCCATTAAAATCCCTGTTTTCTCGTTCAGCAAATTCCCGAATGTGAATAAAGAACTAGGGCCTGAGATGAAATCGACAGGTGAAGGTATTTACTTCATCGACGATTTAACAGATGATTTCTTCCTGAAAGTTTATGCTGAAAGAAATCTCTATTTAAGCAGATAATATTAAGAAATAGATAAATATAAAGCCATTCTGAACAGAGTGGCTTTTATTTTTGTTTATTAGTCTGAGTATAGTTTTCTTTATAGAAAATAAGAGATTCAATTATATTGCAATATGTGGCTTGGTTTTAAAAAGTTTATCAAATACTTTTTTCTTGTATTCTTCATCCTACTGGTAGGCTTTATTGCGTTCAATTTCGATGCTGCCGCTTATGGCTTTCGTCAGGCAAAAGGCCAGTTAAAAATCATTTTTAATACGCGTCCGGTAAAAGAGGTGATGGCAGACAAAACCTTCCCCGACTCTTTAAAGAAACGGATTGAATTGATTCAGGAAATTAAAAAATTCGCAGTTGATTCTTTGGGTTTAAATCCTTCCGAAAACTATACCACATTTTATAATCAACATGGCAAACCTATTTTATGGGTAATGACTGCCTGTGAACCTTTTGAGCTGAAAGCAAAAAAATGGCATTTCCCGATTGTAGGTACTTTTAGTTATAAAGGACATTTTGAAAAAGAATTGGCTGATAAGGAAATAGGGGAACTGAAAAAACAAGGCTTTGATACACAATTGAACGAGGTTTCAGCCTGGAGTACTTTAGGTTATCTGAAAGATCCGATTCTGAGTTCTATGCTTTATTATTCTGATGCCAGATTAGCATCATTGATTATTCATGAACTCACACATGGAACGCTTTTTGTGAAAAATAACCTGGAGTTCAATGAGAATCTGGCTGATTTCATTGGAGAATATGGAGCTATCAGATTTTTAGCCTATAAATATGGCAGGGATTCAGAAGAGTTGAGAAAATATGAGCGCTCAAAGATGTTTAGTGATGCTTACACAAAACACCTGATCAGGGGAGCAAAAAAATTGGATAATTTGTATCATAGTTTTAATAAAAGCTTAACAATCAGCCAGAGAACTTCCCTTAAATTTGATTTGATAGGAAAAATAATAAGTTCAACTGATACGTTGATGAAAGGAGAAATGCAATCACTCAGAAAGAATCGCAGACGAACTTCCGAGGTAAATAATGCTTATTTTATTGGCTATCTCACATATCAGAGCAAGCAAAATCAGTTTGAAGAAGAGTTTAAAACTAAATTCAATCAGGATTTTAAAAAATACCTGACATATCTTAAAAAGGAGTATCCAAGTAGTATTGTTTTTTGATATTGGCATATTTTTTTAGTTATATCTTTTGTTTAGCCTAGTTTAGATGAAATATCTTGTAAAAATATTGACTGTTTGTTTTTTATTCGTTGCCTCATCATTTGTGGTAGGAGATACGTATCGCTTTATACCTAATACAAGTTTTAAGGCGGGAGAATACTTTGAGTATAAAATAAAGTACGGTATACTGCCCGTAGGTGAAGCAACAGTTGAAGTAAGCCCACAGATTTATTCTGTCAATAACCGCGCATGTTTCCGGATTAATGTTTTTGGTCGTACCACTGGTTTAACAGACCTTTTTCATATCAGAAATACCTATCGCTCTTATCTTGATACCTCTGCTATTTTGCCGCAAAAATTCCTGATGAGTTTGCAGGAAAACAATTATAAAAAAGATCAGGTCATTCTTTTTGATCACGCGGCCAACTCTGCAATGCGAGAACAGAACAATGAAAAGAAGGCATTTGATCTGCCCAACAATATCCACGATGTGGTTTCGGGTTATTATTTCTTACGTACCTTAGATTTTTCAAAAATGAAGGTGGGCGAAAGTGTGGCCGCACCGATGTTTTTCGACGATCAAATCTACCAGATGAAAGTGAAATTTAATGGTAGGGGCGTAGTAAAAACCAGATTCGGTAAGATTGATGTACTTAAACTAACGCCAATTTTACCACAGAACGAAATGTTTAAAGGTGAAGATGCTATCAGAATCTGGGTATCTGATGATAGAAACCGAGTACCCATCAGAATAGAGCTTGAGTTCCCAATTGGTAGTGCCAGCATGGAAATCAAAGGCTACAAGCATACCCGCTACAATTTTGAGTGGCGCTAAAGCTGCTAATATCTGATAAATTAGATAGATAAAATAATTGTTCTGACAATTAAAATATAAAAGTATCTTCATAATATTGCCTTAAAATAAGAATAGGCATGAATATCCCGCTTTGGACACCCTCCACCACATATATTGAAGAATCGAATCTAAAAAAATACGAATCCTGGCTTGAGATTCATAAAAACCTGACTTTTAAAGATTATCAGGCTTTGTGGCAATGGTCGGTTGATAATGTTGCAGACTTTTGGGAGACAATTTTTCAATTCTTCGAAATCCATGCTCATACTGGCTACCAATCGGTATTACAACAAACCAACAACGAAATGATTGGCACCAAATGGTTTGAAGGCTCCACTTTAAACTATGCTGAACATATATTTCGTCATAAAACTACCGAACGTCCTGCCATTATATTTCAATCTGAAACCCAAACCCTAACTGAAATTTCCTGGGCAAGCTTGGAAAACGAAGTTTCAGCCCTGCAAAAGTATCTGAAAGAAAAAGGAGTCCAGAAAGGAGATAGGGTAGTAGGTTATTTACCTAATACTCCCGATACAATAGCCATTTTCTTAGCCGTGAATTCAGTAGGAGCTATCTGGTCATGCTGCTCCCCTGATTTTGGTTTGGAGAGTCTGATAGACCGTTTTCAACAGATAGAGCCTAGAATCCTTTTTGCATGCGATAGTTACAATTATGGCGGTAAGGTTTTTGATAAATCGGCTATTGTAAAAGAATTATCTGAACAACTACCATCATTGGTCGATACAGTTATTTTGGAGAGTGAAGCATGGGAAACAATACTATCGATAACACCTAATGAAAAACTAACCTTTACTCCGGTTGAGTTTAACGACCCAATCTGGATTCTCTATTCATCAGGTACGACCGGAAAACCCAAAGCTATTACCCATAGCACCGGAGGAAATCTGATAGAACACCTGAAAGCGCTGGCGTTTCACCAGGATGTGCAACCGGGAGAACGGTATTTCTGGTACTCAACAACCGGATGGATGATGTGGAATTTTGCTCTCTCTTCAATGGCTTGTGGAGCAACCTTATGCTTATATGATGGTTCACCTGCTTACCCTCATATTAATGTCTTATGGCAATTTGCCAGAGATGCCAAAGTGAATCATTTTGGGGGTGGAGCTGCTTTTTATATCAATTATATGAAGCAAGGTACGCATTTTTTTAAGGATAATACACTTAAAATTAAAACATTGGGTTCAACAGGCTCACCTTTGCCACCACAAGCTTTTGAATGGATTTATGAAAATGTTTCTAAAAACCTGCATCTGATTTCTTTAAGTGGCGGAACTGATGTATGTAGTGCATTTATGGGAGGATGCCCTTATCTACCGGTTTATTCTGGCGAAATTCAGTGCAGGATGTTAGGAGCAAATATTGAAGCCTGGAATGATGAGGGTAGCCCAATCTATAATGAAGTAGGAGAATTAGTCATAAAAAACGTGATGCCTTCCATGCCTCTGTATTTTTGGAAAGATAGAGATAACCAAAAATACCGTAGCAGCTATTTTGAAAAATACGCCGATGTCTGGACACATGGTGACTGGATAAAAATTACCAAAAATCTGGGAATTATTATCTACGGCAGGTCAGATGCTACGCTGAATCGTGATGGCGTAAGGATAGGAACTGCTGAGGTATATAATGCAATTGAGGCCATACCCGAAATAAAAGATAGCCTGGTTATTTGTATAGAAAAGCCTGATGGTAGTTTCTTTATGCCATTATATGTAGTTCTGCATGAGAACGGACTATTAGATGATAATTTAATAGCGAAAATTAAAGCACAACTCAGAAAACAATATAGCCCCAGACACGTGCCTGATGCCATCTTTGAAGTTCCGGAAATACCTTATACCATTAGTGGTAAAAAAATGGAAATGCCCATCAAGAAAATCCTGATGGGCACTCCGGTTGAAAAAGCGGTTTCGCTGGATGCTATGCGTAATCCGCAATCTATAAACTGGTTTTTAAACCAAAATAGCTATTAATATCTTCCACCGCGTCGACGGCCGTTGTCATGATGATGTCGGTCATAATTGCGGTGATGTCTATCATATCTTGGAACTACAACAACTCTTGTTCTTGGCTGAACCCTATAATACGGACGACTACTATAAGCTGGCCTATCGTAATAACGGACAGGTCGGCCACTATACACACAACTCGAAAGCGATAAAGCAAGCAGAGCAAAAAGTCCTGCCAAGGTTAGCGTACGAAATTTTGATTGATTTTTCATAATTCTATAAACATTTTAGTTCTTAGATTAATTAAAACAGAAATGGTTTAATTAATCTATTCATCTGACAATTAAAACGATTATTACCCCTATCATCTTATACCGAAATTAATTAATTTGCTTTTTAATCCTGCAAGAAGATAAATTATGGCACGCACTGAATCAAATATGCTTCCCATTGGGACCTTAGCTCCTATATTTATATTACCTGACACCATCACAGGACAATTGCTGTCATTGAATGATTTGCGTTCCGACAAAGCCACAGTTGTCATGTTTATATGCAATCATTGTCCGTATGTATTGCATGTAAAAGATGAGGTAGTAAAACTGGCAAAAGACTACCAACCCAAAGGCGTTTCATTTGTAGCTATCAGTTCTAATGACGTAGAACATTACCCACAGGACGGCCCTGATGCGATGAAAGTTTTTGCGAGAGAGTCGGGTTTTACTTTCCCATACTTATATGATGAAACTCAGGATGTAGCAAGAGCCTTTGAAGCAGCCTGTACACCAGATTTTTACGTATTTGATGGAGAACTGAGATTAAGATATAGAGGCAGATTAGATGAATCCCGACCAAAAATGGAAAACCCTAAGCCTGTTACCGGAAGTGACTTAAGAGGCGCACTGAATGCCATGCTCGCCAATCAACTAGTCTCAGAAATCCAATACCCGAGTATGGGTTGTAATATCAAGTGGAAACAATAACAAATACCATATCATGACTAAACCTTACCGCTATTATGAACGTCTCAGTCTGACGGATGTCAGCTTCTGGAATAATATTCTTGGTTTTACGGTAGTCGGAATGGCTATCGGTGTATTCTTTCAGGCCAATTATAATAGTGGTTGTGGGGATTTCCCACAGCATTATCAGGTAGTAGGGCGAGGCGCGCTTATTGGTGGAGCGGTCGGATTACTATTTAATTTATTACACGCTAAAATTCCAAATGCATATAGAGTCCAGCCTATACTTGTATTTCTCCTGCGTATGTACCTGGCATGGATAATTATGAGCTATGGTTTAGCTAAGGTCTTTGCTGGACAATTTCCTCAGTTAATGGCAAATATGGATGCCCGAATGGCCGAACTAAGCCCTATGCGTGTGGCATGGGCATTCTTTGGGTATTCAAAGGGCTATCAGATCTTTCTGGGGTGGGGAGAAGTGATTCCTGCCTTTTTGCTACTTTTTCGCCGCACTGCTTTATTAGGAGCATTATTGATGGTAGTGGTCATGCTGAATGTATGGCTGGTTAACATCTTCTTTGATGTTTGTGTCAAACTCAATTCATTTACCTATTTGGCAGTGGCTACTTATATTTTCCTGCAATATAGTAATAGACTCTGGAAATTCTTTTTTACCAATAAAGAAGTTCCGGCGCCTTATTATCCTGACTTGGCCGATAGAAAATTATTGAAACGAATAGGTTTAGGTATCAATATCTTATTGGTTGGTTATATCTTATATGACCCTCTGATAAGTACCTACGATTATTTAACGGCTGCTAATCAATCAGCCCCTAAAAATAAGTTATATGGCGCCTGGAAAGTAGAAAAAATTGAAAAGTGGGAAAATGGCAACTGGGTGGCTACTACTGCTACTGATTCAAGTAATTTTAACAGGTGTTTTTTTGAAGGCTACGCTGGTGTTCTTCAAGGCCCTTTAAAAAGGCAAAGATTTGTATATTTTATGGATTCTACCGAAAAACAGACAACCATTAGCTTTATTAATAATCAGAATACCCGCTATGAAACTCAGACATGGAAACTAGAAAAGTCTGTAGCTGATAAACTCTTATTAAGAGGAAGAATAGGGAAAGATTCGCTCAATATTGAATGTACATTACGTAAAGATAAACTCATATTCAATTAAAAGTAAAAATTGAGTATACACTAAAATCCCTTTTAATTACTGCTATTTCTCACACAATCACATGAACATCTGGAGTATATTTAAGCGTTTGCAGCCTTTTGTCAAACCTTATCGTGGCCTAATTTATCTGGCTTTGTTACTAACATTACTGGGAGCTATTACAGCACAGGTAAACCCTTGGGTCTTGCGCTATACGGTCGATACTATCCAGGGAATGTTAGATAAACATCTGACAATCCAGCAAGGGTATCCTCTTCTCTTAGAAATCACTTTAGTTTTATGTGTCAAAGAGGTGATAAACTCTTTTATCACTTTCGGTCAAAAATTCTACGGTGAAAAAATCAGAATTAATATTTCAAGCGATTTATCACAGGAAGTAGTGAGCCGAATTCTGAGCTATCAGATGGCATTTTATGCCGATAGTGATAACCAGAAAGGCAAACTGCAGACACGTATTGATAGGGGAGTAGAAAGTTTAACTAAACTGGTGCAGAATTTCTTCATAGATATTCTCCCGCTCTTTGCCAATTCAATTATGGCCTTGATCGTGATGTTCACAGCCAATGTGTATGTAGGTTTAGTCGCTACTATGATTCTCCCAATCTACTTCTGGATTAGTTATGTACAGGCAGATAAATTGCAGGGGGTAAGAAGAAAACTCAAATTCCAGCGAGAAAACAAGAGTAATGGTATCATCAATCTGATTGAATCAATCGTAGTTATTAAATCATTTGTAAGAGAAAAATACGAAGAGACTAAGCAATATGGCCTGCAAATGAAACTGATGGATTTGCAATTGACTACCCGCAGAACCAACTTTTTATTTGATGCTATCAAGAGCTTTGTAGAGCAGATAGGAGTAGTGTTAATCATCATCCTGACAGCCTATCTGGTTTTAGACAGACAAATCTCCATAGGGGCAATTATGTTTCATATCATGCTCTTTAATAATGTATCGGCGCCAATCCGTCAGCTTCATCGTATTTACGATGAAATGAACGATGCCCTCACCTATTCAGAGGGGTTCTTTGATATTTTAGACAATAAAAAAGCCATTGAAAAAAGCGGTGATTTCCAACCGACACAAATCAAGGGAGATTATTTATTAAAAAATGTAGATTTTACCTACCCGAATGGTACAAAAGCTTTGACCGATATATCTATTGAAATTGAAAATGGGAAAACAACGGCTTTAGTTGGCTTATCTGGTGCAGGCAAGAGTACTTTGATTAATTTACTGGTTAAATTTTATGCCCCGGATTCTGGACAAATAGTACTGGATAAGATAGATTTATCCAAATATGATACGCAGGTACTAAGAGATGATATTGGGATGGTTTTACAAAAGAATCATATTTTTAAAGGTAATATCGAAGAGAATATACGCTATGGTAATATGAATGCCACTAAAGAGGAGATCATAGAAGCAACCAAACAAGCGTCATTGCATGAACAGATTATGGAATTGCCGGATAAATATGAATCAGATGCACAACTCTTATCTGGTGGACAACAACAAAGAATTGCCATTGCCAGATTATTTCTGAAAAACCCTCCTATTATTATCTTAGACGAACCTACCGCTAGTCTGGATGCCATTGCTACCGAACAAATCAAAAATAGCCTGGATGATATTAAAAAAGGACGTACAGTCGTAATTATTTCTCATAGTCTATCTCAGATTATCGACTCAGATAAAATTATTGTCATGAAAAAAGGAAGAGTAGTAGAGCAAGGAGTCCATCAGGAACTGTATGAGAAAAATGGCGTGTATCGCGAAATCTTCAATGCTTCTGCCAGAAGTTTAAATTTAGAGAAAATAGCCAAGACATTTGATATTGACGAGGAATAAAAATAGGCAGACCTTCGCCCACCTATTCTTTATCGATTGAAAAGTAATTCTTAAACCTTTTTTGGATCTGGGTGTACATAAGGCTTACGATACGGACGAGCCAAAAGACCATTTGCTTCACGGTCACCAACAATCTCGCGTTTCACTGGATCATAAACAATCGGACGGCCTGTTTGCATCGAAAGATTAGCTAATAAGCAGCTTGCGGTTGAAATATGACCTTGTTCTATGTCAGCCACCGGTCTGCCTTTGTTTTCAATTGCAGCTAAGAAATCTAACATATGCAGACGAGTTGCCGGAGCGGCGTTTAACTCAATTCTGTCTTCTGTTAAATCTTCCGGATATTTCTCTCTTTCATATACCACATCTTTATGGATTTTATCTCCTTTGCCTTGTGGAATAAAATCATACGCCATGGTACTGGCCCATAAAGTGCCTTTTTCGCCATATAAGGTGAACGACCAAGGATAATCAGGGTTATTTGGCGTTCCCCAGGTGCGGTGCTGCCATACACAATTCAGTTCAGGATATTCAAAGATCGCCGATTGTGTATCTTCAATATTCGATTTTCCTTCTTTTTGTACGTAAATACCTCCGGTAGAAGATATTTTGGTAGGCCAGCCTAGTTTCAACATCCAGCGGACCGTATCAAACATATGGATACACATATCACCCATGATTCCGTTACCATATTCTTTGAATGTACGCCACCAGCGGATATGCGGTAAACCATCGTAAGGCCGCATAGGAGCAGGGCCTGTCCACATTTCATAATCAAGAAAATCAGGTACGGCTTGTACAGGAGGATTTCCGTTGTTTCTCATATGGAAGTAGCAGCACATTTCTACATGGGAAATCTTACCTAACAAACCCGCATCAACAATATTCTTTTTCGCTTCAATCAGGTGAGGTGTACTTTTACGTTGAGTACCTACCTGAACCACTTTATTATATTTTCGGGCAGCAGCAACCATAGCTTCACCCTCCATCACATCCACACTGATTGGTTTTTGTACATATACGTTGGCACCAGCTTTCACGGCATCGATCATATTCAATGCGTGCCAATGGTCAGGAGTACCAATCAATACAATATCTAACTGATTATCGGCCAGTAGTTTTTTGTAGTCAGTATAGAGTTTAGGTACTTTGCCTGATTTCTGGCGTTGGCTCACTAGCTTTCCAGCTTCGTTCAGCATGTTTTTGTCAACATCGCAAAGAGCTATGACTTCAACGGGAGCTACCTGAATCAGACGGAATAAATCACTTTTGCCGTACCACCCTGTACCAATGAGTGCTACACGATAAGCTGTTGGTGGATTGATAATGTCCATGCCTCTTGCACCAAAGGTAGATAATGCTAAAGAAGCAGACGCACCTTGCATGAATCGGCGTCGGTTAATATTAAAGTTATTCATTAGAAATAGAGGGGGTTGACTTTGCTATTTTTAAAATCTATCAAGTTTAAGAATTTTTTCTTAATACTTTTATAAATTTTAGTAGATACTTACAAAAAATAATACCCAAAGATAATTTAGAAAACCGGAGTATTCAATGCTGTTCTTTTTGTTTGAGGGTCTTTTATAGACTACCGTTCCCTATTGTGCGACAAAAGTTTACATAATCAATGGTAAGCAATAATCAGGTTAAACGCATTAAAATTTGAATAGTAAAAATGAATAAAGACCTTTGCTAAATGCAA
>NZ_BAAGXU010000065.1:0-576 GCF_054779675.1 Emticicia fontis
TGCTATTGAGTTAGCCAAGAAAACTGATATTGAATATATCCCCAAAGTACTTTCAAATGGAGATACTATCAAACAGTTATTAGCCAGAAGCAGGTATGTCTTGTATAAAAAAGAAAAGGATTGGACAGAAAATCAGAGGCAAAGAGCGGCTTTGCTATTCGAATTATACCCTGACATTAAACAGGCTTACGATTTAACTATGAGTCTTTCTTATATCTTTGAAAATACTAAGGATAAACTATATGGGTTAACAAGGTTGGCTAAATGGCATGAGAAAGTCAGGCAAGCAGGTTTTAAAGCCTTCAATACAGTAGCCCGTTCCATTCAGAATCACTATAAAACGATCGTAAACTTGTTTGAAAACAGAAGTACTAACGCTTCGACTGAATCATTCAATGCTAAAATCAAAGCATTCAGAAGCCAATTCAGAGGTGTGAAGAATATCCCGTTCTTCTTATATAGACTTACCAAAATCTATGCTTAACTTTATTCGCCCACAGGTTTTAGGCTTGACCCGGAAATCAGAATAAAGCATAGATGGGAAGCATTAGATGTTGAAAACGATGCTATTGAGTT